>JBPCQW010000152.1:0-20284 GCA_050997715.1 Hassallia sp.
TGTTAATTCTTAATAAGTTCATAACAACTTACATAGATGCGATGTATCGCCTCTGGTTAATGTCAGCTTTATTCCCAGCAAGTACCTGCTAAATCATTATTGACTTCAGTTTAGCACGAAAACAAAAGCTTTCAGTAAATAATTGATAATGTCAGAAGAGTGAATAATAACTCTTTTTTTTGATAACTAGTCAGAGAACTTATACCAGGTTAATATACTACCTGAAAAGACGATCACTGCTAATCCCAAAAATACAGATTGTAATCCAACGAATGTTTCTGCGACACCTGCCAATGCTAAGGGTAAAGTGAGGGCAATATTAATCACATTGTTTTGCAGACCAAAAACTTTACCACGCATTTCTGGTGGGGTTTCGCTTTGGATCGCTGTTTGCATGGGGATACCGACTAACGCTCCACAGACACCCAAGAACGCTATTAATAAAAGGATAATCCATAACTGTGTTGTGAATATCGACAAACCAATCAAGGATGCTGTCATACCCATACATCCAAATACACTTAATTGGGTATAAGAAAAGCGTTGACAAAATTGACCAAGAATGGTTGCCCCAAGAGCTATACCAACACCACCAGATGCGAGTAAAAAACCGAATTGCGAGGCTTTTAAGTTGGGAATTATTTCTGCCATGCGAACGGCAAGAACAGTTAAGGCGGCAAAGACAGAAAATAAGATAATGAGTTGAATTAGGGCATTGCGAAGGCGATAATTTTCTCCTAGATACTTAAAACCATCGCGCAGATCGGCAAAAACATGGGGATATTCTGCTTGATCTGAGTGAGGTTTTTCGTTAGTTGACAGAAGTAACAAAATTATGCCAGCGATCGCATAACTACCACCTACCAAAAGTTCTTTACCCAATCCCCCACTACCACCAACAATTAGCTGCCAAACATGGTCGGCTAAAGCTAACAGCGGTTCCCCGACTGCAAACCCGATAATCACCGATGCCATCATCGTTGTCGTATACAGTGAGTTAGCCGAGAGTAAATCTTGCTCTTTTACTACCAAAGGAATCGCTGCCTGTTCTGCTGGTGCAAAAAACTGCGTCAGCGTCGAAACCAAAAAAGTTACAACTAAAATCATGCAAAAACCAACTGGCAAGACTCCGATTGGTTTCCAATCATGAGTTAACCACAGCAGCATCGGAATTGCCAAAACCAAAATACCGCGCCAAAAATTTGTTGCTACTAGCACTGTCTTTTTTGACCAGCGGTCTACAAATACACCCGCAAGAGAACCAAACAGCACCGCAGGAATGGTAAAAGTCATCATCAGCGCTGATACCCAACCGCTAATACTTTGATCGCTTGCTTGAAACTGAGTATTTATTAGGGCAATCATCAGCACCAAATATACTTTATCTGCCAATTGGCAGAAAACTTGACCACCCCAAAGAGCTAAAAAATTAGAATTTTTCAATACAGGCAAAAAACCCTGTTGAACATCACTTGATACTGCTTCACTTTTATCTGGTAGTTCTTTGCCATTTGTAGAGGTTAATGCTTTATGCTCAAAGGCATCAATGAAGCCATTTTCACTTATGTTTTTTGCGTCACCTTTTGTGAGATCGCTTTTTGGTATTTCCGAGTTTGACAAATTTTTCTGGTTTTGAGAAACGTCTGGAGACATTTCTTGGCTATACATGCGATCGCACCTCAAGTCGGGAACAGCACTAAGGTGTGGTGGTAATGACGAATTAGGTGTCCTATTCTGTTTTTTGCCGTGACTGGGTGACATCGGCAATATTTTTGGTTCTAAATCAGACGGTTGCATCATAGTTGGCAGCAAAATAAGAATCGATCAAAGCAGCGGAGCGAATAGGACGATCAAGATGATATTGAGCATATAATCGCAAAATTTGCTCAACAGATGACCAGCCATCATTGGCAGCATCAATAGGCATTATCTCTGGTTGCGACAACTGCTGGAGCATAGCCAGTTCTGTCGCATTTAGTTTTTTAGAAAGCACTGGTATTTCTTGACGATGAACAATGGTTTCGTAGGCTGACGAAGATGGGGGGATAGGGGAAGCAGGGGGAGCAGGGGAAGAAATTTCCCCTTGTCTCCCTTGTCCCCCCCTCTCCCTCTCCCCTTCTTTTCGCAAGCGCTCCAAGGCTTGTAAACTAACTGTTCCACCAGCAGAGACACTAAAGCCTACCTGAGGGTTGGGGTCTGAAAAGTCTGGTATTAGGGGATGCTGAGTCAAGCAACAAACTTGCACTTGGGGGGTGAGTCCTGAATTCGCTAAAAGGTGAAATACCGCATGTGCCAGATGAGCGAAAATACTTTTTACCTCTGTGGTGGGTATCGCTTCCAACCTACCCAGATGTTCATTGAATAACTCATACAATTCCTCTTGGGGTTGTTCGCTTAGAGCTTGACATAATACTATTTCTGCTAAATACTGACTAGCAGCCAGTTTTGCCAAGTCTTTACCAAGACCTGGATAAGTTTTTATAGTTTGTGCTTGTGTAATTTTGTCAAGCGATCGCCCTTGGGCAATCAGTAGTTCATTTACAACAAACATCCCACTCCTACCACCAAGGCTTGATTTTGACTTGCGTGCCCCTGGAGCAATTGCTCTAATCAAACCGAACTCTCGTGTCAAAATTGTCACTAGTCTATCGGCTTCGCCAAACGCCTGAGTTTTCAGATTAATCCCAGTTGCTTTATAAGTTCTACTCATTACTCATTGGTCAATAATCAAGAGTCAATAATCAATAGTCAACAGCCAATGGTCAAAAACCCTTTGACTTTGGATTTTTGACTTTTGAATCCGTGACTTTTGACTACTCTCTCTTTTCCAGAGTATCGCGCTGGCGGATCAAATCGATACCGCGAGACGTGCCTAATCTAGTTGCACCCGCTACGATCAAGTCTAAAGCTTGCGAGGCGGTACGAATTCCTCCTGAAGCTTTAATTCCCACTCTTTCTCGTGCCACTTCTTTCAAAAATTGTACATCTGCCACTGTCGCACCACCGTTCCAACCTGTACAGGTTTTGAGAAATGACGCCCCTGCATCCATAGCTATTTCTGCTGCCACACCTTTCTCCGTATCCGTCAGCAGGTTAGTTTCCAATATTACCTTGACATTTCCATCCGCGGCTTCGCAAATTTCGGCAATTTCTTGGTGTATTTCCTCAGTTTTGCCAGCTTTCAACCACCCCAAATTAATTACCACATCCAACTCAAAAGCACCATTTTCTAGTGCTTCTTGAGCTTCAAATAGCTTTACAGCTGAAGTCGTTGCCCCAGAAGGAAAGCCAATCACCGTACAGACTTTAGGACTTTTGCCGTGCAGGAGTTCCGCTGCTTGCTTGACATACACGGGGTAGACGCAAACCGCTGCAAACCCAAATCTGTCTGCTTCTTCACACCATTGCTTAACGTGTTCGCTTGTAGCCGTAGGCATCAGCAGCGTATGATCGATGTATGGCGCAATATCAATGTCTGGATAATCTGCTGCCATTGTTACTTTTACCAGTAATTGATTATTAAACTTTATTTAGAATCATTAAAGACATTTTTATTAAATTAAACCATAATTCATGACATTTTTCCTGAGTATGTGGCAGATGATTTCGTTTTGGGGATAGTTTCGCTCTTTATTACTCTTAGTGTTTAAATTGACATTCGGCACTAGTCAGGCTAGGAAGATAAAAAGCGTTGCGATCGCTCACCTCGCGCCTTTCCGTAGGTATCGCCCTCTAGCTCGCTTTCCTTACGACCATCGCCTGTTGCTAAAAAGTCAAGGATAGTTTGCGCTAATTTTTTTGCAGCTAGATACGGTACACCATTACCAATAGTTTTAAACATATTCGTCAACGTCATATTCTCAGGAAGCACAAAATTTGCCGGCAAAGATTGTATCGCTAAAGCTTCCGCTACAGAGATTCTTCTAACTTTGTAGGGATGTAAATGTACTTCATTATTGCCATAACAAGCTGTGGGAGAATAACGCCATCTGTGAAGACGTTTGTAAGACTTTTTAGAGTCATCTCCTTCATCAACAACAGCAAATCTTGTAATACCAGCCCTAGGTTGAAAATAGTGTTTTGAATTGGCATGATTTAACACATCATTCTTTCTAAACCAGTATTCAACTGTTAATTCTTGAGGAATTCCATCAGGACATAACACTATAGAATCTTCTTTGAATGCTTCACGCATCCCCCAAGGGTAAGAAAAGACTTTATCTTGAGGATACATAATGTTTTTTTTCCAAGGAAAAGTACCTTCAGGAAGAATATTTTCACTATGAAGTATTATTCCCATATCTTGAATAAGTTTTTTTCGGAAACCTATAAGAAGAATTCTTTCTCTATCTTGAGGGACACCATATTCAATCGCATTAATTAACCGCTCTGTTAATACATAACTAGCTTCCTGCAATTGTTGTTTCAGCGCTTCAAAAAATAAACGATGTTTTGTAGTTTTCCACAATCCTTTGACGTTTTCAAATAAAAATAAATCAGGTTGCTGTTGGCAAATTAATTCAACATAGGAAGCCGAAAGTTTACCATTATCTCCCAAGCGTCCTTTGTTTTTACCACCCACAGAAAAATCAGGACAGGGAGGACCACCAATAAAACCAATTATATTATTAGACTTGCGGCAGTCTTTTACTAACTCTTGTAGACGTTGTGCTGGTAAACCTTCAATAAGTTTGGTTACATCTGCTTCTTCCCCATAATGATATCCGTATTTCGCTAATGGCAGATTGAGAGCCTGCCGTGAATAGCGATATGCTGACATAAAAGGGGAAAAAAGTTCATTTACATAAACAATATTAAAACCGTTGTTTTCAAAACCTAAATCAAGGAAACCAGAGCCGGCAAAAAAGGAGAAAATTTTAGGGTGATCAAAAGTCATCACATTAACGTTGCTTACTTTAAACTAAAGTATATTAGCGCCATATTCCGCTGCTAATTTCTCGTTTATGCCAAAAGAAGATAAATTCGATTTATCACAAGCTAGCACCTCTGATATCCTCGGTTCTGATGACTTTGTGAGTGAACTGAAAACACGGATTTCTCACGCTCAATTAGGAGCGGCTGTTGCTGTCAACAAAGAGTTAGAGTTTCTGTCATATCTCTTAGATTTTCGACTGTCGGACAAAACAAGTTGTCCCTTAGACGTGGGATTCAGTACTAGGAAGAAACCCCGTTTCTTTGAGTAATAGCTGTAGTTTTGCGTGATGAAGTTTCGTGTCCTTCTTGTTATTTTCCCACATATCAGAAAAGAAGTCTTGCATCAGCGCAATGATGTTTCGGTATTTGACTATGCTGGCAACATAAAACTCATCTAACTTCATATCCCCGTCAGCCTGGATCTGCTCAATGTTGTCGAGTAATATAGACCGCAGTACATAAGGTTTTAAGCCTTCTTTGATGCCATATTTTTCCATTATCCTGCGTTGATCGTTCTCCGAAGATGAATCATAAGTTGGTCGAATAAGGTGTCCAAGATTCCGCAGGACTTCTCCGTAGTCGTAAAATGTGTTCTCCTCAAAGAAAGACTGTTCATATGAAGTCAACGCAAAACTCTTGTCAAGTACCAAACCAAAATCGGTCAAATATGTCCGCTCACCGTCGGTGAGGATGTTGCGAAAATGTGCGTCGAAGTGGATGATTCCCTTCGTCCTCAAAAAGTCAATCGTCGTGCGTAAGTCATCCAGGGGTTTCTGGAGTTTGTTGGGGTTTAAGAGCAGCCATGTTTCCAGAACATGCGGTATGTACTCTAGGAACAGAACTAACTCATAGTTGGCGATCGCTCTATCTAACACATAATTCCCAGCGTTCGCACTATTGCCCCAGTACTCCACATAAGCTTTTAGACGCGACCTATCCACATCCGCACGCTGCCCAGAGAACGGAATAATCCGATAATGGTACATCAGTGGGAAGGTGGCGATCGCCCCCTCCAATACCCAATTGGTGGTCTTGATATGTGTCACAAGTTCACGGAAGACCCCAAAACCAGTGGAACCGAAGCCGTAATTACAGTAAGTCGGCAGGTCATAGAGGTTTTTCGTGGAGAACAGGTTGTCATATTCGATGTTCGTAACTGGAACACGTTTCACAAAGACCTTGGATTGCCCAAGGACGATGGCGTGATTTATCCCCCAACCCGTACTTGACTCATTTGACTCACTATTGTCAAACAGAGAATGCAATTGTGCATTATCCAACTGAGCGATTTGTGAACTGAGCTTGAAGTATCTCTTCCTTCTAAGTTCTATATGATTCTTAGTCATTTTCCCCAGTCCAGCCACAGCATGAGAAACTGCTTGAGACTCCTCCGGGGAAGTCTCAGCCTAGCTTTTAACCACTAATAACTTCAGGCTGTACTTCTGGTAACAAACGCTTCACACCTTGCTTAACAAACCCTTGCAAAAAACCAATTTGCTGATTTTGCACAAAGACATTTTGCAAAGTTTGCCGCAATTTATCTAAATTCAAACCACCTTCCGAATTTAAGGCAATTTCCTGCTGCTCGAAATATTCGATTAAGCTAAGACCTGCTACTCTGGTAAGATAAGCTGCACTCACACCCTGCACGACACCACCAGCAACAAAGGTGACAGCGTTACTCTTGAGGACAGTGCTTACAGCTTTCGTAGAAAGTTCTACCAAACCGAGTTTCAGCATCAAACTTCCCATCGCACCAGCTACGGTTTGCGCTTGTTCTAGAGAAAATTTCTGCTGGTAGATACCACCCAAATCCATCACCATTTGGGCATTAATTGCCGCTGTTGCCAAGATATCCAGTGCTGGTACTGGGTTAGCAAATGCCGCAGCCGCAGCTATCCACTGATATTGTTCTATTATGGGAGTTGCGCGATCGCGTCTCACCCCATTTAACAAATTCTTCGCATCAGCTTTCAGCAACTTCGCTTTTCTCATCGTCGTTGTCCATACAAGTTGTTGTCCTTGTTGTGCGACAATCTCATTTAACTGCTGCGTTAACTGCTGAATATCTGCCGCCGGTTGTTCCATCCATTCTTGCACGGAACCGTCTTCTTGATGCTTCCGCACCTTGATGGGCAAAGGAGACACCGCTGTTGCGACTACATTCGTCTGCATCCGTTGTTTCAACGACAGCAACACGCTCTGCCGTTCGTCTGGTAAATACTGGTCTTGTTTGTTAAAAACCAGCATTGCAGCTTGATTTGCGGCCTTTAGCTGCTGTAAGCTTTGAAATTCTGAATCTGTCAAATCGCCGTTTGTCAAAAACAGAACAAAATCAGATTGATTAACTTCTGCTTCATTTTCTGACTTTTCGCCCGCTTCTACAAACAAAGGTGCTGTTTCCTTGAATTGTGCAGATGCGAAATTTTTCCGTAGAACTTTAATTAAGGTGGTTTTACCTACTGACTTTCCACCAGTAACAGCTAGTTTAATTTCTTTTCTATCTAATTCAAAGAATAATTGATTAACTTGTTCTCGCAGTGTCCCTAAGGCTAGATGGTTTTCCGCTTCGCTTGCAAGTCGGTTAATTACGACTTCAGTCAGTGCGATCGCTTCTTCTACTCTAGCCCGATTTACAGGCATACCATCAAAGATATCAGAGGCATTTTTGCCGCGATTTGGCTTAAATAACCACAAACCACCACCAACTGCTACCAGACTCAATAAACCAAATCCTACCTGCACCATTGAATGATGCATATTTTCTAAAATCCATAGAGAAAAGGATAGTCCCAATCCTCCCACTAAAATCGGTCGCTGCAACTTCACAACAATGATTCTCCGCGCTTTTTCGATGCCTTCTCCTCCAGAATAGATCAAAAAATCGCTTCTCAAAATTGCACAGGCAAGTGCAAACAATTTTCTTTACTTACAAACCGCGTTAGTGGTGGGTCGTTGTTAAAAATACTACTCTCATTCTCTCCCCTCTCCCCCGTTCCCCTCTTTTCACTGCAAAGACGAGCGAAACAGATGATTATGTTCGGGATGATATAAATGCGATCGCAAACCAACTCCTTTGGAGTATCGCGCTTTTCCCACACTTTCCGAAAGTGCAGGACTAATTACATATAATGTAGTGCGAATTAGATTTTCCTCAATGGTACAATCTGCCATTTTGTCAAGGGGGACAACCAGAATTTTTTCATCTTGCCAACCGATTCGATAGCAAATTGCTACTAGGGTATCAGCCGGGTAGTGTTCTAGTAATTTGGCTTGGGAAGACGCCACATGACGCGCACTCAGATACAGACAAAGACTAGCTTGGTGTTGTGCGAGGCTGGATAATTCTTCTGTTGGGGGAACTTCTGTACGTCCGCTGATGCGGGTGAGGATGATGGTTTGAACTAAACCAGGAACGGTTAACTCAACTTTCAGTTTAGCGGCAGCGGCTTGGAAAGCGCTGATACCTGGTATAACTTCAAAGGGAATATCTGACGAAGCCAAAAGCTGCATCTGTTCGTGGATGGCACTATAAAGACTCGGATCACCAGAATGAAGACGAACCACAGATTTATGCGATCGCACTCGTTGTATCATTATTGGCAAAATCTCTTCTAAAGTCTTATTCGCTGTTTGAATAATCTCCGCATCATCACGGCAAAGTTCTAAAATCTCTTCAGGAATTAAAGAATCCGCAAATAAAATCACATCAGCACGCTTCAGCAGTTTCTGCGCCTTTACCGTTAGTAAATCAGGATCGCCGGGACCTGCCCCCACAATATATACTGCTGGTAATAAAAAATGACCATACTCTTTATTACTTGAATTTACAGTACAATCACTCATAAATCAGGCACACGATAATTTAGCAAAAAATTTTTTTTGGCATTTTTTCAATATCCTTCCGGATAAATACTCTTTGCCTAGTAGAGATGAGTGGTAGATGCACCCTGGTTAAGCCCTAGAGAAAACTCTGGGGCATTTTTTATTTTTAGTCAGGAGTTAGGAGTCAGGAGTTAGGAGTTAGGAGTCAGGAGTTAGGAGTTAGAATTAGTTGGTAGTTGTCTCCCTTGTCCCCCTTGTCTCCCCATCCCCCTACGTCCCCATCTCCCCATCTCCATTCGGTGTAGAAACTACATCAGGTAAAGGACGTTTAGCTAAGTAAAGCCAAGCTAGCCCAGCTAATCCTAAGAGAATTCCCGTTAAACTTACCAATTGTGCGATTCTTAGTGGTCCGAGCATCAAGCTATCAGTCCTCAGACCTTCGATCCAAAACCGTCCTAAGCTATAAGCTACCCAGTAAACCATAAATAGCGTGCCTACTTTGAGGCGTGGTTGCGATCGCAAACTCCGAAAAAATAAACTTATCAGCAAAGCGAAAACCATTAAATCCCACAGAGATTCGTAAAGAAAAGTGGGATGGAAATACTCAAAACTAGCCAACTCTGGGGGACGACGTTCTGGTGGAATGTATAGCTTCCAAGGTAAATTGGTAGGACCACCAAAAGCTTCAGAGTTGAAAAAATTGCCCCAACGCCCGATCGCTTGTCCTAAAATCAGCGAAGGTGCTACTAAATCTGCTAATTGCCAAAAAGAAACTTGTTTAAGTTTGGCAAAAATTAACGCCGCTATAACCCCACCAATAATTGCACCATGAATCGCAATACCTCCTTGCCAAATGGCAATGATGCGTTCTGGATGCTGGGCATATTCTGCCCACTGAAACAAAACGTAATATATGCGTGCGGCGGGAATTGCCCCAATCACCAGCCAAATTGACAAATCACTCAGCAATTCTGGATTGACATTACGGCGCTTTGCCAAATACTGAGAGAGGCTAACGCCAATTAGCACCGCTGAGGCAATCAATAAGCCATACCAGCGGATAGTTAAAAATCCGATTTTAAATAGAATCGGTCCTGGAGAAGTAAATTGAAACGCCAAAGGCAAGGCGGAAAAATCCAGTGCCATGCAAAAGTACCTAAAAAATGATAATAATCAGTGTGTGCATTACAGTAGGCAAGAGTTGCATCTGCCTAAGTTAACTAAAGAATATATTTTTCCTAAGTCTATGCTCTTAGTTGATGAGCATTTATATACCAGAGGTTGACACAAGCGAAATATTGTGTTCTCATCCATAGAATTGATTTTAAGTCGCCTTGGGTTGACAAAATAGGATAGACAATCAAAGGAAAAGTAAGTTTGAATTTTCGGGTTTAGGATATTTATTGCTTCATCAGACTTCTAGTCTAAAGGTCTTAGGCGCAAAATTATCACCTTTATTTCTAAAGTAAAAATTGCGGTTCGCGATCTATCAATCGAGTTTAGATATAATCACCTAAACAACTGTGAGGCATCTAAAATTGTGATTGCCATTTATCCGGGTAGTTTCGACCCCATCACCTTAGGACACCTTGACTTGATTCAACGTGGTAGTAGGTTGTTTGAAGGTGTGATTGTGGCTGTGCTACGTAACCCGAACAAAATGCCACTGTTTAGTGTGCAACAACGCATAGAACAGATTCGTCTTTCAACTGCACATCTACCTAATGTAGAAGTAGACAGCTTCGATGGTCTAACCGTCAATTATGCCCAAATGCAGCAAGCACAAGTTTTGCTACGGGGTTTACGGGCGGTTTCCGACTTTGAAGTAGAGCTACAAATGGCTCATACTAATAAAACCCTTTCTACTCAAATAGAAACTGTTTTTCTGGCTACCTCAAACGAGTATAGTTTTTTAAGTAGTAGTGTAGTAAAAGAGATTGCAAGGTTTGGTGGCTCTATCGATCATCTTGTTCCCCCGCACGTCGCTTTAGATATATACCAATGCTACGCTCACCAACAGACAGTATCGAACCCAATCAAAACGGAAGCAACCCAGAACCTCAGGAGTTTGCCGACCCAAACTCCTATGGAGACGCTTCAGGAATGGGAAGTGTAGAAATTCAGCAGGAACTCAACCGCTTAGAGGAAATGATTCTTTCTAGTTTCCACATTCCTTTGACGCGACGCACGTTAGTGGATGAAGAAAAGCTGCTGGATCAGCTTGATTTTATTCGAGTTTCTTTGCCATCTGTTTTTCAAGAAGCTGCCGCAATTATCGAACAGAAGCAAGAAATTCTGCTGGAAGCAGAAGAATATGGACAGCAAGTTGTAGAGGCAGCACAAGCCAAAAGAGCGCAAATTCTAGCTGAAAGCGACATTATCCGACAAGCAGAAAGAGAAGCGCAGATGCTTCGGCAAGAAGTGCAGCAAGAATGTGATGCGATGATGGAAGACACCCTTGCAGAAATTGAGCGCAAGCGACGTGCTTGTCAGCAAGAGTTGGAGGATATTCGGCAACAAGCGATCGCTCAAGCTCAAGAAATTGAAAATGGCGCCGATACTTATGCCGATAGTGTCCTAGAAAATATCGAGCAAAACCTCAGCGATATGTTGCGAGTCATCCGCAACGGACGCGAACAACTGTACCCAGACACCCCACCACAACGCAATTCATCTCCCGGTAAGAAGAAATAAACCTGTAAGTTAATAAAAGTATTAGGTTGCCTTACCACAATTGGTTTTAATTAAACAGAATTATTCATAAATGTTTACTTTAGCCCAAGTTAATATTGGATTAAACATAGCAAGCTTACTAGGAATTATTCATGTTTTACTGGGTGCAATTTACTTAATTTTGATGGTATTTTTTCTAGTTCAAAGAGCAACTAGATTGACTAATTGGGCTTTATCACTTTATATTATACAGGCGATATTTATACCAGTTTTGATGTTTTTATCTGGGGTAATTTTGATATTTCAAGGTTGGCGGTTAGATCCAATTCTTCAGTTTGGGCAAGTTCTATCATTTCTGATAATTATTTATTTTGGCATTAAAGATATTGTGATTAACGCAGTTTATAGAAATAGATAATATCACCCGTAGAGACGTTCCGGCGGAACGTCTCTACAATATGTGTGGTTTGCAATTTTGCGCGATACATTTAAAGAGTATAAGTGAAATCTTCTACCAACATCCCAGGAACCATACTACCACCGAGTTGACGACTTTCGTATGTTCCGACTTCGGGAATGAATTCTTGAAAATTGGTGAAGTCTATCAAATTTTCTCCCCAAAAACGGTAGAGACTTTCATCAAAACGCAGATTTTCAATAGGAGCAATAATTTCTCCCTTTTCCACCCAAAAACAAGCATAACGAGTCATGCCTGTGATTCTACCAGTTGGGCGATCGCTCCAATTCAAGTAATGTAAATTCGATACATATAACCCTGTACCTAAACTTGGCAAAATCTCCTCAAATGCTAAATTTCCCATACTCAATTCTGGCGCACGTAATGACTCATTTCCATTCGCACCATTCGCATTTTTTTCATATTCCTTAGCCGTGCGAGAATTCACCAAGGTATTTACTAACATACCTTTTTCAATTATAGGAATTTCCGGCGCTGCCATTTCTCCCCATTCATTAAATCGCGGCACTAAGCCGCGTTGAAAGTTTTCTTTCAAATTAAATAACCGAGAAAGTTGTTTTTCTTGACGCGATATTGCTGCCATTGCACTATTTCCTTGTTGAATATCAGCTTCGCTGACACCACCCCAAGAAAGCATCATTAATAAATCAGAAACAGCCGACGGTGCAAAATAAGTTTTGTAATTTCCTCGTGGCAATTCTTTAGGTGAATGTGAAAGCAGTTCTATTTGCCTTTTCGCTTCGCTGATTTTCGCCGTATAAGCAGTTGAATCCCAATCACTTCCAGCAAAAGTGCCTTTTACAGCTTGTCCCGAAGTCGTGAAAATAGAATAATCTAAGGTAAAAGTATCGGTTGCAAATAAATGTTTTTGACCGCTAGAATCACCATAACCTTGAATTACCGAACCCCCTGCATATATCCCGGCAAAATCCAATTCGGCAACTTGTTCTAGTACGGTTGGTACTACCGCTTCTGCTGCCAATAATTTACCCGAATGTATTTCTCGGCTCGTATTTGTTCCTGATGGCAATACGAGATACGGATCGGCAGGTAAATAAGGCAGTTCTTCCCTGAGTTCTTTGAGAGCGTTGTATGCTGCTTGCCAATCTATTTCCCAATTGCTTGTAAAGGGAAACTGTCGAAAACTGTTGCGCTGATCTTGCATCAAATTGAGTTCGATCCAACCATCAGCAACACAACCAGTTTGTCGCACTTTGGCGTGATTGAACCGCGTAAATTGACTACGTTCGCCGTATAGTTTTATGGTGAAGTGTTCGCTATCTGCTTTTTTATTTAGCAGAGTTTCAATCAATCGATTAAAGCTGATTTCTAAAGTTGATAATTCGTCAATTTTCATAAGCATTTTTTGGGGAGTGGGGAGTGGGGAGTGGGGGAGTGGGGAGACAAATTCAAAGTACCTCTTTGTCCTCCTTGTCCTCCTTGTCCCCTTATCTTTTTTAGGCGCCTCCGCCAAAGACTTCGACGTTAGCAAATAGACAAATGGGTGAACCATGTCCTACGGAAATCGCTTGATTTGGTTCTCCTTTTCCACAGTAAGCTGTGCCGTACATTTGCCAATTAGAGGAGTTTCCTAGTTTGATTAAGCTTTGCCAAAATTCGGGTGTGGTGGCTCGATAATTGGGATTGCGGAGGGTTTTGGTGAGTTTGCCGTTTTCGATTAATTTGGCGTATTCGCAACCAAACTGAAATTTATAACGTTGGTCATCAATTGACCAAGAACGGTTAGATTCCATGTAAACGCCGTGTTCTATGTCGGCGATGATTTCGTCAAAGGTGGCGTTTCCTGGTTCTAAATTCAAGTTTGCCATGCGATCAATCGGTGGTCGATTCCATGAAGAAGCACGCGCACACGCAACTCCTGGGACACTGGCTCTAGCTTGGCTTTCTAAGCTGCCTACACCGCGCTGAAGTACGCCTTCTTTAATTAAGTACTCTCGTGTTGCCACTGCCCCAGTATCATCAAAGTTATAGCTGGCAAACTCTCCGGGTACGGTGGGATCGAAGGTGATGTTCATTAACTCAGAACCGTATACTAAGTTCCCAAAGTCACTTTTTTTGACAAAGCTGCCGCCGGCGTAGTTGCGCTCATCTCCTAAAATGCGATCGATTTCTAAAGGATGTCCCACACTTTCATGAATTTGCAGCATCATTTGGTCTGGCGCTAAAACTAAGTTGGTGCGCGTGGACGGGCATTCGTCTGCTGTCAATAGTTCTATTGCTTGTTCGCCAATTTGCTGCACCCGTTGCCATAATTCTTCTTCTCTTAACAGTTCCATGCCACCTTGGTAACAGTGTGCTTGCCAACCGTTATTACTGCGCTGCTGCACGATCGCTCCATCTTGTCCTGTGGCTCCGTAATGAGTGCCTAAGGATAATATTTTTTGATAGACCTCCGAACCGTTACTGCTGATAAACCACGTTTCTTTTTCGGTGGTGGTGGTGGTTGCTGTGGTTTGGACTATTTTATCGTCAACTTTTAGAGTTTTGCAAATGCGGATAAGTATATCGTTTATTTCTCTGGGACTCAGTGCATCTAACGGTTTTAGAAAAGGAGAGATATATTCACCAACGACTTTCGGGCGTTGTTTTGCACTGAAGGGATATATCCACCATTCGCTTGCGGCAAGTGCTTGTTTATACGCTTTTTCCGCAGCAGCTTGCAAGCTGGCAAGATCCAGGGAATTGGTAGCAGCGTAACCGAGACAACCATTAACCAAAACTTCCAGCATCACTCCCATAGTCGAGGATTTGCCGTTTGTTTGCGGTAAGGCATCTCGAACATAACAGTTATAGTTATTTTCCTTGACGGCTCTGATACCAACCCAATCAGCGGGGATATTCAGAGAAGCGATGATTTTTGTTAATTCAGACCACATAATTAAAGTTAGTTGTTAATTGTTGGTTGTTGATTAGAAAACTCCTGACTGCTGACTGCTGACTCCTAACTTTTAATTCCGATGCCAGCGGGTTCCTTCACGGCTATCAATCAGGGTAATTCCGCATTGAAGCAGTTCATCACGAATGCGATCGCTTAATTCAAAATTCTTCGCAATCCGTGCATCTTGTCTTTCCTGAATTTTCGCTTCAATTTCTGCATCGCTTAAACCGTCACTCACAGATTTTTCTGCTTTCATCTCGGCTTCTAAACCTAAAACACCAGCCAAACGAAGAAGTGTTTGCCACTGTTTGAGTAACTCCAAAGGTGATACTTCGGTTTTCCCTTCATGAACAAAAATATTTCCTTCGCGACGTAATTCTTTGGCTAATTCAAATAGCACTATTAAACCACCAGGGAAATTAAAGTCATTATTTACAGCTTCTTGAAAACGTTCAATAATTTCAGGGAGTAGAGACGCGATTAATGGCGTCTCTACAACAGTGGGGAGTGGGGAGAAAGAATTGTCCCCTTGTCCCCCTGTCCCCTTGTCCCCCTGTCTCCAGCCGAGCTTTTCACCGTATTGATACCCAAAAAGCAAACCTTCTTTCAAGGTGTGCCAACCGTTTGTTGCTGCTTGAATTGCTTCGTCGGTAAAATCAATTGGTGTACGATATTGTGCCATCAGCACAAATAACCGCACTGCCATCGGGTCAACGCCTCGATTCAGTAAGTCGCGAATCGTGGTAAAATTACCTAAAGATTTGGACATTTTTTCGCCATCTACCTTCACCATGCCGTTATGCATCCAGTAGCGAGATAACGGTTTGCCTGTGACTGCTTCGGATTGGGCAATTTCATTTTCATGATGGGGAAAAATTAAATCCTCCCCACCAGCGTGAATATCGATAGTTTCCCCAAGGCGATCGCGTACCATTGCACTACATTCAATATGCCATCCTGGACGACCTTTACCCCAAGGTGATTCCCAAGCGGGTTCATCGGGTTTTGCAGCTTTCCACAAAGCAAAATCAACTGAATCTTTTTTGCGCTGATACTCTGGATCTTCTAAATCAACTCGTCCACTCGCACCAGCTTGGGAATTTTCTAATTTGCGTCCAGAAAGCTTGCCATACTCAGGAAACTGACGCACTGAGTAGTATACATCACCGTTACTTGGGTAAGCGTAGCCTTTGTTTTCTAACTCGTGAATTAGTCGAGTTATGCCATTCATTGTATGGGTAGCGCGGGGATATTCTGAGGCTTCTTTGACATTCAGCCGCGCCATATCCTCAAAATATGCTTTGATAAAGCGATCGGCGATCATCTCCATCTTTGAGTGTTCTTGCCGCGCTCGATTTAAAATCTGATCATCAACATCAGTAAAATTCTGGACATAGCGCACTTCATAGCCGATAAATTGCAAATAGCGACGCACTACATCCCAAACTATACAAGCTCTGGCATGACCCAAATGACAATAATCGTAAACTGTCACGCCGCAGTAATACATCTTAACCTTTCCTGGCTCGACTGTTTCAAAAGGTTCTTGACGACGGCTGAGAGTGTTGTAAACGGTTAGGGTCATAACAGAGTAATGCTCTTATAAGAAGATACGTAATAATAGGGTAAGCAGCAAAGGACGGATGTCCAGCATCCCTATGCTAGTGTTTTCTGGACTATCTGCGCTACATTCCTTAATTTTGATTTTTTTTTGACACAGCGCTATGCAATCAGCAGTCACTCCTGACCAATCTCAAGCAATGGATGCGCCGAAAAAAGGCTTGCCAGTAACAATTATTACTGGCTTTCTCGGTAGTGGTAAGACGACTTTACTTAATCATATTCTCACGAATCAACAGGGTTTGAAAACCGCTGTTTTAGTTAATGAATTTGGTGAAATTGGTATCGACAATGAGTTAATTGTTTCCACTGGCGAAAACATGGTGGAATTGAGTAATGGTTGTATTTGTTGCACCATTAATAATGATTTGGTTGATGCTGTTTACAAAGTTTTAGAACGCGAAGAAAAGCTAGATTATCTAGTTGTAGAAACAACTGGATTAGCAGATCCCCTACCAGTCGCGTTGACATTTTTGGGTACAGAATTACGCGATTTGACTCGTCTAGATTCGATTATTACGGTGGTAGACGCGGCAAATTACAGCTTGGATTTATTCAACTCGGAAGCAGCTCACAGTCAAATTGCTTATGGTGATGTGATTGTTCTCAACAAAACTGATTTAGTTGATGAAGCTACTTTAAATGACTTGGAGAGAAAAATCGGGGAAGTTAAAGAAGGAGCAAGAATTCTTCGCACTACGCGATCGCAAGTCGCACTTCCTTTAATTCTCAGCGTTGGTCTGTTTGAGTCAGATAAGTATTTTGACGCCGTTGATGAGCATAATCACGACCACGACGATCACGATCATGACCATCACGACCACGACGATCACGACCATTCTACATGCGGTCACGACCATCATGACCACCACGACCACGAACATCACCACCATCATTCCGACCATTTAGAAAATGATGGCTTTACCTCAATATCTTTCCAAATTGACAAACCTTTTTCTATTAGGAAGTTTCAATATTTCTTAGATAACCAGTTAACTGAGAATATCTTCCGTGCAAAGGGAATTATGTGGTTTGATGAAAGTCCAAAGCGTCATATTTTCCACCTTTGCGGCAAGCGTTTTACTATGGATGATGATGAGTGGAAAGGTGAAAAGAAAAATCAGATTGTTCTAATTGGTCAAAATTTAGATCAAAATAAGTTGCTAGAACAATTAGAAAAGTGCATCTGTCTTCCTTCCACAAGTCGCGGGAAAGGATTTGGGAAATAAGAGTTAGGAGTTAGGAGTTAGGAGTTGAAGAAAGTTTTTAATTTCAAATTAAAAAAACGAAGTTAATAATTTCTAACTCCTCATACCGTTTCACAAAAACCTTGATACAAATAGACGTAGAGACGTTCGGTCCGGAATGTCTCTACGTCTATTTGTATAAAAATGCAATCTGCTGTATGTATCGCTATTAACGTGTTGGGGCGATGATGCAAGTGTCGATTGAAAATGACGGTCTTGTGACTTTATTACTAGAGCGAGAAGCAATCCAAGGGTTTATACGCAGAGAATAAATATAAGCAAGGCTATACTAAGCAGTTCTAAATGATGAGAGAATATTAAATTAACCATCACAAAAGTTTAAATTATCTGATCATGGCGAAGATCCAGTTTTCTAGAGGTATTAATGAAGATGTCATTCCAGAGGTGCGGTTAACGCGATCGCGTACTGGTGACAGTGGTACAGCAACGTTTATTTTCACCAATCCTAAAGCTTTGGATCAAAACGTAAGTGATGATATCACTGGTATGTATATGATCGACGAAGAAGGAGAAATCATCACTCGTGAAGTGAAAGCTCGATTTGTTAACGGCAAACCAGAAGCATTAGAAGCTATCCATATAATGAAATCTAGCGAACAATGGGAGCGTTTTATACGCTTTATGACGCGGTATGGCGAGGAAAATGGATTAGAATTGAATAAAAATTAATCAAAATTGGCAATTGGGCATTGGGCAATTTGAGGAGGGGTAAAGGGTAAAGGGTAAAGGATAAGAAAGAAGAAATATTTCTCCCCCTGCTCCCTGCTCCCTGCTTCCCATTTCCCGTTTTCCCCTGTCAAATACCCATTAGCAAAATATATGCAACAACCTCATCCTGACTCACCAGAAATGTCAGTAATTTGTGCTGTCGTTACAGTTAGCGATACACGCACAAATGAAACAGACAAAAGTGGAGTCTTAATTCAGCAATTGCTTTTGAATGCAAATCATGCTGTAGGAGCTTACACAATTATCAAGGATGAACCAGCACAGATTCAAGAGCAAATTCAATTGCTGGGTAAAAACGCGAATTTAGATGTAATAATTTTCAACGGTGGTACAGGAATTGCACCGAGGGACACCACCTATGATGCAATTGAGAAATTGCTCTCAAAAACCTTACCAGGATTTGGAGAGTTATTTCGCTTTTTAAGTTATGAAGAAATTGGTTCGCGAGCGATCGCTTCTCGTGCTATTGCTGGTATTTATCAAGATAAATTAATTTTCTCTGTTCCTGGTTCTAGCAATGCTGTGCGACTTGCGATGGAGAAGTTAATCTTACCAGAACTCGTGCATTTGGTTAGCCAGATGCGGAAATAATCGCGGACTGAATATAGTAAAAGCTTCAGCTTTTGCTTTGATCGGTTCACCGCTCACTACGAAAAAACAACCCCCTCTAGATAGATGGGGGTTGCGAGATTTTACCATCGTTATTTTTTCAACCTATCAAAATTGAGCGATTCTCCGTAGGAGAGGCTACGCCAACGCTAAACTGATTACAGACAAAATTGCAGCGATAATATAAAACACGGTAACTACTTGTTGTTCAGACCAACCAGTAAGTTCTAAATGATGGTGTAGGGGTGCCATTTTGAATAACCGCTTACCTTTCCCATCAGAACCTTTTGTGGCTTTGTAGTAACCAACTTGCGCCATTACTGAAAGGGTTTCGACAAAAAATATACCGCTAATAATAAATAGCGCTACCAGGCTATTAGTCATCAATCCTACGGCTGCCAGAGCGCCTCCCAGTGCAAGGGAACCAGTATCCCCCATGAAAACGCGAGCGGGGTTGCGATTATGAGCTAAAAAGCCCAAGCAGCTGCCACTGACAGCAGCACAGAAAACCATCAATGGGAGCGATGTGGGGGCGATGATAACACCTAATGCGAAGATAGCGATCGCTACTGTTCCGGCTGCCAACCCATCAATACCATCAGTTAAATTAGTTGCGTTGCTTTCTGCTACTAAAACAAAACCAGCTAGGGGCCAAAATAGAAATCCCAGAGGTATTGAAAGACCAACAAAAGGCAAAGCGATATTCGTAATATTAGAAGGTTGATTAAACATTAGCCAGAGACAAAACAGTGCTGCGAAACCAACTTGCAAAGCCAGTTTCATCTTTGGCGATATACCTTTATTAGACTTACGGCGGAGAATTTGCCAATCGTCAATCCAGCCAATCAAACCGTAACTTAATGTTAATGCGGAAACTGCAACTACTTCTGTTGCAAAGTTAGACCATATACAACCAATAATTACCGCTACAGGCACAAAGAAAATGCCACCCATTGTTGGGGTGCCTGCCTTTTTCAAATGCGCTTGCGGACCATCCTCGCGGATGATTTGCCCTGCTTTTAGTGCTTGTAGCCACGGTATCACCCAAAAACCGACCGCACCCGATAATAGTGCAGACAACAATAGTGGCAGAGTTAGCGACATACCCTGCCAAGGCAACCGATTGCCCATCCAATCTAAACTTAGTGCTGTAACACTTAGTCCTACACCCAATACAGATACTAGACCGATGCCAGAAATGTTCAACCCTTGGTCAGGAGATAATTTAGCGTCCACGGATATTTCCCT
>JBPCQW010000209.1:0-20342 GCA_050997715.1 Hassallia sp.
CTCTACCATCTACTTCTACCTGCTGACCCCCACATTCGCCCCGTAGCGTTTTCTCATACGCCTTTTCTGCCCCCATCTGACCGATCGCATCTCCCAATCGGTAGCCATCTTTCCGCAATTCTAGCAACTGTTCAGCAGTCAGTTCCCGTGTATAACCGAGTACGTGAGCCAAGGCTTGACCGTGCGGGTAGTAGCGAACTGCTTCGGTATGTATTTCTACATCGTGGAGTTCATTTTCATATTCCTTTAATGCAGTGACTTGCGCTTCATTCAAATCACGAGCAATCCGCACCAGCGAAGAAGACCTAAAACCAGCCTCTTGTAGTTTCTTTTCAATTTCCTCTTGCGGGATATCGAGAATTTGCGATAAACGCGGTGCAACTTTGTGCCATTCTTCTTTAGTGTGAGCCATAGGCCACAAATACACAGACCGAGGATAGCGAGTGCTAGCTAAAAGTTTACCATTGCGGTCAAAAATATTGCCTCGTTCCGGTTGTTTGGGAATAATCCGAATCCGGTTGGACTCAGCTTGCTTGCGGTGGTGCGTTCCTTCAACAAGTTGCAAATATGCCAAACGATAACCCATTCCACCCGTCATTAATAAAGTAAATAGGATGAAGAATATTGACTGAAAACCCCGTCCGACTGTAAGTGTACCTTTTTTCTTGCCGATCGCTAATCGTAATGGGGTCATAACACTAAGAGTAATATTTAGATAAATCTTCTTTGTATATAATTCAACAAAATTGTCACTAAATCAGATCAAGTCACATATAGTATGTATTGAAAAAACAAGAGGTTAATTATCAGAATTTTCGATGATTTTTTAAGTACTAAGCACTTTAGTGCTTAAATAAAACACTAAAGTGCTTACTACTAGTCTCCAGTTCTACCTCCAGAACCCTGAGTTTTAGCTTCGCCCTCAACTATAGGTTTTTGATACTTACCTGGATACTTCGATTGAAAATAGGCTTCTAGCACTTGTAAAACCATCGGTCCACAATCGGTACCGCCATGTCCCCCGGAGTTTTCACCAAACGCCACAACAGCAATTTCTGGCTTATCGCTCGGAGAATAAGCACCAAACCAAGTGTGATTTGGGCGACCAGTACCTGCTTCAGCGGTGCCACTCTTTCCCGATGATGGGGCAATTGTTGGTACGTTCAAACGCTGACCCGTCCCCTCAGTTACCACCTTTCGCAGTCCATCGCGGAGAACTTTGATGGTTGTCGGTTTCATATTTAACGATGTGCGCCAGTTTTTTGCTTGTTCGTTGTCTTTGAGCAAATGTGGCTGTACGCGGTATCCACCATTAGCAGGAACAGAAAACATAATCGCAGCTTGCAGTGGTGTGACTTGCAAAGCACCTTGACCAATTGACATATTTATGCTGTCGCCGACAGTCCAAGGTGTTTTCCAAACTTTCTGTTTCCATGACTCGTCTGGAACCAAGCCTTTTGATTCTTCCGAAGCAAACTCAATGCCGGTTCTTTGACCAAAGCCATATTTGCGACTCCATTCAATCAAAGTTGGACCACCGACTCTTCTACCAACTTGATAGAAAAAGGTATCACTACTCATAGCCATCGCTCTCGGAAATCCCAATGGACCAAATCCAGCGTGGTTCCATTCACCAAAAGTCACCCCACCAACAGTTAGCGAACCGAAAGTTTGCAACACCGTGTCTGGAGTAAATTTACCTGATTCTAACCCCGCAGTCGTAGTGATAATTTTGTAGGTACTGGCAGGTGGAAAGGCACTGAGGACGCGGTTGACCAACGGATACTGTTTACCTTGTACGTTTTCCCAGTCTTTCTGAGAAAGTTTTTGCTTAGAAAAGATATTTGGGTCAAAGGTAGGATAAGACACCATTGCCAAAACAGCACCATTCCTCGGATCGATTGCCACAATTCCACCTTTAGTAGTGCCTAAAGCTTTTGCTGCTGCCTTTTGTACGTTTATGTCTATAGTCAAGTGCAAATCGTTACCAGCTTTTGCCTCTTTCTCTCCCAGTACCCGCAACGGACGACCTCTGCCATCTACTTCTACCTGCTGACCGCCCCATTCCCCCCGTAGCGTTTTCTCATACGCCTTTTCTACCCCCATCTGACCAATGACATCTCCGGATCTGTAGCCATCTTTGAGTCTTTCTTTCAACTGGTCGGGGGTCAGTTCTCGCGTATAACCTAGTACATGAGCTAAGGCTTGACCGTGGGGATAATAACGTACTGCTTCTGTATGAATTTCTACGTTTTTGAGTTCGGTTTCATACTCTTTGAGCGCCGTAACTTGTGCTTCGTTCAAATCGCGAGCAATTCTTACAAGTGAGGCAGAGTTAGGACCTGCCTGTATAAGTTTCTCTTCAATCTCATCTTGAGGAATTTCCAGAATTTGAGATAGACGCGGTGCAACAATTGACCACTCTGGTTTTGTGTGAGCCATAGGCCACAAATACACAGAGCGAGGATAGCGGGTACTGGCTAAAAGTTTACCATTGCGGTCAAAAATGTTACCTCTTTCTGGCTGTTTGGAAATAATTCTAATTCGGTTAGCCTCTGCTCGTTTCCGGAGTTGTGGTCCTTGAACAATTTCTAAATATCCCAAACGAGCCGCAACACCAGTTATCATCACCAGGGTAAATACGATGAAAAATATCGACTGAGAGCTTCGTCCGACTGTACGTGTATCTTTTTTACCGCCAATATTAAAGGATTGTAAGATAGACATAAGACAAATAAAAATTTAGAGATTAGCATTAACTGTATACAATTGCGCTAAATACCAAGCAGGACAAGAGTGCAAATTTGGGGACTGGAGGATTATAAAAGGGGTAAAGGGGAAAGGTATGGAAATAAAGAGTTATTTAAATAATCCTTTGAATATTTTTCTTCCCCTTTTCCTCTCTTAAAAAAGCCCAATGCCCCAGTTCCCAATACCTTGTTTTTGCCGGATACAATAAACCAAAGTATTATATGTAGTCTATTAAGCAGACTACATAAATTTACTCTCATCTAGTATTATCACGGTAGTCTACTGATAATTATGGCTCAAACTTTGACGCAGAATCAGGGGGGGATGGTGGCTTTTGAGTCGCTTGATGTTGAACTGCATGATGTTTATAAGTTTTTTAACTTTGAAGCAGCGGTACACGGAATAAATTTGGATGTGAAACAAGGAGAATTCTTTAGTATTCTCGGTCCATCCGGTTGCGGCAAAACAACTACACTCCGTTTAATTGCTGGATTTGAAACGGTGGATGCCGGCAAGTTATTGATTGGGGGTCAGTATATGACTAATGTCCCTGCTTACCGGCGACCTGTAAATACTGTATTTCAAAGCTACGCTCTATTCAACCATTTGAATGTGTGGGATAACATCGCTTTCGGTCTGCGTTTGCGGAAATTACGCTTTTCAGAAATAGAAAGTAGAGTTAAAGATGCTTTAAAGCTAGTAAAAATGGAAAGTTTGCGATCGCGCTTTCCCAGTCAATTATCGGGTGGTCAACAGCAAAGGGTAGCATTAGCAAGGGCGTTAGTCAACCGTCCCGCTGTGCTGTTGCTAGATGAACCTTTGGGAGCCTTAGATTTAAAACTGCGTAAGGAAATGCAGGTTGAACTCTCGAATTTACACAAAGATTTGGGGTTGACCTTCATTATGGTGACACATGACCAAGAAGAAGCGCTATCTTTGAGCGATCGCATTGCAGTGATGAATCAAGGCAAAATTGAACAAATTGGCACTCCCAGCCAAATTTACGAACATCCTCGGACACCGTTTGTCGCTGATTTTATTGGTGATACCAATTTATTCAGCGGTGAAATCGCAGCAGTAGACGCTGTTGCTGTGCGAATTATGACAAAATCGGGACTTTCAATTGTCGTCAACCGCTCTGAAGACACACCAACTCAATTATCACAAGCAGTGATGGTGAGTGTGCGTCCAGAAAAAATTCAACTCTCACTTTATCCACCAAATTTACCGACTAACTGCTTTGAAGGACGACTTGGTAACGTGATGTATTTGGGGACGCATGTTAATTACGTTGTGGAATTAACGAACGGTATTACCATCACTGTTTTGCAACCCAACACGTTTGGTAGCTTACCAGATCGCGACAAAGCAATTTACGTTTGGTGGGCAGAAACTGACTGTTTGGCTATTAGTCCATAGTCAATAGTCAATAGTTAAGAGTTAAGAGTCAAATGACTAAGAGAAGAGAATTTTTAAAAGGAGTAACAGCACTTTCTGGCTTATCTTTGGCTGGTTGTGGCTGGAGACTTGCGGAAGTGCGAGCTAATTCTAACAGTAAAGGTTCACCTGAGCAATTATATATCTACACCTGGACACAATATACCGATCCCGAATTACTGCAAAGCTTCACTAAGCAACTTGGTGTAAAAGTGCTTGCAGATGTGTATGATTCCAATGATGTGATGTTAGCTAAACTGCAAGCTGGTGGTGGTGGTACTTACAGCGCGATTTACCCATCTGACTACATGGTGCAGAAGATGGTTGACTTGGAGTTGTTAGCAGAAATCAAACGCGATCGCTTGACTGGTTTAGATAATTTATTTCCCCAATTTCAAAATCCCAGTTACGATCCCAATAACCGATACAGTATCCCCTTTAATTGGGGGACAACCGGCTTACTTTACAATTCCGAAATACTCAATCCTCCACCGGAAGATTGGGACTATCTTTGGCAGAATCAAAAGCAATTATCAAAGCGGATGACATTACTAAATGATGTGCGAGAGGTAATGGGTGCAGTTTTGAAAATGCTGGGTTATTCTTATAACTCTAAGAATGAAAGTGAAATTAAACAAGCTTATGAAAAATTGAAAACTCTCAAAAGTACAATCGCTGCTTTTGATACTGATGCATGGCGCAATCAAATTTTAGCAGGAGATTTAATATTAGCAATGTGTTACTCAGCAGATGCGGTAAAAATTGTTAAAGAAAATCCCAAACTAAAATATGTAGTTCCCCGCAGTGGTTCTTCTTTATGGACTGATACAATTGTAATTCCCAAAACAGCCCCTAATATTGATGGAGCCTATGCTTGGATTAACTTTATTTTACAACCAGAAGTAGCCGCAAAAATTAGTGAACGTTTGAACATTTCCACCCCCAATCGCGCCGAATTTGAGCAATTGCCAAAAATCTTACAAAATAATCTAAATTTATTTCCTCCAAAGCCTGTTTTAGATAAGTGCGAACGCGTAACTCCTTTGGGACAATTAGAAGAAGTTTACGAACGCTACTGGACACAATTAACCAGTGGTTAGGAATTTTTAATTTTGGATTTTAAAGCTTGTGTCTACCCAAACTCGTCGTTCTCAACTAAATTCGTCAAGCGATATGGCTCAATTGCCAAAAGTGCATCGGTCAAATTTTAACTGGCTACAACCGTTGGCATTACTTGTACCGTCTGGTATTTGGTTGTTACTTTTGCTTGTTTTACCCACACTGATAATTTTTGAATTGAGTTTAGTACCGGATATTCGACCGGGAAATTTAGTAAATCCTAGTGGATTTAATAATTATATTAGGATATTTGATCCACTTTATCTGCAAGTAATCAAGCGATCGCTTTTTTTGGCGATCGCCACGACAATAATTTGTTTAATTTTCGCTTTACCCGTTGCCTATTGGATTGCTCAGATAGCACCGAAGCGCTGGCGAAATTTGCTTTTATTAGGCTTTGTCTTACCCTTGTGGACTTCTTCTTTACTTCGTTCTTACGCTTGGATTACAATTCTCCGTCCTACTGGTTTACTTAACAGTTTACTCAGCAATTTAGGCTTGCCTAGATTAGATTTATTAAACCAGGATTCAGCAGTATTAATTGGCATGAGCTACG
This sequence comes from Hassallia sp., assembly GCA_050997715.1. Taxonomy (GTDB): domain Bacteria; phylum Cyanobacteriota; class Cyanobacteriia; order Cyanobacteriales; family Nostocaceae; genus Hassallia. The sequence goes on from JBPCQW010000209.1 coordinate 5,864, forward strand.
GTTTATTGCCTTATATGGTTTTAATTTTATATGCTTCTTTAGAAAAACTAGATAAGCGCTTGTTAGAAGCGGCAGCAGATTTAGGTGCGAATCCTGTGCAAGCTTTTTGGCAAGTTACTGTACCGCAAACTTTGCCAGGAATAGCTGCTGGTTCAATGTTAGTATTCATTACCGGATTGGGAGATTTTGTTGACCCAGAATTACTCGGTGGTGCTTCGAGTATGACAGCCGCAAGATTGATTTATAATCAGTTTCTCGGAGCTACCCAAAATTGGGGCTTTGGTTCAGCTTTAAGTATGACAATAATTTTAGTTGTGAGTATAGCGATCGCGCTTTTAATTAAGTTTGGGGATGCACCCAAGCGATAAAATATAAAAAAATATACAATTAATCACGCAAAGACCTTAAGAAAAACTTTACATAGATAGGCGGTGAAAATCGCAAGCACGGTTTCGGATGGGAGGGAGAGATTAGTAATAACTTCTCTCGACCCTACCAAGCTTAAGTTTCTTGTGTTTGCTCTTGAATAACAACACTCCAGTCGTCGTTTTTCACAGCAGCTTCAAGTTGATTCCGTCGTTCGGCATCGCTCACATCCACATTCTCTAACTCTTTAGTCAGGGTGCTGTCAGCCATTGCTTTACGTAATTTCAGCTTTTTCTCCTCATAGGCATTACGTTCTGCTTCTGACATCATTACTTTGGCAATTTCCCCCACTGTACTAGCCCACATGTCGCTTTCGGAACCATTACCAGGTGGAACGGTGTCTAGTTCTTTGATCCAAGCATCTCGCATATCTTCCATTTCTTGCCGCTTAGGAAACTTGAAGTTCTGCACACGCACAAAAGCACACTTTTGGCTATTATTTTGGGCAAGATGACCGTTTAAAGAAAGCAAGACATTGCGAGAATAGCCGATGTACTGGGTGCTGCGTTCTGTGTCTAAAACCGCGTATACACCTGCGACTTTGGCATTTTGGGAAAGCGCACACCAAGCCTCAAGAGGTATGATATCCGCATCATTGTTTACTTCAGGTGTAAGAGTAACTTCCGTAGGAGCATGTTCGTTGTCGTCAGAGTACAAAAAGTCATGCAAGCCACGGTGACTTACTGGTACACTTTGATGCTCAATGGGCAAGTTGTTGTCGGTTTCCATTGGGGCTGTTCTCCGTTAAATTAGTTAGCGATCGCCGTTCGCGTAGCGTCTCGTAAGAGAAGGCTTAAGCTCCGCTTATCGCAAAGCTTGTAAATGCCTAACATTTACAATTGCATTTACTCATACCCCAAGGCAAGCGATAATTAATTGACAAATTTCCACTCTAATGTATTTATTCTTGCAGTCTTAAGCGCTTCTGTCAGTTCGTCATTACTGCTAAATTGCATTTGATCTAAATAACAAGCTTCCACTCTGACAGTAAACTCTGGCTCTTGAAAAGCCCAAGGTTGTACAGTGACGCTGCCATCGCTGCGTTGCATAACATCGTAGCGTGTATTATTGAGACGAGAACTAATTTCTAAAGCACGTTCCCCATCAGGTAATTCGTGATTGCAGAGAATCAGTGACAAGCGATCGCACCATTCAAAAAATGCGTAAGCATCGGCGGCTTCATCTTTGGTAATATTTAATTCCTTACGCCATTGCTTTTGATTTTCTAATTGCTCATCGAGAAAACTATCCAATTCTGGAGATTCACCGCGCTTACCTTCACAGAGAAAGCTCATGTGCATAGAAATCAGCATTGCCACCCATCGTCCCCGATAGCGGGCATTTTGCGTATGCGATCCCAGCTTTTTGAGATCGGTTTTCTTTTCTAAAGTAAAATCTAGTGGTCCACCAGCTTCAGTGAGGTGATTACCTTCCCACTCTTTTTCCAAATCATCGTGATGGGAAATTGCAGCGATCGTCTCCAGCCAGCGTACCGGACGGTCTTTTGCATTCCAATGTCCAGCCAGTTGAGCAGCAAGTAAAGCATGTGCGCGATGGTAAATAACTTCCCACCCCTTCTCATGTTGATTAGCGATCATCAATCATCCTCGTTAATCTAGAAATTTGTGTAAAATATCGTCGCAGCGCGATGTCAGATTCAAAATTAATCGGCTTCTTTATCTTGCACTCATCCACCGCAGGAAATCCATCCGCCAAAAGCACGAGAAAAAACGCCCCTATGAATAGATTGACATCCAAAAATTGGCTTATCCAACAGCGATTAACTCCCTATTTGTTTTTGCTACCCGCCTTAATTATCTTAGGCTTAACCGTCTTTTATCCGGCATTGCAAGCGTTTTACCTCAGCTTTACCCGCTACGAATACGACATTACCCAGGCACCGCAATGGGTGGGTTTTGCCAACTTCCAGCGCTTATTTAAAGACCCAGTTTTTTGGCAAACTTTGGTTAATACACTGATTTATCTTGTCGGTGTAGTGCCTATTTTAGTAATTGCCCCCTTAATTTTGGCAATTTTAGTAAATCAAAAACTACGGGGAATGAATTGGTTTCGAGCAGCTTACTACACACCAGTAGTAATTTCAATGGTAGTTGCAGGTATTGCCTTCAAATGGCTGTATGCCGAAAATGGCTTACTCAACCAATTACTAAAAGGCGTTTTTCCCGAAGGAATTCCTTGGTTAACTAGTCCCAAATTTGCCCTTTATAGTGTTATGGCAGTCACCGTCTGGAAAGGATTAGGCTATTACATGGTAATTTATTTAGCTGGCTTGCAATCAATTGGTGCCGATGTCTACGAAGCCGCAGCAATTGATGGTTCAGATGGAATTAGCAAACACTGGGATATTACCATCCCCTTAATGAAACCTTACTTAGCATTAGTAGCAGTAATTTCTGCCATTTCTGCCACCAAAGTATTTGAAGAAGTCTACATCATGACCGAAGGTGGACCGCGTAATAGCTCCAAAACGATTGTTTATTATCTTTATGAACAAGCTTTCAATAACTTAGAAATTAGTTATGCTTGCACAATTGGGCTAGTGCTATTTTTAATAATTTTGAGCTTGTCGATTGTGCGACTATTACTTAATGGAGTTAATTTATAAAAGCATAATAAAGGTAATTTTCGTGATAATATGATAACAAAGGAAAGCGCAATAAGTGACAGTAAGTCTTGATAAAAACTGTCAGTAAATTAGAGAACCAATGAAAGCAATTAAAGTGATGGCAACCATTGATGAGGAGGGACAACTTACTTTAGATCGTCCCTTAATAATGGATAAGAACAGTCGCGTTGAAGTAATTGTCCTCATCCCAGAAAAAACAGAAATCGATGAAGATGATAAATCTAAAGAAGCGATTATAGAAGATTTTCGTCAAGCTTGGCATGAAGCGATGACTGGACAAACGATTCCTGTTGCTCAACTTTGGGAAAAAATTGAGGATGCAAATAGAGAAACCTTTAATAATTAATGCCGCCGAACCAGAAAAATTCAAACCAATCCTTCCCAAACCCCTAATTCTCTCCACCCCAGTCACAGGTTGGAATGGTTTTTATTTTGCCTATCATCGACAGTTAAATCATAAAATTCCGGAAACTTGCCCTTCCCAGCACATTAGTGCCATTTGCATTGAAGGTTTTCAGGCAAAAATGAAAATCAACAAACAATGGCAACATAAATCTTACGCTGCGAGTGATGTAGCAATTTTTCCAGCACATCAAATTTCCCCAGCAGTAGAATTTGAGCAAGAATTAGGATTTATTATCCTTTGTCTAGAGCCAGCATTTGTGCATCGCGCTGCGTATGAATCAGTTGATACTGATAACATTGAAATTATCCAGCAATTGCAGAGCCACGATCCCTTAATTCAACAAATTGGACTTGCATTAAAAAGAGAATTAGAAATAAGTATAGTTGATAGTCGCCTTTATGCAGAGTCAGCGGCAAATATGCTCGCGGTGCATTTATTGAAACGCTATTCAACGCGAAAACTTCTTATTAAAGAATATACAGGTGGATTGCCCAAACATAAATTAAAAGAAGTAATATCTTATATCAACGAAAACTTAGATACAAACTTATCGCTTGCAGAAATTAGTGCGATCGCTCAAATGAGTCCCCATTATTTTGCCAGCTTATTTAAGCAATCAACAAAAATCGCACCTCATCAATATGTCACCAAATGCCGAATCGAAAAAGCAAAACATTTACTCGCAAAACGAGAATTATCAGTTCTACAAATTTCCCACCTAGTAGGATTTCAAAGTCAAAGCCATTTTGCTAAAGTTTTCCGTAAATACGTCGGCATTACTCCTCAAGCATTTAGAGCAAATTTCCAATAGATCATACTATTAACTCTATTTTAAATACCTATATAGCAATCCTAAATAAGTTGTGATATTTTTTTAACCAACCGCAAAGACACGTTCGCGAACGTGTCTTTGCGGTTGGTTTTTTCCCATATAAACGGAAGATTGCGCTAATTATCGGAATTTTGCGCGAGACAGCTTTCAAGTGTCAATAGTAAACTCAGTGTAATTAACTCAATCGGAGACATTTATGTTTATGCTACAAGGGGCACCGTGGCTATTAGCAAATCGCGCTATGCTCAAAAATCAACCGATGAAAGTATCACTTTACGGTAACGACTACGTTCTTTGGCAAGACAGTAAAGGTAAAATTAGTTGCTTGCCAAATGCCTGCCCTCACATGGGTGCTATGCTCTCCGAGGGTTGGTGTGTAACCAAGCCAGATAATAGTACTACAGTGGCTTGTCCGTTTCATGCATTGGAATTTGATAGCGCTGGCTGTACAGTTTTACCAGGTTCCGACAAGTCAACAAAATCCTTAATCAAACCATTAGAGTTAATCATTCAAGGAGATTTTATTTGGTCTTACGGTGGATATGAACCGAAGATTCCCATCCCAACAGTGATGAATGAAATTGCAGCAGAGTATAAATTTATTGGTTTTACAGGAAATTGCAGCATCAAAACCGATATTCTCACTCTGCTGCTAAACATGCACGACTACAATCACCAAAATGGTACTCATCGTCACTTATTTGAGATCGAAGAAGTTCAACTTAAACAGTTTATCGACAATGGATTTCACTCTCATGCTTATATCGATCAACCAAGAACCAAACCTAAATTCCGCGACATTCTGAAAAACCCGGCACTTTTATTAATGCCAAAAGTGCTTCAGGCTCATTTAGAGAACTTTTTTCCGTACATGGGAATAATGCACGGTGAAAGTCCGCTTTTAAGCCTCAAAGAGTGTCATTTTTACATTCCAGAATCACAAAATCAATCTCGCATTTACGTTTTGATGTTCATGAAAGCGCACAATCCGATTGCCCATCTGCTCAAAGGAAATCTTTTGCGGCTGATTGAAGTTGTTATTGAGCAAGACGCTGACATTTTAGGCAAACTTTATGCGAATACACCTCAGCATATTAAACTTAACAATGAAGTTGGTATGGATTGGGTGCGGCGAAATTTTGAAAATTTCCCCACAGTTGTGGAACCAAATCTCTCTCGTTAAATGAATGCCCAATTAAAACCGCTTTTCATATTCCAATATTGCATTAATACCACACGAGTTAGCCGGGGAATTATTTTGATCGTTGCTAGCTCCTATAATAGGACAATTAGAGAATAAACTTGTTGAACCACGCAGGCGCAAGTTATCATTTATTCGGTAATTAACGCCTAATTGTAAGGGATCATCAGACGTTAAAATTTTGATACCGGAAACAGAAATTCTCGAAGTAACATCAACACCAGCTTCCGCTCCCAATTGCAAAGTAGAAGAATTGCTTCTTGCTGCGGAAATAGTTGGAAATAAACGGAATTCACTTAAACCAAATGCATTGCCAATCTGATTAAAAGTTCCCTGAAGGTTTAGAGCTGAACCTGCTAGGTTGGCAAGTGCCAGCGTACTGTCCCCACTTCCCAATGTATTGATAAAGCTACCCCCAAGCAAAGCCACAATTTCGGTTTCGCTGCGTGCGGGACTACTTGTCAATTCTAAATTTTGGTCAAGTTGGCTAGCTAAACCTTCAACACGCGCTTCAACTTGAATAGTTCTGATCGGTTCAAAATTGGGAATAATACCATCGCTGTCGTTGATTTCCGATGATACTGATGTGGTACTCACCCTACTGGGAGCCGCATCTAAAACCTTGGCAAATAGCCGAATATTTAGTTCCGGGTCAAGTCCTCTCTCTGGGGTAAAAATTGCAGTTTGTTCGTAGCCACGGGCAAGTTTTAACTGTGTAGTATACAAATTTACTCCGCCATTACGTAGGGTAATAGTTCCATCTGGTAACAAATTACCCAAAGCGCCGTTGATAATCAGTTTACCAGTAGCTCCAAAACTGATAAGAGGTGGACGAGTAACTTTTACGTTTTTAGCTAGCTCAATCTCTAAATTATTAAACTTAATGGTTCCCGTAGTAGCGTTATTAGGATTGTCTTTATTTTGTTTATTTTGCTTGAGGGCTTTAATTTGCTGTGGAACCCCTACATTATCAGTTTCCGGGTTTGTAGCGTTGGTAGATTCTGCCAACAATACTTGACCATTTGTCAACTGTACATTACCGCCAATTATTGGGCTAAGAGCAGCACCAGTAATCGTCACATCGCCGCTGGCACCACCTTGATACAATCCTTTGAGATTTAACGCCAACTGGTCAAGAGTAACCCTTAAGGGATTGTTTATTTGTACTTGTCGATTGTTGGAAATGGGAATCTCTCCCGCAGCGGCTATCTTACCCCGACTATAATTACCCTGGAGATTTTCCACTCTTATACTGTTAAAGTTAAACAGCACTCTGCCGTTGACATCTGTCAGTTGTCCTGGCAAAGCTTGAGCCGAAAAGACACCATTGTTGATAGTGGCAGATCCATTCACAACTGGATCTTGTCTTGTTCCCCGCACCGTCAAATCTATTTCTCCCTGACCATTTTCCAAGGCAACTTGGTTAGTAAACAGATTTAATAACGCCAAACCTTCATTTTTCACCTTTACATCTAGCTGAATTTCATTGCTATCTGATGCCGCTGTTGCAAAAGGAAACTGGTAAGGAATGCTACCGCTGATGTTAACCGGTTCGGGACCAGAAACCTTGACTTGACTGCCAAAATTCAAGCGTCCGTTGGCATAAGCGAAACTTGCAGCTGCTGATTCTATTGCTTTTTGATTGAGAGTACCGTCAGTGACTTGCAATTCCCCTCTAGCCTGGGGGTTCTTAATACTGCCTGCAAAAGCTGCTGAAGCATCTAGATTACCTGTAAAACCAATGGGTAGTTTGACAAAATTATTTAGTACTCCTATAGGGAAATTATTAACTCGTAATTGACCGGATTGTTCTTCACTACCGATGGCTCCTGTAAAAGCGATCAGTCTGTTTTGAGACTCTAGTCGTAAAGGTAACAATCTCAGGACACCATTTTCAAAGCTACCTTGGGCAATTACTTTTTCGGCACTATAACAACGATCTATTTCTAAACATTGATTTTGTTCGTTTTTTGCACCCAAAGCAAAATTTTGACCGTTCAAATCAAACTTCACACTCGGTTGTTTTGTGATACCTGTTTCCAGGGCAACTTCACCGTTGAAAGTGCCGGTTAAATCTGCCAATGCTGGTAAAAAAGAATTATCCCGCTGCTCTTCTTTTTGTGCTAAAAGTGATTCAATTTCAGAAAAGCGCAGAAGTTGCGTAAATAAAGGCTGGTTGGGTAAACCTTGTGGAGCGGTGACTAAATCCGCAGCTTTGCCATAAGTTGGTGCTGAAGCACCGCGTTGAAAATCTTGTATTTCAAATAACTGTGCTATGAGCAAAACATCTTGGATATTACCCTGATTGATGCTAACTTTGGCTTGTAGTTGCGGAGTTTTGCCAGTTTGTTTAAAAGTGCCGCTGAAGCCGTAGCGACTCTTGCCTTTTGCGAATTCGCTATCTGTAAGCGTTCCTACACCGTTGTTGTAGCTGAACTGAGCAGCAAAGCGATCGCCTTCTATTCTGCCAACTTTTGGTTTATCAACATTAATATTACCCGTTGTCGCAAACGTTCGCTGATTAACCTGTAAATCTCCTGATATCAATCCAGCGATCGCACCTGATCCCAAACGAATATTCGGTGGTGGATTTAATTTCAATACCCTCAAGGGGAAATCTCTGACTTGCACAGCCAAATTATCTCCTTGACTGCGACCAACTACCGATGCTTGCTGCCACTGCACTAGGAAAGATTCGGGACGATTATTTTCATTTAGGTTGAAAGCGATGCGATCTCTAGTCCCTGCTAAATTCAAATTTAAACCACGTCCTTGCACTGATTCAACTTTGCCACTCAACACCGGCTCAAAAGCTAAATTATTTACCACCAAGTCGCGTAAATTGAGTTGCCCTTGTACATTTGGTAAAGGCAACTTACCAGTGACTTGTCCGCTAAAATCAGCTTTCCCTGCCAAAGCTACTGTATTCGGCAGCTTCAGAGGCAATTGTTGCAGATTGTAATTCTGCGCCTGTATATTTAGATTTAAATTAGTAATTTGCGGGATACTTGCTTGAGTGTTGACAAATATATCACCACTAGCCTTTAAATCTGGAGCTGTCGCTTGAACAATCGTCAGCTTTTGACCATTCCAGGCGATCGCAGCATTCAAAGGTTTCTCAAGTCCAGGAATCCCTTGAGACAACCGTACATCACCAGCAGCCCGCACATCTGATAATTTGGGTGATGCCACAGTTCCCGCTACTTGCAATTCACCGCCCAAATCACCGCGTAATTGCTGATTGAAGCGGTTTAATTCGACACCAGAAGCCGCAACCAAAGCTTGATAGCGACCATTGGCAAGTTGAATATCTGAAGCTGTAACTGTCCCACCGGCAACATTGACCCGCGCTTGACCAGTGGCTTGAATATTTTGCCGTTGGGATGGTTCCAAACTTCCTGCAACATTAAATTGACCGTTTAAATCACCTTGAAACTGCGGTGGTATTTTTGCCAAACGCTGCAAAGGTACGTTATTTGCTTCAACTTGAGCTTGATAGCGACCATCCGCAAGTTGAATATTTGCAGCTGTAACCGTCCCCCTACCAAAATTCACCCTTGCTTGACCGCTAGCTTGAATATTTTGCCGTTGGGATGGTTCCAAACTTCCTGCGACATTAAATTGACCGTTTAAATCACCTTTAAACTGCGGTGGTACTGATGGCAAACGCTGCAACGGTACATTATTTGCTTGCACTTGCGCTTGATAGCGATTATTGGCAAGTTGAATATTTGAAGCTGTAACTGTACCCTTTCCTAGATTTACCCTTGCCCGACCACTAGCTTGAATACTTTCTGTTTGAAAGGAAGTAGCGCTACCTGCCACATTAAATTGACCATTTAAATCACCTTGAAGCTGCGGTGGTACTGATGGCAAACGCTGCAACGGCACGTTATTTGCTTGCACTTGCGCTTTATATACGCCATTAGCAAGTTGAATATTTGAGGCTGTAATTGTGCCATTTCCTACATTTACCCGTGCTTTCCCAGTTGCTTGAATAGTTTCTGGTGTAATTGTTTCCGCGCTACCTGCCACTTGAAACTGACCGTTTAACCTTCCGCGAAAATCCTTAGCGGCTGGTGCTAATTCTTGCACTGGGACATTATTTGCCTGCACAAGTGCTTGATACACACCATCAGCCAATCGGATATTTGAGGCTGTAACGATACCACCAGCAACGCCCAAACGTGCTTCGCCTGTCGCTTGGAGAGTTTTTAGGCTAAAATTATTTCGATTGGCTGCGATTTGGAATTTACCCGCCAAAGGTGCTTGTAAAATAGGCGGAGTCTTTTTCAAGACTCGTCCGAGTCGCACACCTTCTGCAACCAATTGAGCAGAAACGTTTTCATCTTGCAACTTAATGTTAGAAATTGCAACAGTACCACCACCAATTTGAACTCGTCCGTTATCCGAGTCAATTTTGGCAATTTGAAACGGACTCGTAGTGCCAGATAATCGGAAACGACCTTTTAATTCTGCCCCAGCCAAAGAGACATTTTGCAGCTGTTGTTTGTTGACAAACGGTTCTAACTGTATACCTTGAGTTTGAGCTACAGCTTGCCAACGTTGATTGGCAAAACTGCCGTTTGCTTGTACTGTACCTCCAGGGAGAGTGGCAACCACATTACGTAAAGAGATGGTTTTATCTGGAGCGATCGCTATTTCACCACTTGTCGGGTAAGTAGCGCGTGGTGCTTGGAAGTTTACCACAGTTTGGACATTACTACCACCGCCACTTAAATTAGCATTACCAGAGACAGTGCCGATTTGCACATTTGATGTATTTACATCGTAAACTTTTGCAAATACATCCCCAGGCAGATTTTTGGCGCGTAAATTGACATTTATTTGGGGAATTTTACCAAGAGCGATCGTCCCACCACCAGTAACATCACCGCCTAATTTTACTTTCCCTTGAATATCTTTGAGGGTAATTAAAGACGCAGCAGTCGAAAAATCAAATTTACTGCGGAAGCTGTCAAAATCAACTTTGTCAACTTGGGCAGATTTGGTGCTGACAACTGTACCTGAGAGAAATGGTTTGGAGATTCCCCCTGAAATCTGCAAGTCGGTTCTTACTTCTCCACTTACCGCTAAAGGCGATTTTACCTTGAGAGTTTCTAAGGCATTGGCTACACTTACCGGTTGCGATCGCGCTGTCAGCTTAAAGCCAGTTTTTGTATCGATGATGCCATTAGCTACCACTGGAATTTTACCGTAGCTAGTCGCCACATTATTAACCTTGATTTGCGTACCTTGGAAATTGAGATTTCCTTGGGTATTGACAAATGGTTGTGGCACTTTGGGAATCTGAAATCGTACTCCCTGTAAACTAGCGCTTCCTTCTAGTAAAGGTTGTTTTTTCCCGTTTAATTCAACTTGTAAATTACCATTAGTTCGCCCCGCCTGTAATATCAGTGGTAATTTGATCACACTAGTGATATCAGAAGCAAGAAAATCTTGGGCTTGAACCTTTAGCTTGGCTTGTTGTATCGCTCCTCCCTCTACACGCACATCTCCCGCAAGGGCAATTGTCCCACCAGTATCTGGTAGTCCTTGCAGGTCAAACCTAATGAGTTTGTTGTTTTCCAGAGGTTGGGCATAACCATTAAGCTGCGAAAACGCCACTGTTGCAGGAGGGGAGAAGGGGGAGAGGGGGGGAGCAGGGGAAGCAGGGGAAGCAGGGGAAGCAGAAGAAATTTCCCCTTGTCCCCCTTGTCCCCCTTGTCCCCTTGTCCCCGTGTCCCCTTGTCCCCCTGCCCCCTGCCCCCTGCCTCCTTCTCGATACGGTACTAAAACCAACTTGGCGTTACTAAAGTGAATTTTGTCCAAATCAGTCTTAATTGCGCCGCTTTTACCTGGCGGTGCGATGCTAGTGGTAATCCAGCGTCCTTGTTGATCCTGTTCGATGTAGAGATCCGGATTAACAAGGGTGACATCTAGCTTTAATATTCGCTTGGTAAGTAACTGTAATATATCAAAACCTACATCCACGCTACCAATTGCCGCTCGGTCGGGGTCTGTAGGTGTTGCCGGAATTGCTGAAGATGCGAAGCTTACTCCAGTCAGAGAAAATCCTTTAACTTTCCCCAGTTGAACAGGACGGTTAAGTGAAGTGGTGAGGTTTTGTTCTGCCAGCGGTGCTAACTCTTTTTGGACAAAAATCCACAATCTCCAAGCACCACCGATAAGTCCAAGCAATAAAAGTCCGCCTAAGGCAATGCCACCGCGACTTAACACTAGAAACCAAAGAGGCTTATTAGCACGGGCATTAGAGTTAGGATCTTGATGGGGAGAGTTAGCCATTTGTTGGTTTTACTATATTACTCGCCGGATGTAGCTGGTACAGAAAAGAAAGCTAACGGACACTGTATTCGACATGTCATTACCAGGATACGCCAACTCAAGCAGTGATACAGGATAGATTAAGAGGGCGTATGAGCAAGAATTCATCAGAAATAACGCTTAATAGCTTGATGTTTGACGATATTCGGGCTGTGAATAAAATTTTAATAATTTGGGAATTGGGAATTGGGCACGCTCTATTGGGGCTTTCCCGTTTACCCTATAGCGCCATAATTTAATGAATAGATTTAAGGTAAAAGGACTGATGATTACACCCATACGTGTTTTTGTGTTAATTTTTAATGCGCGAACCGAGAATGAGGGAATTCATACCATTCAAGTAGGCGAACGCAATAAAATTCTGATGTTCGAGTCAGAAGACGACGCTACCCGCTACGCTCTGTTGCTAGAAGCTCAGGATTTCGCCTCACCCACAGTAGAAGCGGTAGATGCCGAGGAAATCAAAGATTTTTGTGAAAGTGCTGATTATGACTGGGAAATCGTCCCGGAAAACGGCGAATTAGCCATTCCCCCAGAAATAAACGTACCAGAAACCGACTGGCAACCAGACGCCCAGAAACAAAACAATGATGAAGAATTCCAACGTCGCAACCAAGCCCAGGAAGAACAACCAGAACTTTCTGATTCGGAAATAGACAGGATGCGCCGAAAATTGGAAGGATTGTTGTAATAAGTCATTGGTCAATATCTAGTTAATAGTTAAGGGATAATTAACAGACGTAACGGAGATATTTAATGCAAAATTTGCAGGAGCGCGGGCATCTATTAACCGAGCAGGTAAATCCTAATAGTCTAAACTTAGACCAGCTTAGTTGTTTGGAATTCGTAGAACTATTTAACAGCGAAGACCAAAAAGCTGTGGCTGCGGTTGAGAAAGCTAAAAATCAGCTAGCCCAAACGATTGAACGCACCGCAGAACGTTTGCGTTGCGGAGGACGCCTGTTTTATGTCGGTGCGGGGACGAGTGGTAGATTAGGAGTTTTAGACGCCGCCGAGTGTCCCCCAACTTTTTGTACACCTCCAGAGTGAGTACAGGGGAGAATTGCCGGTGGTGCAGGGGCACTAGTACGAAGTTCCGAAGATTTAGAAGACCGATCGCAAGATGGAGAAGCTGCGATCGCTCAACGACAAATTACACAACTAGATGTAGTCATCGGTATTACCGCCGGCGGCACAACGCCTTTTGTTCATGGTGCTATCAATGCTGCCCGTCAGCGCGGAGCCACTACTATTTTTATGGCTTGTGTCCCAGAGGATCAAGTTAAGATTAATGTCGATGTTGACATTCGGCTATTAACAGGACCTGAGGTGCTAGCTGGTTCAACTCGCTTAAAAGCTGCAACAGCAACAAAGTTAGCTTTAAACATCATTTCTACAGGAGTGATGGTCAAGCTGGGCAAGGTTTACGGCAATCGCATGGTTGATGTAGCAGTGACAAATCAAAAGTTACGCGATCGCGCTTTGCGAATTTTGTCAGACCTTACAGGCTTAAGCCGTGAAGCCGCTAATGTGTTACTAGAACGCAGTGGCAAGTGGGTAAAATTAGCTCTATTAATGCATTGGACTGGTTTGGAAAAAGAGGAGGGCGATCGGCTCTTGTTAGAACATCAAAGTAATCTCAGAGCAGCGATTGAAGCAACAAAGAAAAAGGGAGAAATCTCTTAAAACCACGAACTATTAGCTAATAGCTAATCACCCAACTCTAGAGCCAGTCGCTCATGGGGGAAACGAACATGACCGCGCTGGCTCACTTTTTTTCCTCTTCTATATCAACATGCTCTTAATTAGCCCACGTAGGTAAGCTCTGTTCGTAGAGCCAGCGGCTTCTAGCCTGCGGGTAAATAAAACACAACCTCATATCAAAAAATTATCTTATGTAATTTTCCCTAAACAAATATGAAGCCAAGAATTAGTTGTAAGTAAAACTGCCGTTGGCATTTATGAATTATCTCAGGATAATCATAAGTGCTAATCTCCCATAAAGAATAATCAGACGAACGTTGTTTATCTTTTACTAAAGTTTTATGGAAATCATGCGCTTGGTTGTGACTGGTCATGTCGGGGCTGGCAAGTCAACTTTCATTCGTTCTATTAGTGAAATTGAAGTTGTAGATACTGATTGTCAAGCAACAGAGCAAACAGCATTACTTAAGGAAAAAACTACCGTTGCCTTTGACTTTGGCAAACTGCAATTTTCTCCTGATATGGTGCTGCATCTTTACGGTACACCGGGTCACGAGCGATTCGATTTTCTCTGGGAAATGTTAATTAACAAAGCGCAGGCTTACATCTTGTTAGTATCAGCTAATCGACCAGAGGAATTTAGCTACGCTCGTCGAATTGCTGCCTACATGAATCAAACTGTACAAATCCCCATGATTATTGGTTTAACTCATGTAGATTGTCCAGAAGCCTGGTCCCAAGAAAATATAGCGATCGCTCTCGGTTATGCTTCAAAGCAAACCCGACCACTAATTGTTACTGTCAACCCAAATCAAACTGCCTCTGTAGCTCAAGCAATAAGAGCTTTAGTACAACAGTATATGCAAAGTTCTTTACCCAAAGAAATCACCGTTTAATCAATATTCGGCAAAATTTGCC
>JBPCQW010000287.1:0-6472 GCA_050997715.1 Hassallia sp.
GTCCTGCGGTGAACTATTGTGCTGAGGTGTCTATGCGTTGACAAAGAGGGGAAAAGCCGCAAATCTTCACATTACTCACCATTACCACTACCACTGAGAAGAATTATGAAACGGATTCTAGCAACAATAGCGTTAATTATCGCAGTAACTTTCTTTGCTCCTCCTGCATTTGCTTCAATTAACTCCACTAACCCAGATTCAGTTATTATTACAGGAAAGGATATAGTTGGCGGATCTCTGCCACTCATCGTTGAGCAAACAGCTAAATCTCCAGAAAATACCAATGGAAGATTAGTACGTTTATCTGGGTCTGGAGTATTTTTTGACATTGGAATTGATGAGCAAGGAAACTTTTTCATTAACACACCTCAAGATACAAAAACCTCACATACTCTAACAATTTCCCAAAAAGGCGTTTTGACAATTCCAGCAAAATAATTTCCATTTGTGGCTGTGTAGTTAAACCCTCAACTTTGGGTTGCATTACACCGGGATGATGATTGCAGCGATGTCTACGAGGGGCTACTTTCTACGCACTGATGTTTAGTCCTTAATTTTAGGGAGTTATAAATATCTAAAGGCAGGCAACATCATCCGACAATCAAGAGGATTTGTAGATTACAAATCCTCTTGATTTTTGAATTTTGTTAAACAATTGCCGATAGTTGTTTTGCAAAGTAAGCGCGGTAGAGTTCGCAACGCGGTAGAACGCGATCGCCCTCATAGCAAATCAATCCCAAGCTTTCGAGCTTATAAGCCTCAGTGAGATTAAGAGAAATACTTGGCTTTGTATAGCAGTTGAGGTCATCTTAAGATAAGATTGTCATCCCCTAGCATCTCAACCAAACCATGCAGCTGACGATAAATCTTCCCGAACAGACATTTCAAAGACTGGCTCAGATTGCACAGTTAACCAACCAATCCTTGGAGGATTTGATTGTCCAGAGTGTTACTGGGAATTTACCCCCTGGTGTTGAAACTGCTCCCTCCGAGATCCAGGCTGAACTGCTTGAACTCCAAACTCTGAGTGTTGAAGCGTTACGGCAAATCGCTCAAAGTCAGGTGTCGCAGTTTCAGCAAGATCGGCACATGGCACTTCTAGAGCGAAATCAAGATGGTTTACTCACCCCTCAAGAGCAGCAGGAACTTCGCCAACTAACCCTGGCAGCGGATCAATTGATGCTCAAAAAAGCCCATGCTTGTGCCATATTACGTTGGCGAGGGCAACCCATTCGTGCCCTGAGCCAACTTTCTCCTAATTAAGGAATGTCTTCAATTTCCCAATCAATTCGCCAGCAAGTCGTTTCAGAAGCAAAACAATGCTGTGAATATTGTATGACTCAGCAATTGTTAATAGGTATGCCTCTTGTGATTGACCATGTGATTCCCCGTTCAACTGGCGGAAGTGACAAACGCGAAAACTTAGCTGCTTCTTGCTATCGCTGTAATGAGTTTAAAGATGCCAGAACTCAAGCTCCTGATCCAATGACAGGAGAACAGGCTCCCCTTTTTAACCCACGTCAACAAATTTGGTCTGACCATTTTGCTTGGACAAATGCTGGCACACATATTGCTGGCTTAACTGCAACAGGTCGAGCTACTGTGGAAACACTTAAGCTTAACAACGATTATATTGTTGAAGCCCGAAAGATTTGGGTTGCTCAAAACTGGCATCCACCGGAACTTTAGCCGCAACAAACTTCCGGCTAATCTTTCCTCAAGATCCCTACGGGAGCGCACTGTCCTTTAGGCGATGGTCTTTTGGAGCCGCTTCGCGATAGTCCCAACGGGACTCGCCCTTTGGGCGATCGCTCTTTTTTAAGTGTCTTAACTGTCTACTAACTGTTTAAGTTGTTTTGCAAAGTAAGCGCGGTAGAGTTCGCAACGTGGTTTAATGCGATCGCCCTCATAGCAAATCAATCCCAAGCTTTCTAGCTTATAAGCCACAATGGGGTCAAGACGAATATTTTGCTTTGCCCCCACAAGTTCAGTATATGCATTTGCCAAACTGGGTTTTTCTTGCAGGATCGCCCAGTGTCTCCATAAATGATAGCGGTAGATGCCGCCATTAGCGATCGCCTCCTGCACCAGTTCTTGTAGAGTGATTTCCCGACAGCAAAGATGATATAGAGCAATCCGAATTAGTGCTGGATGTCCCCCCAGCAGGGACATCAGTTGGGTAGCTTCGTTACCAGAACCCCAGTCTAGCCCGTGCCGTTGGGCTAATTCTTCTACCTGTTGCTGCGTAAATTCTCCTAGACGGATAGGTAATCCTATATTAAATGGCGATCGGTTGATATCCAGAGTGACATACACTTCTGTGGAGTAAACCACCACTAATCTCAGTTTCTGCCAGTTCGTATCTTGTCGTGCTTGCTCATACCACGAGCGCAACAAAGCAAAGAATTCCTGAGCAATTTGAGGATGTTCAAAAAAGCGCTCAACTTCGTTCAACACTAAAACCACCGGACTTTGACTCTGCTTGAGTAAATAGCTTTGGAAGTAAAGGCTACAACTCAACTTACACCCAATTTCCTCATCCCATATGTCATTCAACTTGGGGTCAATACTTAATTCTGTTGCAACTCGCAAGCAAATACAACGCAACAGCTTGTTTAAGTCAGTCAGACAGTCAGAATCGATTTGGTTGCAATTGAGGTTTATCGTGCGATATCCTTGTGCTTCTGCAAAGGCTAACAGCCGCAGTACCAGAGAACTCTTACCCATCTCTCTGGGTGCTTTGATCCGAATCACGCAACCAGGTTGAGTTATTTCCCGATAAACCAGTTCTTCAATCGGGGGACGTTCGATATAGAAGGGAGAATCCAGAGGTACGGGTCCATCCGGGTATGACCAGAGATTTTCAAGTTGGTCACGGTGAGAGTTAACAAATGAGTTTACGGATAAATACTGAGGCTCATTGACTTCTTTTGCGTCTAAACTCAACGAGAGCGCATCAGAAGTTTCAGTCTCGTTTGCTTCACTTAGTATTGCATAATCTTCTTTGGCTAATTCCAAGTTAAAGGTGCTAAAGCACAATTTTAGGGTTTTTTGATCTACACCTACATTCAAAGACCACAATCGGCTCAGTGTTTTGCTTGAAATATTCATGCGTGAGCCTAACTCGTCGAGAGTAAAGCGATCGCCATTGTTCTCTGCCATCTCCACAGCCAAAATTGCCGTCTGTAAACGCTTCAGCCCAATATTACTCAGCACAAATCCCCGCCTTCGCGTGCTTTTAGGTGGTTTCATCTTGCTAATCACTAACCTGTTTTTGTGTTAACTTTATATCATTCTTCCACTTTTTAATCAGTTATTAAACTGTTACTAAACGCGCACATAATTAAACAGAAGATGCTTTGTAGCTTGTACTTAGGGAGAAGAGTGCAAAAACACCTCTAATCACTGCGTCTACTACTGGCAGCACACCATAAGTTTGGCTTTTGACTTGCCTAGTCGAGAAGAGTCCAAGGCGTAGCAGCAAAGGTGATTCCACATACAACCTGAGGGCTATGATATTATGGGAAACTGCTGCATAGATTATAAATAGAATCCATCATGGCTTTAACGCAAGAGCGCAAACAAGAGATCCTCGTCAATTACCAAGTTCACGAAACCGATACCGGCTCTGCCGATGTCCAAGTTGCCATGCTCACCGAGCGGATCATCCGTCTCAGCTTGCATCTCCAAGCAAATAAGAAAGACCATTCTTCGCGTCGGGGATTGTTAAAGCTCATCGGTCAGCGCAAGCGCCTTTTAGCTTACATCCAAAAGGACAGCCGGGAAAAGTATCTAGCTTTAATTGGTCGCCTTGGTATTCGTGGATAGGGACTACGCTTATGTCTGCTGAAGAATCCGAACGCAGTCAATTGCCCTTTGAACCGAAGAAAAAGCGCCAAAAACCGCCCAAATCTCAAAATAAACCTTCTGTTAAGCAAGAAGCTGAGAAACAGGTTGACAAAAAGCGAACTTACACCAAAGAAGAAATGGCAATCCCCAAGGTTGTCAGTCAGCGCATGATTAGACGGGTCGCTGGCTTCTGTGGTGTACCAACATTCTTAGGCATCGCCACTCTAGTTGCCAGCTATCTGCTAGCTGTGTACGCCCAAATAAACCTACCTCCCATCGCCGTGTTACTAGCTAACATGGGATTATTCGGTTTGGGAGTGTTAGGCATAACTTATGGCGTTCTGTCTGCCTCTTGGGACGAAGAGAGAGTTGGGGGTTTGGTGGGCTTAAGTGAGTTCAACACCAACTGGGCGCGAATGGTCGAAGTTTGGCGGGAAACTCGTCAAAAGAACGTATAATTATCAGCGCTCAGGTGTTAGATTTTGTAGTGTTGGGTAAATTTTAGAGTGAATGTTGAAGTTTAAATTTTAGATAATTTTTATAACTTCAACATTGCTAATTAAAAATTTATAATTTTTTTTACACCCAAAATACAGTAGCAAAACAATCTGAGCGCTATATTTTTTGAAATTAAAGATAATAGCAACTAGCTATAAAGGAAATTTAACATGATTGTAGTCATGAAAATTGGTTCCCCAACGGAAGAAATTAACCGCATTGATGAGGAACTGACTAGCTGGGGACTGACACCCGAAAAAATTATCGGGAAGCATAAAGTAGTAATCGGTTTAGTAGGTGAAACCGCTAATTTAGACCCACTACAAATTCAGGAAGTCAGCCCGTGGATTGAGCAAGTGTTACGGGTAGAATTGCCTTACAAACGCGCTAGCCGCCAATTTCGCCACGGGGAAGCTTCTGAAGTTGTGGTGGATACACCTAATGGAAAAGTTTTCTTTGGTGAACACCACCCCGTTGTCGTTGTAGCCGGTCCTTGCTCGGTAGAAAATGAAGAAATGATTGTAGAGACAGCGCAGCGCGTTAAGGCGGCTGGAGCGCAGTTTTTGCGGGGTGGAGCATACAAACCCCGGACTTCGCCTTATGCTTTTCAAGGACACGGCGAGAGTGCTTTGGAATTGTTGGCGCAAGCGCGAGAAGTCAGCGGACTCGGTATTATTACAGAAGTGATGGACTCTACGGAGTTAGATAAAATTGTCGAAGTTGCTGACGTGATTCAAGTTGGGGCAAGAAATATGCAGAATTTCTCCCTGCTGAAAAAAGTAGGAGCGCAACCCAAACCGGTGCTTTTGAAGCGGGGAATGGCTGCGACAATTGAAGATTGGTTGATGGCTGCGGAGTATATTCTCGCTGCGGGAAATGCGAATGTGATTTTGTGCGAGCGGGGTATTCGCACCTTTGATCGCCAATTTACTCGCAATACTTTAGATTTGTCGGTGGTGCCAGTGTTGCGAAAAGTGACACACTTACCGATTATGATTGATCCCAGCCACGGTACAGGTTGGTCTGAATTTGTCCCTTCAATGTCAATGGGTGCGATCGCATCCGGATGTGGTCCTCTCACGATAGAGGTTCACCCCAACCCCCCCAAAGCTTTATCTGATGGTCCCCAATCTCTCACACCAGAGCGTTTCGACCGTTTGATGCAAGAACTAGCGGTGATTGGTAAAGCAGTTGGACGTTGGCAGGAACCAGCGATCGCCATAGCATAATAGATCGTATTGCAATAAGGTTTGGCAAAGTTGGACCAATCCTTCTCCTAAAACCTCAAGGTCCCCATCAGCATCAATGGCTTCACGAGCAGTGCGATTTAAAAATCTTAAAAGCGGTGCTAGGTCTTGTCCCCCCAAATGGAGAAATAAGCGACAGACTACAAAGCGGGTGCGACCCATGATTTTATTAAAGCGATCGCGCATTTTTTTGCTACAAATGCATAGAGGCGTATTGCACGCCCCTATGTATTAAAAACTCTTGCAAGCAATCAAGCAATATAGCAGAAAATGCTAGCGTCGTCTGCCGGCACCAAACGAGCGACTAGGCGCAGAACTACCACGCCCGCTACCAAAACTACTAGAAGGGCGTCTTCTGGTCGAAGAGGAGCTACTATCTCGTCTTAAAACATCGCCACCAGAACCCGAACCAGCAGGACGATTGCCTGTGGTAGTACGCGGTGCAGTACGTATGGTTGAGTTACTGGGAGATGACCTTCTCACCGTCCCTGAACTGCGGAAAGCAGTACGATTTCTCTCGACTGCGGGTGGTGCATTGTAACGAGTTTGATAGCGATTCACCGCTTCACCATAGCTGCTACCATAGCCGCCGTAGCCTCTTAGCACTCCTCCTGGTTGATAAACCGGTGGTACATAATACTGAGGTCTAAACAGCAAACTACCGATCGCCTGACCCGCTATGCTACCAGCCACAGATCCAGCAAACGGCGCCCAAAAGCTATTTTGTTGTCTGACTACAACTGTTTCCTGCTGTCCGGTTTGGGGATTTGTCTTATTTTCGGTGACATTGTGGACATATTCAATTTTGAAATCTTCTGTCAAATATAAGGCAGGCTGACCATTTTCTACCTTTAGATAACTTTTCTTACCTTGCTTAA
>JBPCQW010000355.1:0-13559 GCA_050997715.1 Hassallia sp.
AGCATCGGCAGACTTTCTCAGTTCAAAGGGATAAAGTAAGAAAACTTTAGAAAAGGTAAGTAATTAAATTAATATGCCGGACGATTATCATTTACTTAAACTTGGTGGTCTGACATCGCTAATTACAAGTGTCAAGGTGTCTCTATGGGGAAACGAAGTATCACTTGATGCGTGTACAATCCTGCTAAGGAGCGCTTGCCTTATGTGCTAATTTTTCACGACTGTTTACCTAATGTAAAATTGAGATGCTAGGGAGGTAATCAATATGAATAATTTCTCTAGACTTCTCCAAAAGATTAAAGATAACCCAGTTTTGTACCTAGACAAGCCATCAATTACTTGTCTTCATTCATTCTTAAATGGGTATCTAGATACTCGAATGGATTTGGGATTGGATCGAGAAGGCTCTGGAATTAAAGGATTTCAAAAGTGGATAGAAGAAAGGGCGAAAACTACAATATCTGAATCATGGTCTGGAATAATTATCTTTATCACTGGGAGTGATAGAAATGCCTTCTCTAAATTTTTTGAACTATTTGATGAGTTTTTAAATCAGAACAACAGTTCAAAAAATGAGGAAAATAAAAACAAAATTAACTCGACTATAAATGATTTTCAGCCCAGCCCACGCGCTCTCTACGAGCTTATAGGTGCTATCAATAAAAGACCAGGGATGTACTTAGGTACTTGCTCAATTACTAGACTTGATATGCTTTTAAGAGGATATACTCTGGCTCGAAGAGAAGTTTGTTTAGCTCCGACTGAAGAGGAAAAAGAATTTGAAGGGTTTCAATCATGGATTCAAGAAAAATATGAAATAAAATCAGGTCAGTCATGGTCTAAGATAATTCTCTTTTACTCTATAGATGACTATGAAGCCCTACAAAGATTTTTTGAACTATTTGAAGAATACCAAAATAGAAACAAAAATTCTGAAGATGAATCTACATTTATACAAATTTGATGCTTTAGAAAAAGAACTAGAAGGACTCCCTCCCCTTCATAGAGTCGCGTTTGCTGCTTCTTGTTGTGAGAGGCTGCTTCCCAATTACAACGCTTTTTCTCGCCTGGAAAACTGGGGAGATCCTTCTGTGGTGAGAACTGCACTTAATGAAGTTTGGCAAATCCTTCAAGGAAAACCAGTGGAAACTGCTTTAATTCGTAAATTAATAGAGGATTGTGAAGGTGTAATCCCAGACTCGGATGACTTTGGTGGTTCGTCTGATGTGTTAGCACAGGAGGCAGCTATAGCGGTCTGCAACACTCTGGAAGCCTGTCTCGATCCTACCCCACAGAAGATTATTAAAGTAGCAAATTGTGTTACCAACACCATTGATGCATTCCTCTTCAGTGAAGCCCAATCTTTCAATGTCAGTGAGTCTAATATTGGATTAAAAAAGCTGGAAGAGATGATCGCTATGTAAAATTGAGATGCTACCGAGGTAATCAATATGAATAATCTCTCTAGACTTCTCCAAAAGATTAAAGATAACCCAGTCATGTACATAGATAAGCCATCAATTACTCACCTTGATTTATTTGTAAGTGGGTGGTATTTAAGTCAAATAAATCACTTCGGATTAAATCCAGAAGGCTACCCAATGGAAGGATTTGACGAGTGGATGCAAGAAAGAGTAAAAACTACAGTTTCACGATCATGGACTGAGATAATTCTGTTTCTTTGTCTGACTGAGAGAAATGCATTCTATAGTTTTTTTAAAGAATTTGAGCAGTTTCTAAAACACAAAAATGATTCAAAAAGTCAAGAAAGTAAAGTAAAAACTAGCCCGACTGAAGATAATTCAAAGTTTCGTCAATTTGATGTTTACAACGAGATTCTAAAGGGCATAAAGAAAAGACCGGGTATGTACTTAGGAACTAGTTCAATTACTAGACTAGATATGCTTTTGCGAGGATATAGTCTGTCTCGAAGAGAAGTTGGTGTACCCCCAACTGAGCCAGAAAGGGAATTTGAAGGGTTTCAATTATGGGTTCAAGAAAAATATGGCATTAAGACAGGTCAGTCATGGTCTAAGATAATTATCTTTTACTCTATAGATGAGCATGAAGCCTTAGAAAGATTTTTTGAACTTTATGAAGAATACCAAAATAGAAACAATCGTTCAGAAGTTGACGAAAAAAGTGGTTAAGCAAAAAGCATTTTATGACAGCATTTTCAGCAGAAACAAGAGCATGGCTACAGCAGGCTGGATGGAGCGAAAACCGCTGTGTGGATACAAGCGAATACGAGAAAAGCTTGAAGTTAGAAGGTTATCCCCTTGATGAGGTTGTATTGGATTTTTTGAAACGTTTTGGGGGTTTACGAGTAGTATATCCACACTACCGCGTCAAAAACGAAAAAGACGAATTATACATTAATCCTACTGTTGCTGCTGCACACATCTATCCAGAAAGGGTTGAAGAGTATAACGAACGGGTAGGTGCTGTGCTCTGCGTAATCGGTGAGGCTTTCAGCTATCACATGACTGTCGTAATGGCTCCAGATGGTAAAGTATACGCAGGCTATGACGACACGCTGATTCATGTTGGTGACTCTGGAACTGATGCCATTGAAGCCCTTTGCAGCGGACGGGATATGCCAGAAGTACAGTAATGCCAAAACTCGGACGTGAAAAAGCATCGATAAAAACACGAAAATATTGGTTAAGTAGCCAGCATTTTGTTGACGAAAATAGTGGTTAAGCTGAGGAGCATCTAATATCTCAGCCACTGGCTGAAGCCCCTAAACAAATAACTCAGTAGCCAGTCCCCAACCCGACACAAAACTTAGGATTTTTCTCACCGACGCCTCCCATCCAACTTGCCAACCAGACCCTTGTAGATTACAGATTGACACACTTCTTAATAAAGCCGCTCAGACGCCGCAAAACGTTCTAATCTAAAAACTGAACTGGGTTAAATTTTTTTGGCAGTTTTGAAAATGGCACGGAAGTGCATGACCACACCGATGTGTCAAGCTGCAAACGAACCCAGGCTTAACACATAATTATTTATGATGGGAGTTTTAGAAATCCGATGAGTGTTAAGGCAAGTGGTGGAAGCTCAGTTGCGCGTCCGCAACTATATCAAACTTTAGCTTTGTCAACAATTACCCAAGCGGAACAGCAAGACCGCTTTTTGGGAATCGGCGAACTGAAGGAACTCGAAAGCTATTTTGCATCTGGTGCAAAGCGTTTAGAAATTGCCCAGACGCTCACGGACAATTCTGAGATTATTGTCTCACGAGCCGCCAACCGAATTTTCGTCGGTGGTTCGCCAATGGCTTTCTTAGAAAAGCTCAAAGAACCAGAACTAGCGACAGTTGCTGCTGGGGGAATGGATGTCAGAGAGGGAATGAAATTAGGAACCGTAACCTACGTGGAAACTCGTGGCGGATTCCTAGAAAACTTGCGTTCCATTTTTAACTCCTCCCCTAGTGGTGGTGGTGCGACACCTGCGGGTTTTAGACCAATCAACATCTCCCGTTATGGTCCTAGCAATATGGCTAAGAGCCTGCGGGACTTATCGTGGTTTCTGCGCTACGCGACTTATGCGATCGTTGCAGGCGACCCAAACATTATATCCGTGAATACACGGGGATTACGGGAAATAATTGAGAGAGCTTGTTCCGGTGAAGCAACAATTGTGGCTTTGCAGGAAATCAAACTAGCATCACTTTCCTTTTTCCGTAAGGATGCTGAGGCAACAGATATTGTGACTCAGTACATGGATGTTTTGCTAGGAGAATTCAAAGCACCTACCCCATCAAATAAAGTTCGCCAACGTCCTTCTAGTGACCAACAAGGGTTAGAACTGCCCCAAATTTACTTTAATGCGGCAGAGCGTAGACCCAAGTTTGTCATGAAGACTGGATTGAGCGCAGGTGAAAAAGTTGAAGTCATTAAAGCGGCTTATCGGCAAATCTTTGAGCGCGACATTACCCGTGCTTACAGTCAGTCGATATCTAACCTGGAATCTCAGGTGAAGAACGGTACAATCTCAATGAAAGAGTTTGTCCGGCGCCTTGGCAAATCTCCCCTTTACCAAAAACAGTTTTATCAGCCTTTTATCAACAGCCGCGCTTTAGAATTGGCATTCCGTCACTTCCTCGGACGCGGACCGAGTAGCCGCGAAGAAGTACAAAATTACTTCTCGATTATTTCCAATGGCGGTTTACCAGCTTTAGTCGATGCCTTGGTAGATTCTCAGGAATATTCTGACTACTTTGGGGAAGAAACAGTACCATACCTGCGGGGTCTGGGTCAAGAAGCTCAAGAATGCCGCAACTGGGGACCCCAGCAAGACCTGTTAAATTACAGTGCGCCTTTCCGGAAAGTTCCTCAGTTTATCACGACATTCGCTGACTACGAACAGCCACTACCAGATCAACATCCCTACGGTTCTGGTAACGATCCGCTGGAAATTCAATTTGGAGCGATTTTCCCGAAAGAAACTCGCAACCCCAGCAGTCGTCCGGCGCCTTTTGGTAAAGATACCAAGCGGATTTTAATTCACAACGGTCCGGGTATTAATAACCAAAACAGCAATCCGCGATCGCGTGGTGAGTTCCCAGGTTCTCTTGGTCCAAAAATCTTCCGCTTAGATCAGCTACCCGGCACAAGAGGCAAAAAGTCACCAACCGGTGTCAGTGTAAAATACTCCGAAAGCTCCACCCAAGCATTAATTAAAGGTGCTTATTTGCAAGTTTTCGGTCGCGATGTTTACGAAGGTCAGCGGCTGAAAGTAGCAGAGATTAAGCTAGAAAACGGTGAAATTTCTGTAAGGGAATTTATCCGTGCTTTGGCGAAGTCGGATCTGTTCCGGAAAATGTACTGGACTTCGCTTTATGTGTGTAAGGCGATCGAATACATCCACCGCCGCTTGTTGGGTCGTCCTACCTACGGTCGTCAAGAAAACAATAAGTACTTCGATATCTGTTCCAAAAAGGGCTTCTACGCCCTGGTAGATGCGATTCTTGACAGTCCGGAATACAATGAAGCGTTTGGTGAAGATACAGTTCCTTACGAACGTTATTTGACTCCTCAAGGTGTATCGCTGCGACAACTGCGCGTTGGTAGCATTCGCGAAGATGTCGGTAACAGAGTTGATAAGGAAGAAACGCCGCGCTTTGTGGAACTTGGTGCTGTCACTGAAGAACGGTCAGAACCGGATATTCAGTCCCGCATTAACCAAGGTGTTAGCAAGAAGCGCGAACAAACGAAAATCTTCAAGCAGGTTGCTGGTACTAACGACAAAGTTGCCGTTAAAACTTTGATTAACGCTGCCTACCGTCAGGTTTTCGAGCGCGATATTGCTCCATACATCGTTAAAAACGAGTTTACGGTGTTAGAAAGCAAATTGGGTAACGGCGAAATTAACGTTAAGGAATTCATCGAAGGTTTAGGTGGTTCTAGTCTATACCAAAAAGAATTCTACGCGCCTTATCCGAACACCAAGGTAATTGAACTGGGAACCAAGCACTTCTTAGGTCGTGCCCCCTTAGATCAGGCGGAAATACGCAAGTATAACCAGATACTTGCTAGTCAAGGGCTACGTGCTTTTATTGGGGCAATGGTGAACAGTGCTGAGTATGTCCAAGCCTTTGGTGAAGACGTAGTGCCTTACAACCGCTTCTTAACATTGCCGGCAGCGAATTATCCGAACTCTCAGAAATTGTACAACCAACTCACCAAGCAAAACGATGATGTGGTTGTGCCCAGCTTTGATACGGTGCAGCCGCGTATGGATGTGGCGAAAATGCCGCTTTTGGGCAAGGCGATCGCAGATTTGGCAGCGAGAACTCGCGACATCGACAAAACCAAACCGCTGTTTATCGAACTCGGTCGTTCTTTCAACGACGGTCGCGGACAGTCGGTAGAAGTTGGTGTTGGTACAACCCGTCGCAAACCATCTCGTATTTACCGCATGACTGTAGGCTCAGGTCAAGCAGAAATGCAGCAGGTGATGGACTCCATTTACTGTCAGGTATTGGATGTATTTAGCGGACAGGTTCCTAGTTACTTCCGCCGTTCTGACTTAGAAAGCAAACTGCGAAACGGGGAAATTACCGTGCGCGAGTTTGTGCGCGATCTAGCTAGTTCGGAAATCTATCGCAAACGCTTCTATACGCCTTATCCCAATACCAAAGTGATTGAGTTCCTATTCCGTCACATATTGGGACGCGCACCAGCTACTCAGGCGGAAATACGCACTTACAACAAGCTGCTGGCTGATGGCGGTTTAAAAGCCGCTGTAGTGGCGATGGTGGAAAGTCCAGAGTACGCTCGTTACTTTGGTGAAGACGTGGTGCCTTACCCACGCTTCCCGTCTTTACCTGCGGGTAACTACCTCGGTAGCGTCCAAGCGGCTGCGGATTTGGTGAAACAATCCTGGTCTAGCTTGTCGCCGTCTGTTATAACCGGCGGACGTGCTAGGTAGCGATCGCGCTTAGGGAGACAAGGGGACAAGGAGGACAAGGGGGACAAAGAAAAATTTCTCCCTTGTCTGCCCCCTCTCCCTTGTCTCTCCCCATCTCCCCCTCTCTTCACTCCCCTCGCAACCCGCAGCAACAAAGCTTTCAGATTGTTTGTGCGACTGCAAATCTGAAAATAAATATTACAAAGTATTAAGAGCAGTCATAATTGCTCAACATAATGCCCGAAAATATTTTGCGGAAGGTATCTGAGTTTTACGGCTTGTGTAGTTCTATTTACCCAAGTCAACTCGAAATTCCTAGCACAACACAAACAATTATGCAAGTGTTTTGTCTAAGAAAACGAGAAAAACTCAGTCAATCCAAAAAGTCGCACCAGTTTAATCAAATTCTGGTTTCACTAGTACTGGAGGAATCCAAATCATGAGTATCGTCACGAAAGCTATCGTGAATGCTGATGCAGAAGCCCGCTACCTTAGCCCCGGCGAACTGGATCGGATCAAGAGCTTTGTTACAGGTGGTGAGCGTCGTCTTCGCATCGCTCAAGTTTTGACAGACAACCGCGAGCGGATTGTTAAGCAAGCTGGTGACCAACTGTTCCAAAAGCGTCCTGATGTTGTATCTCCTGGTGGCAACGCTTACGGTCAAGAAATGACCGCTACTTGCCTACGTGACCTGGATTACTACCTCCGCCTCATCACCTACGGAGTTGTTTCTGGTGATGTAACCCCCATCGAAGAAATCGGTGTTGTGGGTGTTCGCGAAATGTACAAGTCCTTGGGAACTCCCATTGACGCTGTTGCTGGTGGCGTAAACGCAATGAAGAATGCAGCTGCATCTTTGTTGTCAAGTGAAGATGCTGGCGAAGCTGGCGCTTACTTCGACTACCTAGTTGGTGCAATGCAATAGGTTGAACTTGTTTCTTTGTGGAAACAGAAGAATTGCAATACGGTTGGAAATAAGGAATTAACAACATGCAAGACGCAATTACCGCTGTCATTAACTCTTCAGACGTTCAAGGTAAGTACCTTGACACCTCTGCTTTAGAGAAACTAAAAGGCTACTTCGCAACTGGTGAACTGCGCGTTCGTGCTGCTACCAGCATCAGCGCTAATGCTTCTGCGATCGTCAAAGAAGCTGTAGCAAAAGCTTTGTTGTACTCTGACATCACCCGTCCAGGTGGCAACATGTACACCACCCGTCGCTATGCTGCTTGCATCCGCGATTTGGACTACTACTTGCGTTATTCCACCTACGCTATGTTGGCTGGAGATCCTTCCATCCTCGATGAGCGTGTGTTGAATGGCTTGAAAGAAACCTACAATTCCTTGGGTGTACCTGTTGGTGCAACCGTGCAAGCTATCCAAGCAATGAAAGAAGTAACTGCTAGCTTGGTTGGTCCTGACGCTGGTAAGGAAATGGGCGTTTACTTCGACTATATCTCAAGCGGCTTAAGCTAAGAGCTAGTCAGCACTTAATAATTTAGGTGCGGCTTAATTAAGGTCTGGAAATCAATCGTGAGTGCTAGAAAGTTATTTCGCTTGTCTTTTGAAATTTAAATATTTGGATTGATGAGTGTTAGCCGTCTAGTATTGATGATTGATTTCCAGCCTTGGAGTGATTAATTTAAAGATTTGTATAAAATACACACTCCCATTTTTTAGAGATAAAAAAGTTTCCACGATAGATACAGGAGATTTAACCCGATGCGGATGTTTAAAATTACCGCTTGCGTTCCCAGTCAAACTCGTATTCGCACTCAACGCGAATTGCAAAATACCTACTTCACCAAGCTGGTTGCCTATGACAACTGGTTTCGCGAACAGCAGCGCATTATGAAAATGGGCGGCAAAATCGTCAAGGTGGAATTAGCAACAGGCAAGCAAGGCACCAATACTGGGTTACTGTAATTCCTATATAACAAACATTATTGTAGGGAGTTGCAAAGAGGTCAAAAATGACCTCTTTTTTGTTGTTTGAAAGTCCCTCAGGCTGGAAGCCTGGGGCTACACGAACCAAGTCCGCCTTCGCCGACTGCTGGAAAAGGAATGTCCTTCCGGGGTGAGCGGTTGGGGCACGATTGACGGATTTTACTCTTTTTGAAAAGATAAATCTGAAAATGCACGTTAGCTTACGATTTTGGATTTGAGTTATGAAAGCTGTTGGTCAAGTACGTTCAGCACATCGAATACACAAACTGAGTTTTCTGCTGCTGGTCGTATGCACGGCACTGCTACTGTTAACCTTACATGCTTGCGGACAAGAGTCTATAGTACAGACCCAATCAGAACTGAAAGCCAAATCACAAGTGCAAAACCAAATTGTGCAAACGGAATCAGCAGTACCAACCCAATCAAATACCGGACAGTTCTTTAAATGGAAGAGTGTCAATATTCAGGGTATGGGCTACGTTACCGGTTTGGCGATCGCTCCAATATCGCCCTATGATGTCTACATCCGCACAGATATCGGTGGTGCTTACCGCTTCATCCGGCAAACAAATCAATGGCTTCCCCTGTTGGATATGTTTGATACCAACTTTGCGAAAGGGGGAATCGGAGTAGAAAGTATCGCCATAGATCCTACACTACCTAAGCGCATTTATGTGGTAGTAAACCATCAAAATTCTACCTTTAAAGCTGGCGATGGCAAGATGCAATATAAGTATGCCGGCGAGGTCATGGTTTCCGACAATCAAGGAGGAAGTTGGAAACCGACAAATTTAGGGAAAAACAATATCTTCGTTGCTCCAAACAACGCTTACCGTTCGGATACAGGTGAGCGACTAGCATTAGATCCAAATAAATCTGGATTACTTCTGTACGCTTCTCGCAGGGATGGTTTGTGGAAAAAAGATGGTGAAGCGTGGACTCGTGTTTTGGGTGGACTGCCAGATCCTAGCAGCTTACCGGGATATAAAAATTCTGATGGTAAAGTATCTGACGATATACCAGGTTTTACATTTGTCGCTTTTGACAAAAACAGCGGCAGTTTGAACAACCCCAGCCAGATTATATATGTTGGGGTTCATGGTAGTGGTGTGTGGCGCAGTACCAACGGCGGCACATCTTGGAGTAACATTGCAGGCGGTAACGATCCATTACGAAGTGCGATCGCTTCCGATGGTACACTTTATGTCAGCTTCGGCACCACCGCTAACAACGGAAATAAAGCCAAGGGTGGCGTTCGTCAGTACAAAAACGGCGCTTGGACAGACATCACCCCCGACGGTACAGACAAAGTATACTCAGCCGTCACCGTCCAACTCAATCAAGCAAATACGGTGATGGCAATTTCCGATAAGTATGTCTACCGCTCCACTGACAGTGGGAAAAACTGGAAAAAGCAAACTATGTACATGGGTGCATATGATGCCAATAATCCTAAAGATCCAGTTAATTCCTCTGCTCCCGGTTACTATTTATCCTACGCTGCCACCGCTGCCTCAGTAGCAATCATAGACCCTAGCAATCCCAAACAAGTCTGGTGGACAAACGGTTGGGGTGTAGCGCGTACAGATGATGTTACCGTTGCCAACCCAGCTTATAAATGGCTGATGAACAATTTGGAGGAACTCGATGTCAACATCTTGCGCGTTCCCCCGAAGCCCAAAGCACAGGGAGGCGCCGATTTATTGAGTGCGGTACAAGATATGATCGGCTTTCGCCACGAAAACCGCAATTTGGTACCAAATGCCAAATTTGACCCGGAGGGCATTCCCATCAATCCTGGGTACAAATGGGCAAACCCTGATTGGAAAGTATATCCGCAGCCCTTTCCCCATGTAGCGGGGGCAACAGGTTTGGATTATGCTTACCAAAAACCGGATTACACTGCTTTTGTCGGCTTTCATCAGTGGCAGGGTTTCTGGTCAATCCACGGTATGACCAGCGATAACGGTAAAACGTGGAAAGCGTTCGAGTCCATACCCAAAGAAAATTTATGGAAAGCTGACAAATCTGCGACCGAAGAAGTAAGAGCGATCGCAGGTCAGATTGCTATGTCGCCGACAAACCCGCAAAATATGGTTTGGACACCGACTTGGGGGACTTGGGCGCATTATACCACAGATGGTGGCAAAACGTGGCAACTAGCACAAAATTTAGACCATGACCCCAAGCCAGAACCTTACGATCAAAAGAACAACGACCATATTCACTATCAAGCGTTACCGAGGGCTTGGGCTAATAGTATTTCTCCTTGGGTGAGTGCGTATATTTTGGCAGCTGATCGCCAAGATCCGCAAGGTAAAACGTTCTATTACTTCACTGGCTGGACATTTTACTACAGTAATGATGGCGGCGCAAACTGGAGAAAAGGTGCATCGGGCAACTTTCCTACATGGCTAGTTCGTCCGGCGATCGTTCCTAATCCGACGAAGAAAGGTGATGTCTGGATGAGCTTTTCTCGCAATCAGGAAGATGTCAAGGGTAACAAATTGTACCGCTCTTTAGACGGCGGCAAGACTTTTAGTGCTGTTGCATCGGTGGATAGCTGCGAGTTCATGACTTTTGGGAAGGGTTCCTCGGATACAGAGCCGTATATTTACATATTTGGGCGTGTAAGGGGTGCAACTCAAGATACAATGTATAAATCAGAAAACATGGGTAAAAGCTGGATTGCGATTAGTAACCCGAATTTGCAGCAATTTCCCGGACTGACTTATTTGGAAGGTGATATGCGATCGCCTAATCTTATTTATGCCGGCTTGCTAGGTCGTGGGATTATGTATGGTGAGGGTTCTAACTCCACCGTCAGACCAAGACGTAATTCAACTTGATATTTTATGCTGCTTGTCGCATTATGTCTGGTAAATTGTCTTTAACTTTCCTCTTGTACAAGAAAGGGGAAAGTTAAAGGAACATTCAATCAATCAATAGACATACGCGTATAAATTAATTATGCGTTGCCCAAAACCTTTGTAGAGACGTAGCAATGCTACGTCTCTACGTCTGTTTTTTCTACCAGATGTCTAATCAAACATCTTTACGAGGCGATACCCACGAGTATATAAAGGAACAGGAGCGACAACATTTTGCTTTTGCCTAGCCTGCTCAACAGTTTCATCAAAGACTATTAGCGTCTCCTGACCAACCTTCAACCATTCTTCATAAGGCACGCTCATATCTTCTTCAACACCACCAACACTTGCTGGTATCATTTCTCGGTAAGCTTGGTTGAATTTTCTGCGGAACCGGAAATCTACGGAAATTCTCAGACCATCAGCTTTGCGTCTTATTGTTTGGTGCAGTCCACGGGCATCGTTAAAGTACATCGTACCGTGTTGTAGTTGCGCTTCCGTATAGGAGACAACCATTGGAATATCTCGACCCTCATCAAAGTCGGACATCACCCGCATAGCCTGTAGTTCCATTTCGCGAGGCATTTCACCGGCTTCGATGGTGATGTTGTCGATGTCGCCAAATAGTGGCAGAACCACTACTGTGGCATCAGCGGGAACACCTGCCCAGACATCACTATGGCACTTTGAACTAGCAAAGGGCAAACGCATCTTTTCTCTGTCAGTTTTGCTAGAGACCATGCGAAGATTTACTGGTAAATCCACTGCAGCGATCAAGTCATTTGCTCCGAGTTGGCAGAAAGCCTCAGCAACACTTTTTTGAAAAAGGTTAAATGCCAAAGCGTGTTCCCGCTTTGGCATTAACAATCCAGTACCAGTATAGTTCGGCAAACTATTTCTAGCTTCCAGCAGTCGATTAAGCATTTCATCTTCTGAAAGAATTATGGGACTATTCAGACATGCTGAAATATAGCCCGCAGCAGCGACTTGAATTTGTTGGAATAACTCAGGTCTTAATCTGTGTTCAAATAGCAATCGATGCTGCCGCTTTGTAGCAATCTTCTCTGCTAGCTCATCAAATAGTTGATCGCCAAGCTGAGAAAATGCGATCGCACGCTCATATTCCAACTGATCGCGCAGTGGCGATTCTACTAACAGTCCTTCCATCATCATCCTTCCTAAAGTTATTCTAAAAATGAATAAGAATTATTTACGGCTAGAGCGATTCTGATTACTCACTAAGAAATTTAACAGTTTGTCTAGCCAAATCATCCAACCTGGGACAAATAATTGGCTCAGAACTCATGCACTCAAAGTTAATTCTTTTTCAAAAGGAATACTTCTATTAAAGATTAACAATATTATTATTTTTTAGCTTTGTTAAATATACTGCATCTCCATTTTTATTGACTACAAGATTTATAAATTCCGAGTGAATTAGTTTTTAAATTAAACTATAAATGAAGTAAATATTAAAACTATGTAAAGTAATAATGAGGATAAATCATTTTTTTAATAAACAATTAAAATTAGCCTAATTAATTTGATTATTTTCTTGAAAACCCTGGACTGGAAGGGAACAACAAGTAAATAGACAAACATCAGTAAAAACAACATTAGCGACAAAAAAATCAAATGTTATAACATAACTAATTCAACATTTAAGCTTTGTTTACATTCATTGAAAAAAGCGAATTCACTAAATAATAATGTCAATTTTGAATAATAAAAACTCAACAAGAAGCCTATATAATCGCACAGCATCACATTGGGTTAGAGCAGAACCCAGTTCGCTCTCAGACTTTACGGCACGTCCTTTTGTATTAGAGCTTTGTCAGCCTGTTACTGGGTTGCGAGTTCTTGACTTAGGTTGTGGTGAAGGTTATTGCAGTCGAGAGTTACGCCGACGCGGGGCTACACAAGTGCAAGGAATTGACCTTTCCCAAAGCATGATTGAAGCCGCGCAGATGCAAGAAGTAGAAGACACCCTAGGTATTGACTACGAAGTGGGATGTGCTACTAACCTCAAGCAGTTTGGCGATCGCGAAATTGACCTAGTTGTTGCAGTTTTTCTATTCAACTATTTGACAACGCAACAGACTCAGCAATGTATGGCTGAAGTGGCACGCATTCTCCGTCCTGGTGGTCGATTTGTGTTCAGCGTTCCGCACCCATCCTTTCCATACATGCGACAGCCAGCATATCCATTCTATTTTCAAGTAGAGGGTACAGGCTACTTCACCAAGCGAGATCAGCTGTTTTCTGGTCTTATTTGGAAACGAGATGGTTCCTGGCTAAATGTTCAATTAGTTCACAAAACCCTTG
>JBPCQW010000387.1:0-5642 GCA_050997715.1 Hassallia sp.
CTTCAGAAGGCAGAAGGAAGAAGGCAGAGGGCAGAAGGAACCCACCCTTAAAAGAGTGGGATTGAAACAAGGACGTTTTATACCTCGTTGCAAGCAGTCTCAGTATAATTATTGATTTTTACTGAGCTTTAAACTCAGAACTAAAGTTTTTATTTATACTTTTTACCTTCTGGCATCTGCCCTCTGCCCTCTGCCTTTTTTGTAATCAATAACTCTAATAGTATGCTCGTGGTGCATCGACGGAGCAATTATTTCCAGCATTCCTTCATCATAAGCCAACCGATTAGCACGATGATCCCCGATTTCTGCAAGGATGCTTTCAAAAGTCTGCCAACTGATGTTTTGCAGTATGACTCGTTGGGAACTTCTTGCTGCTGTCGTCACCATAGGATTTCATACTTGTGTTTTATACTAAAATATCAAGGAATTGGTTGGAAGATGAGAGGTAAGAGATGGCGATCGCCTTTTCAAATCTTAACAATAGGCTGGTGATAGCCAGATAGTCATTTTGACTCGATGTTTATCTGTGCAGATGCGTCTATATTCGTCGTTGTTTCTTGCACAGAACCAGTAGATTTTAGGCTTATCTGTGCCTTGAATCGTGTAGATAATTTTGAACTGATTGGTATTATTTAATAGCATCCCAGTTGCCAAGAAAAGACTCCTGGGACATGATTTTTTTGACATTTGTTTACAGTAGTGCGAGGTTAAGGCGATGGCTTCCTACTTACCCCAAAATGACGATTTTGTTTATACTACTTACAGTATGACTTTGAGTAGGATATGGCTAAAATCTCTATTTCGCTGCCAGATGAATTACTAACTTACATCGACCAAAAAGTTGAAAACCGCAGTGCGCTGATTGAATCTCTCTTGCAGCAATGGCAGCAGCAACAAGAAGATGCAGCATTAGCAGTAGCTTGTGCCTTGGTAGATGAACTTGAATTAGGTTGGGGTAGCGAATGGCAGAACGCAGCGATTACGGATTGGGAAGCATCTGGATTGTAGCTTTTGACCCATCTATAGGCACTGAAATTCGTAAAACTCGTCCAGCTTTAGTGATTTCTGGCACTGTCTTTAATGCCCAACGTAGTAAAGTTACAGTTTTGCCCTTCACCTCAGCACGACCTAATGACCCTCGGATACAAGCAGCAGTGGTAGTAGTATCCTCATCACCGCAAAATGGTTTATCTGTCGATAGCTTGTTGGTGTGCGTCGAACCGATGACCTTTGACAAAGTGCGCTTAATTCAAAGATTGGGGGAACTAGAACTAGAACTATTACAGCAAGCTCAAAAGATTCTGCGTCAATACCTAAGCTTAAATACGGAATAATAAAACTGTGCGTTACTTCCTTATATTATGACAATCATCGTCTTCGGCAGCATCAATATAGACTTGGTAGCAACAGTACCCCGCTTACCAATTGCCGGCGAAACGCTGTTAGGATATGATTTTTTTCTATCCCCTGGGGGTAAAGGTGCAAATCAAGCCGTAGCATCAGCTAGATTGGGAATTCCTACACAAATGGTGGGACGTGTCGGTGCAGATAATTTCGGTGCAGAACTTCTTAACAATTTACAAGCATCTGGCGTACAAACTAATAATATATTTGTTGATAAAACTGTTAGTTCTGGTGTTGCAGTTATCAGCGTCGATGTCAAAGGTGAAAATCAAATCATTGTGATTCCTGGTGCAAATAAAGGCATAAATAACGAAGATGTAGAACGATTGTCGCACTTATTACCAACGGCAAAAGCGCTACTTTTACAATTTGAAATTCCTATGTCTGCTGTTGTTGCTGCTGCAAAAGCCGCACGAGATGCACAAGTAAAAGTAATTCTCGACCCTGCACC
The DNA here is from genome assembly GCA_050997715.1 of Hassallia sp. Classification (GTDB taxonomy): domain Bacteria; phylum Cyanobacteriota; class Cyanobacteriia; order Cyanobacteriales; family Nostocaceae; genus Hassallia. Next base: position 1,856 of record JBPCQW010000387.1, read on the forward strand.
CGCACAAAATGATGTCCCAGATGAACTTTACCGCTTGGTGGATATTATTACACCAAATGAAGTTGAGGCGGCGCAATTAGTCGGTTTTCCGGTGGATGGGGAAGAGTCGGCAGCAAAAGCCGCAGTGGTGTTATTGCAAAAAGGCGTGAAAAATGCGATCGTCAAATTAGGTGCTAAAGGTGTTTTCTGTGCAACTCCTGAAGAAACATTTTTTATACCTGCGTTTGCAGTGCAAGCTGTTGACACCGTTGCTGCTGGTGATGCTTTTAATGGTGGTTTAGCCGCAGCGCTTTCTGAAGGACATTCTTTGCGTGACAGTGTTATTTGGGGTGCAGCAGCAGGTGCTTTAGCGGCAACGAAATTAGGGGCACAGCCTTCGCTACCGGATAGAGTTACGTTTGATGCGTTTCTTCAGGAGAGGGGGGGACAAGGAGACAGGGGGACAAGGAATAATGACTGTTGAGTGTTAAGTCCGCGTCTTTTAACTCTATCTCTATTGTGGCATGGTTGTTGAGAAAATTTCTACCGAGAAGGGCGTTTAATACTACCAAAACCAAAATTTTGCTACGGGCCAAGACAATTGACAAAGAGTGCCTTGAGGAGAAACAGCCTCTCGTCTATATTTCCCTTTAAGCTGCCCTGCTAAATTCCTAAATTGCTGTGTTCCTCGACTTTCTTGAGATGAGTTAGTCCCCAAGCCATCATCTACAATCTTTAGTGTATACCAGCCTTCTTTTTTTGTGCAAATAACTTCGAGGCGGGTGACTCCCAAGGCATGTTTCCCAACATTGCACAAAGCTTCTTCCAGAAATCGGCAAAGTCCTTGCTTTTGTTCAATACTTAATTGGCGATCGTCAATTGGATTAAATGTACGAACTGTGACTTGAAGGCTTTTAAAGCCGGGAAAGTCGCGCTCTAATGTATGGCTGTAAACTTGATAGAGAACTTCGTGAAGTGGGTCTTGCAAATTGAGTTCTAAACCTCTTCCTAAATAAAGTCTATTATCTTGATTTAGAGGTTCTCGTTGCAAAAAATCATAAATTCCTCTGAGATCGTAATTTAGTTTCTCTAATTCTTCTTCCAGTAATGGAAGTAACTCATTTATCGGTAAATTCCCATCTCTAATGTACCTTAAAGTTTTCGCCAGCGTTTGCAACGGTCCATTGTGAATTGTTTCAAATGTACGTTCAATGATAACTTGGCGAGCATTAAGTTTAGACTGCAAAGCTTGGTCATACTGATATACAGCAGTTAATCCGACACCATTGAAAACATAAACAAGCATTGCTGGTATCACTGGAACCCACCAACCCCACATGAGAAGCCAATAACTAACGACGAGCAAGCTTGTGCTAGCAATGCCAACAGCTAGCAAATTTCTGTATGGAGATTTTATCAGCCTAGCAAAACTTATTCCTAAAAATCCCCAGCCTGCGATCCACAAATATTCCCATCCATCTGACCAAGTATTTAACAGTGGTCTTCTGTCTAGCACCGCACTGATAAGTTGACTAACAGCATATGCTTGAATTTCGACTCCATAAACTTGTCCTGCTGCTGGTTTGGTAGATGTAATTGCGGAAGTCGTGATGAAGTCTTTTACACTAGGAGCTGTCATCCCAATAATCACAATGCGATCGCGTATCCAGTTTGGGTTAAAATTCCCTGTTTTGATATCACCCAAAGTCAGGCTTCTAAATCGTTCTTGACCATTGCGAAAATTAAGTAGTATCTGAGTTCCCTCTACATCTGCGTGTATGTATCCTCCTGAGTTGGAAAAAAACCGGGGGAGTTTAGTATTGCCTAACTTGATCGGAGTGCGTAGACGCGCTTCCTCGGCTTGTCGTAAGACATCGCGCAAATCTGTTTCTAAACTAATCCCTTCATCAGCCAGATAGGCTTTTGCTAAACTTAGAGACAAAGATGTTTTGTATTCTTGAGGTGTTGATACCAACAGCAAGCTCCGTCTCAATTTGCCATCAGTGTCCGTGATTTGATCGGCAAAACTAACTTGTTGCGTAGGTACGCTCGGTGGTGGATCAATTTTGTCTGGTAATACTTTTTCAATAAAAATTAAATTTGGGCTTTCCTTAATTATGGAGACAAGTTTGTCATAACCAGGCTCAATAGGTAAATCTCTAAAAATATCAATACCGATTGCTCTTGGCTCTAAGTTGTGTAGTTTCTCTAGCAAGAATGCAATTTCACGATCTGGGAGGGGGTATCTTCCAGCACTACGGATATCATCTTGATTAATGCCCACAATCGTAATTCGTTCATCAATAGATTCTGAGGGGCGCAAACTAAGAAAAGTATCAAAAGCCAGCCATTCTATAGATTGCATTGCACCAGTTAAACGCAGGATAATTACTAGCACAATCACGACAATGCCAGGGTTAGCACCCGCACGCAAAATAGTAATTTCCTCTTTGATTCTTTTCCAAAGACCAAGCTCAGTCATTTGTTAATTTTTGTTCTTTACTCACTTCTCACAATTAACTACAAATTCCTAACTCCTAATTCCTAACTGTAAACATTCAGCCGTCAGCCATTCGGGTGATGCTTGTGCCTCGAAGATTGCTGCGAAGATAGCCAGATCCCTACGACGGGAGACCCGCCTTCTCCTTCTCCTTCTCCTGCCGGAGACGCTCCGCGAACAAAGACCAAGGCAAACAGGACTGGACTCACTATCAGCAATCAGCCAGCATGACTTGCAATAACTCGAGTTATGTTATTTCTCTACAAAATTCATGTGCATAGGTGACGGCACGACGGCTGATAGCCGAACGGTTACTCCGCTCCTCCTAACTATTGTAGAGACGCGCAACTTGACACCTCTCTACAATTAATCAATCAACCCTTCTTGTCGCGATCGCATTTGAGTTTGAATTCGGATATTTTTACCACCTTCAGGATAAACTTCTAAAGCGTCTTGCAGCTTGCTCCAGTAGTGACGTACCATGCGTTCAGATACACACATTCGCTCTGCAATTGCCTTATCTTGCAATCCTTCCTGAAATGCTAGAGTTAACACTTGCAGCCACTCTGGTCTAACTTCTAATCCAAAATGGATGCCTTTGATATCTTTTGTATGAGTTAATCCTTGTATTGCCCAATCTACTCTAGTCAGCATTTCCTTGCTAGTTAGACTTTTATCTGCAACTGTAAAGCCTCCTTTATGAGTGTCAATGTCAGGTCTAATTCTGACTAATGTTCTGACATGAGCGCTTTGGATGACAATATTCAGGTCGGGATAGCGTTTCATCAGAATTCTGAGAAGTTGAAGACCAATATTCGGTTGCGCTGTCATCCCAGGACTTTCGGGAATAGAAAGATCCATCACAAGTAGATCGGGCTGCAAACTATCCAATTGATTGAGAACATTCTTAGCAGTGAGAGCCGTCATCAGTTCGGCATCTGGGTAATGTCTTCCTAATGTAGCGATTGTTCCACCCAAAACTGACTCGTGGTCATCAATAACCAGAATTTTCAGCAAAGCCTTTGCTGCTAAAGTTTGGTTCATATCTTTGTAATTAAGTACGGGGAGCATACCAGTTGTGTAGCCTACCCGATTGGGTAAGGCTAGACGGACATAGAAGATTTTTGCAAGCAATCCAATATGTAAGCTGCAAGACGCTTTATTTTTGCTTTACAGTCCTGGCGTTTATATATGTCCAGCTTCAGGCTTCCAGCCTGTGGGTTTATACTTACACGCCTTGGGATGCACCTGGTAGTACGTAATTATCAGCTTGTTTTTTAATTTACACTATTCTCTGAACATAACATT
>JBPCQW010000429.1:0-4902 GCA_050997715.1 Hassallia sp.
GGTTTACCGCAAACTTGCCCGCAAATATCATCCTGACCTCAATCCTGGAGACAAAAACGCAGAGGCAAAGTTCAAAGAACTAAACGAAGCGAATGAAGTACTCTGTGATCCAGAGAAGCGGCAGAAGTACGATCAGTTTGGTCAGCATTGGAATCACCCTGGTTACACTGAAGCAGCACCATCCAACGGAACTAATGCTGCAACCAACGACTTCGATCAGTACGACAACTTTGATTCGTTTATCAACGATCTGCTGGGTCGATCAAGACGTAGAAGCTCCACTGGTGGCTATGATGATTTTGGTGGTGGATTTCGTTCTCAAGCTCCCGCACCGGATACTGAAGCTGCGATCGCACTCACATTTTCCGAAGCGTTTCACGGTGTCCAGAAACGGCTGCTTCTTGACGACGAAACGATCAACGTCCGCATTCCTGCGGGTGCAAAACCTGGGAGTCGAATTCGGATCAAGGGTAAAGGTCGTCCTAGTCCGTTCTCTCCACAGCGCGGCGATTTGTATCTTACCATCGAAGTGTTACCGCATCCCTTCTTTCGATTTGAGGGCGATGACCTGATTTGTGACATTCCAATTCGCCCTGATGAAGCGGTTTTAGGGGCAGAAATCAGCGTGCCGACCCCCGATGGCAGCGTGACAATGAAAATTCCCAAAGGAGTGCGATCGGGGCAATCGTTGAGATTGCGCGGCAAAGGTTGGACGTTGCCAAAAGGGGGACGAGGTGACTTATTTGCCAAACTTCAGATGGTTACACCGAAAGACCTCAGTGCGATCGAGCAAGAATATTACGAAAAAATCCAGGCAAATACTAGCTTTAACCCCCGTGCTAAGTTAGAGGAGATAAAATTATGACCTTCAGCCTTTCAAAAATCGTGGTTTCACCCGAAGGTGAGCAACTCTACACCTTTGAATATGCTGCGTTGCTTACTCAGACTTCGATTACGCTTGTGAAGTTTTATGCTGAGTTAGGCGTAATCGAACCCATTGGTTCTATGTTGCATCCCCGCGAAATTGCGCGAATTGCTCAGATTCAGCGGTTGCGTCAAGACTTGGGGCTGAACTTAGTCGGAGCTGCAATGGTGCTAGATATGGCGACTGAAATTGCCCAATTACGGGCACAGCTAAAGGTGTATCAATGATTTTGCCTCATTTCAAAACCTTTAGACATCGAACGAATTTAAATATGCGTTATCCAAAACCCCTAGAGACGTAGCACTGCTACGTCTCTACATTCTTTTTCATACTTCATCCTTCAGATGACTGCATCATGTAAAATAGAAATCCCGCTCACTGGGCAAATTTAGATAAGAAAAATGAATCAGTTTCCTGCAACGAGCAGCAGTGTGATAAAAGAAAAAGCCTTAGAATTAGGGTTTCACAAAGTTGGAATTGCAGCTGTAGATGAGACGGATGCTAGAAACGCGCAGCGATTGCAAGCATGGCTAGAACTGGGTTATCATGCCGATATGGAATGGATGGCTTCGTCGAAGCGTCAGGATATTCGGTATTTAATGCCCGAAGCGCGATCGCTTATTTGTGTAGCCCTAAATTATTACACACCTCACCAACGTCCCGAAGGTGAGGAATACGCGAAAATGTCGCGTTATGGCTGGGGACGAGATTATCACAAAGTCATGGACAAAAAACTCAAAGCGCTGACTACTTGGTTGCAAGAACAAGGAAAAGGTATTCAAGCGCTTAGTTATGCAGATACAGGACCCGTGCAAGATAAAGTCTGGGCACAACAAGCGGGAATTGGCTGGATTGCAAAAAATGGTAATGTGATAACTAGGGAATATGGCTCTTGGGTATTTTTGGGAGAAGTGTTGACGAATCTGGAATTGAAGAGCGATCGCCCGCATACACAACACTGCGGTACTTGTACTCGTTGTCTTGACGCTTGTCCTACCAGTGCAATTACTCAGGAGTTTGTAATAGATGCCAATCGTTGTATAGCTTATCATACAATTGAAAATCGGGCAGAAAAATTGCCAGAGACAATTACACCTCATTTGCAAGGCTGGGTTGCTGGTTGCGATATCTGCCAAGATGTTTGTCCTTGGAATCAGCGTTTTGCAAAGGAAACCGATGTAGCAGAGTTTCAACCTTACTCTGGGAATCTTGCGCCCAAGCTGATAGAATTAGCCAAAATATCAAATGAGGAGTGGGATAAACAATTTCCAGCATCCGCATTCAGACGAATTAAACCAAAAATGTTACGAAGAAATGCCCGTGCTAATCTAGACAACAAACTAGATGCATAGCGGACTTGAGCAAGCTAAGGTAAAGGCTTGCATGATGAAAAAATATACAGATATTAGCTCAAACAAAGAATGAAGCAGAAAGGATTTCAGACTTCTGACTTTACACTTTAACCTTCAGTCATGAAGTCAACTCCAGACTTCATACTTTATACTTTATACTTCAGATGACCCAGAAAGTAATTATTTTTGATTTTGATGGCACAATTGCCGATACAGTAGATGCTCTGGTAAGTATTGCTAATCGTTTAGCCTTAGAATTTGGTTATATACAAATTACTCCAGAGGAACTTTCCCTTCTGAGGAATTTTACTTCTAGGGAAATTATTAAGTACTCAGGTATCTCGGTTTTCAAGATACCTTTTTTAGTCAAAAAAGTTAAATCAGAATTAAAAAATAAAATACACGAGTTCAAACCAATTCCCGGAATTAAAGAAGCATTAATAGAACTTAAAAACGATGGGAATACGCTAGGGATTATTACCTCTAATTCTAAAGATAATGTCAGAGACTTTCTTCAAACAAACGATTTAGATAGTTTATTTGAGTTTATCTACTCAGGAGTGACCATTTTTGGCAAAACAACCATAATTAATAACGCATTAAGACAAAAACAACTTAACCCTGAAGAAGTTATTTATGTGGGTGATGAAACTAGAGATATAGAAGCATCAAAAAAAGCAAATATCAAAGTGATTGCAGTGACTTGGGGTTTCAATTCACAGGAAGTATTAAGCAAGCAAAATCCCAACTTTTTGATTGACCAACCAAGTCAACTGCTAGAAGTGATAAAAAATTGTTAATTGTAATTTGGTAATTAGATAGAACTTATTACCCATTACTTATTACCAATTACCAGCAAGCATAAAAACTTACTTTCCTGGTTGACCTTTTTCCAAAGCTTGTTGTATTAGGTCGTCACTGACATTAGTAGCACCTTCATTTGCAGAACCACCAACATCCTTTGCCATATCTAAATAATCAGCGGGATTACCAGTTGACTGTGCCTGCGTTTTTGTCTCTTGTTGTTTCGATACCTCAAACTTAGGTGCAGTGGCAGCTTTTGCAGCTGCTTCACCTTCTTTTGTCCGGTCAACATCACTGACGCTGTATTGCTGTGCGGCTTTGTAATCTCCCTCGATATCCACCGCTGGTGCCTTCTCTTCACCACTAGCGATGCTTTCAGCAGCTAATTGTGCGTCTTGGGTGGAAGCTTCCCCTACATTGGGCTTTATTTCATCAGGCATAACTAACCCCTTAAGTAATTTTTCTATTTATGAGGTAATCATAACAAAGTGATGTCTCATGTTCTTGGCATCTACAGATAGATTTTTACCTCTATTGAAAGGTAGATAAATTTTTTTATATTTATTTTGTAAAACTCCTTCTCTTGGAGGTCGATAACGAAGTCGTTAATAGTCAACAGTAAAACAGGTATGACTTTGAAGTTTTTGATTAAATAACCTGGGAGATAAATTATGACTGCAAATTCCAATAAAAACGATTCTCAAGCTCAAACCGAAACAACTCAAAAAGCGGTGGAAACATTTAACAAGCTAGATACTGATGCGAAATTAGCTTGGTTTTATCTTGTTTATAAAAAAATGGGTAGTTCAATTACTCCTGCGGCACCGGCTGCTGCGGAACCAGAACTAGCACCATTATTGCTAGGAGATTATTATGAATTGTCTGAAGAGCAGCAACTTGCAGTTATGCGGGATATTGTGAATCGCAAAGATACAGAATATTCTCGTGCTTATGGTGCAATTAAAGAAAATAACCAGCTATTGGTTTGGTATGCTTGGGCAATCGGTATGGACGAGAAAAAAATAGTTGGGATGCCAGAAAGCTACAATGCAAGTGAGCCAATTAATAATCTAGTTTCCCAAACAGAAAAACTTGAATTTGAAGAGCAAATGTCAATATTCCGGACAATTGTCGGTGATATGGGTTACACCGATGTGAAGCCGATTGAGACGCAAGCACAAACTGGTAAAACGTCAAGTCTTTAATATTGGTAGATTGTAGTAAGTGTTTTAGTGCTTTAAATAAGCACTGAAGTGCTTACTACATATGAGTTAAGTCGGATGGTGTCATGTTGGAGTGTACCACTTGACCATCTCGAAACCAAACTATGCGTTGGGTTTGGCGGGCAACGTCTGGTTCATGAGTTACCATAACAACGGTGATACCACTAGCGTTGAGTTCGCTGAAGATATCTAATACTTCTTGGGTTGTGCGAGAATCAAGGGCACCGGTAGGTTCATCAGCTAAGAGGACGACGGGACGGTTGACAATGGCACGAGCGATCGCTACTCTTTGTTGTTGTCCCCCTGATAGTTGAGTTGGTTTGTTGTTGAGGCGATTTTCTAAGCCTACTCTACAAAGTGCTTCGGTTGCGCGATCGCGTCTTTCACTGTTACTCACACCCGCATACACCATCGGCAAAATTACATTTTCTAATGCCGATAGTTGAGATAATAAGTGGAATTGTTGAAACACAAATCCTAACTTTTTGTTACGAATATGCGCCAAAGCACCATCGTCTACTTGTGCTACATCAACGTTATCTAAATAATAATGTCCTGATGTCGGACGATCCAGACAACCGATAATATTCATTGCCGT
>JBPCQW010000481.1:0-2654 GCA_050997715.1 Hassallia sp.
TTAATAGATGAATCGAATCCTATTGATAGCGTAAGAAGTATCATAACACCTATAATTACAGTTGCGTCAACTTGAATGATGTCTTTATCTTCCAGCGTCAATAAAACCAATGAATATTATTCGAGCGTGATTCTTTCCATATCATAAACAACCGACGGCTTCGAACTTATCAATTGATTCTCTTGATAAGCATGGTTCTTTGGTCACAGGAAAGGAAGTGAAAGCAGTATCAAACTAATATATGCAATACGAGACATTATACTTTAATGGTAATGTTAGATATATCTGAAACATGGAATAATGACCATAACGCAACTTTCAGAGAGTCGTATCTAGGAGATGATAATTGTGAAATACTTGCCAATGGTAACGCTCCATACGTGATAAAAGATAATGGTAACTGTATGATTATTGGACATGCAGATGCATTGGGAGCTTCCAAGAATTTTGGAGATGGGTAATGATGAAACATAAAGCCGGAACACGTAAACAATGGCTTGCAGCGCGGCTAAAGCTGCTAGAGGCTGAAAAAGAGCTCACGCGGCGCAGCGACGATGTTGCCCTGCAACGGCAAAAACTGCCGTGGGTTAGAATCGACAAAGAGTATCGATTTGAGACCGACGGGGGCAACGCCACTTTGGCGGACCTCTTCGGAGGGCGCTCACAGCTCCTCGTGTATCATTTCATGTTCGGCCCAGACTATACGGCGGGATGTCCGGCCTGCTCGGCCATCGCCGACGGCTTCGACGGCTTGGTAGTCCACCTGGCCAACCACGACGTTACCCTTTCAGCTGTGTCACGAGCGCCTCTCGCAAAACTGCAGGCGTATAAGCGCCGGATGGGGTGGACGTTCCCTTGGGCATCGTCGCTTGACAGCGACTTTAACTTTGACTTTAACGTCTGGTTCAGTGAGGAGCAACAGCGCGAGGGAGGCATTGAATACAACTACCGGCACGAGGTGGCGACCCTTGAGCCTCTTGCAGGGAAGGCTGCTCGAAAATGGCAGTCGCGCGACGACCAAGGTCCAGTCGCGGAGGTCGCGGCCATGACCGGAACCGACGTGGCGACTTACACCCGCGAGAGACCGGCCATGAGTGCGTTCGTGCTCGAGGACGGTGCTGTGTACCACACCTATTCCACCTATGCACGCGGACTCGATGTGCTCTGGGGAATGTACCAGTGGCTCGACCGCGCTGCCAAGGGACGCAACGAAACAGGATTCTGGATTCGCCGCCACGACGAGTACGACAAGCGCTGAGCGAAATCCTGGATGGTGGTGGCTCCCATTCTCCTTGTGGATACCAGAAGATTGAGCAGCATACTAATATCATGCTGGTCATCAACTTTACCGAAATCATTATCATTTTGCCTGAAATTATTTTAGCCGATCGAAAGTGGGCTAAATTTTGAGTCAAATTTGATTCACGAGGGACTAGCCTCATGATACAATAATCTCGTTATCTTTCATAATTTTAACGAGGTTACTAAAACTAAAAAACTAAAAGCTATAGTATGAATTAGAAACCTACTACATGCAAATATGCAAATTTCCAATCCCGATCTTTTGCAAAAGATGGAGAAAGTAGTTGAACTCTAAATCATGACGCGCAACAAATATCTTTATTTTCGCATTTGCAATTTGCAGTTTCTTTTAGACAAATCGGACAAATTATAGCACCACATCCTACACAGGTATTATCTGCTTTATTACAGGCCCAATGAATACATGTATTACTGTTCAATTTTGCTTTCATTTTCTTCCGTAGGATATAAAATCCTTGAGCCATTTTTTGGATTTGCCGGACACCAAAATCCATTTCCAAACCATGGCAAAGTTGTTCGAAGTACTGGATGAACATGTGAAAGAAGAAAATTGCAAACATACACCAGCACAACTTTTAAATGAGTTTGAAACTTGGGAATTACGGCCCCCTAATTCGTAGGAAATTATTAAATAGATAACGCATAATAGGAGAACAAAAATGAAAGAAATTCGTCTTAAACTTAGTTCAAACGATAAAGAGAACATCGACAGGCTGAAGGAAAAGTACGGATTCAAAACTACAGAAGATCTGTTTAGATTCCTTGTAACTATATTTGCGCAGCACTATGTGGAGTTTTTATGGGGCGTAAATGAGGCCGAAATAAATAGCAGAGATGATTTTGAGTTTTATAAAAGATAAAATAAAATACTATAAAGTAAATATCATGCGAAAAAAGCTGGAATTGGGCAAACCAATAGTGTTTTAGGTATCGACGTGACCTTTACAAATGTATCATTATTTCGATATACTAAATGTGTCCAATATTTTTTCGCTCTGAGCGATAAACTGACCTGTGAGAGTGTTACTATCGATTGTTGCTTTTGTAATCCCAAAATTAACTGAACAAGATGTTCGAATTTCTTAGCGGTATGGTTGTCAATCAATAAAACTTCAATACTGCATTTGACATCGGAGAATGATATAGATAAAATTCATAGAAGACTCTAGACAATAATTAAAAAGGATGCATTTGAAGAATCAGTAAATTGAGTTTTCGATGAATCCTGACCTTCCTTACTATGACCAAGTGAAGTCTATAGTAAAAACATTAAGGGGTATGAAGTGGAATTTAGATTTTAGTTACTTTAGAAAGTGGATACTCATAGGATT
>JBPCQW010000533.1:0-9751 GCA_050997715.1 Hassallia sp.
GTTACTAGCTTGCCATTTAGTTTTTTAGTACCGCAACTTGACAAATAAAGCTTGCCTCTGTCATCTTTAATTCCATGCCCAGAAAAGTAAAACAGCAGTAGATCATCTTTCTGGCGATCGGCAAACAGATGATAGATAGCATATGCGATATCGTCCGGTTGGGGATTTTTCAATACAGTGATATCTCCCTCCGCAAAGTTCCCCATTTCTGAGTCTACTAACACTCGCTGCATTGCCTCAACATCTTTGCCAGCACTTAGTAGCGGGTTTAAACCATGCTTATATTCACTAACCCCGATCAGTAGTGCTACCTTCGCCATTGCTATCTTGTGTTTTTTTGGTATTGTTGAGAAAATCCTGCGCTTGCTGCATAGCGAATTCAAACTCTTTGCGACTACCTGCTTCTAAGTTGAGTTCTCTACCGTCAGGAGTTTTAAGTACCAGCTTAATTGGTTTGTTGCCGAAGCGATCGCTCAAAAATCCAAACAAAGCTTTTATATTGGCTGGCTTAACTTCTGCACTTAACACCCCTAACAAAAAGGTACCCAAAGCCTTTGCACTTCGCGGGGTTTCTGTAACTGCCACTAAATCTGCTTCTTCTACCCCATCCACCTCTCTAACCTGCGGTAGCAAATTTTCCACTTCTGCTTGCAACTCATGGTCATCTAAATCCGGATCTGATAAGGAAATTGTCACCTGAACATTAGATGTGGTTGCCATATAAATCGCCTAAATAGTTTCAGTAGCTTTTCTAATAAATTGTATAGGTTATTCTGGTATATCTAAGGAATATCCGGGTAAAAAACTCTTAACTGTGTTAAAAAACTATAAATTATCCTGTTCACACTGATGCCACAGTCCTGACACAGAAACGTCATAATGTATATCTAGATTAAGACTATATCTAGATATTTTTATATCTTTCCAGACAAATGCAAAACCAACCACAAGACAAAGATAATTTTAACGCTTATTCTCAAAAAACCCCTAACGCTGCACCTTGGAAGAAAACAGCTTTTAATCTATCGTTGGTGCTGCTGGGATCGGGTATGACATTTGCCGGCGGTTATTTGGCATCGCACCAGCAGGACATATCTCAAAGCGCATCTAAGTTAGGAGTGAGTCCGGTAAATGCTGCTCCTCCATTACCCGCTTCCACAGATCCTAACTTTATCACCGGGGTTGTGCAAAACGTCGGTACAGCGGTGGTACGGATTGAGGCTTCCCGGACTGTCAAAACTCAGTTACCAGAGGAATTTAACGATCCAGCTTTCCGACGCTTCTTTGGATCTCAACTACCAACTTCACCACAAAACCGTGTGCAACGGGGTACCGGCTCTGGTTTCATTATCGGTGCTGATGGTCGCATTTTGACCAATGCCCATGTGGTGGATGGTGCAGATAAGGTGAAGGTAATACTCAAAGATGGACGCAGCTTCCAAGGTAAGGTGATGGGTAAAGATGAGTTAACAGATGTCGCTGTTGTGAAGATTCAAGCCGAAAATCTGCCAACATTGAAATTAGGTAACTCAGATTCCTTACAACCAGGACAATGGGCGATCGCGATCGGTAATCCTCTTGGTCTTGATAATACCGTAACTACCGGCATCATCAGCGCTACGGGACGCACTAGCAATCAAATTGGCGCACCTGATCGCCGAGTACAGTATATTCAAACAGATGCGGCAATTAATCCCGGTAACTCTGGTGGACCTCTGCTAAATGCCCGTGGCGAGGTAATTGGCATGAATACTGCTATTATTCAAGGAGCGCAAGGATTAGGTTTTGCGATTCCCATCAATACAGCGCAACGCATTTCCAATCAACTCATAAGTACAGGCAAAGTACAACATCCTTATCTGGGAATTCAGATGCAGGCTTTGACACCTGAGTTAAAGCAAAATATTAACTCAGATCCCAATAGCGGTTTGACTGTGAATGAAGATAAAGGTGTGTTAGTCGTGAAAGTTGTGCCTAACTCACCAGCAGCAACATCGGGAATACGTGCTGGTGATGTGATCGAAAAGCTAAATGGTCAATCAGTTGCCGATTCTGCCAGCATACAACAGGCAGTAGAAAATAGTCAAATCGGAACTGATGTGCGCCTAGAGTTGCGTCGCAATGGGCAGAAAATCAACTTATCTGTGCGTCCTGGTGCTTTCCCACAGCAACAAATGCAATAGATTTTTGTAAGGGACAAGGAGACAAGGGGACAAGGGGGACAAGGGGGACAAGGAGACAAGGAGACAAGGAGACAAGGGGACAAGGGGGACAAGGGGAAATTTCTTCCCCTGCAACCCAAGCGCTTCCCCTGCTCCCTCATCCCCCCATCTCCCCCTCTCCCCATCCCCCCCCCGCTACTCAATAACTTTTCTGGGATAGGCAAAACATGCCTGTCCCTATTTTTTTCTATGGTGTAAGTGATTAATAGACCTCTTGCACTCATTCTATAAATGCACTATGAGTGTGTAAAGGAATGCATTTTTTTTCATACCCTTTTCCCTTTCCCCTTTCCTTACAGGTGTTGAGATATGCGTCAGCCAAAATGGATGCGTCCTCGGGTTAGTAAAGAAGAATTTCAGATGCTGCAACGGTTGCGCGATCGCCAGCCAGCACGACACCCTCCTAAGAGTAAGATGACGATGGGCGATCGCGTGGCTGATACTGTGGCTTCTACAGTCGGCTCTTGGCGATTTATCATTATTCAAAGTATCCTGCTCTCGTTTTGGATTCTTCTGAACGTTATTGCCACAATTCAACATTGGGACCCTTATCCTTTCATTTTGCTTAACTTGATGCTGTCATTTCAAGCAGCATACACGGCACCGATTATCATGATGAGTCAAAATCGGCAATCTACCGTTGATCGAGATCGTGCTGAACATGACTATCAGGTGAATGTGAAAGCCGAACTAGAAGTTGAACTGCTGCAAGACAAAATGAATATTTTGCGGGAAGTGGAGATTATCGAGCTAACGCAATTGATGAAAGACCAGCAACAGCGACTGCAACGATTGGAAGAATTATTATTACAGAGATTAGATGTAATTACGCCATCTAAAGAAGACAATAATCTTAATTCTTCGCGATCGCACCAGGAATCAAGTCCTGACTGAATTGTGCAGATGTTAAAAAGCGATCGCGCTTCTAAATGCAAGAGCGATCGCTTTTATCGTTATTGATGCTTTTTTAGGGAACTTTGAATAAAGATGGTAGATGCCTAGACTGTCTGATTACGGCTTCCAGGCTGAGTAGTGAGGTGAACGTAAATACTCACTGTCAAATCACGAAAAGCAAGTTGGTCTAATTTTCCGCTAAAGATGAGGCGAGGGGGAAAGTAAAATAAACAGATGTAGTAGCCACTTCCAACACTGAATATTGGCTTCATCTATTATCAGTATTCTCTGTATCTCTCCCCATTTAATGACGCACTTATCACATCCGCTTAATCCCTAGATAAAGAAGTGAAAATTTTGGCAACGATATTGTGTCAAACGCAAAAATTTATACCATCACACAAACGAAGAATGCATCTAACTCAGATATAACGAAACACTAAAAGCAAAGGCTGCTAATATCACAGGAAACATAGCGCTAAACTCTAATTCCCGTGTCTTAATCATTTGTAGACAATTTAGCGGAAGAAGTAAAGGCCATAGTGCAGTAGAGATAAAAAACATTACCAAAGATAAAAACTTATCTTCTGGCAAAGAAGTGGGATGACGTAAGGTAAATCTCAACCAATTGCTAAAAAAATAACAGGTCATCAACAGGTAACTAATAAGTAAAGCTAATTGAATCTTATGCACTGTTAACACTCCTTCAGCTATTTAATATTTATCAAAAATGACCTTGAGGAAATTATTACATGATTTTGTCGGGGGACATTCATAGGTTTGAACAGGGGTAGTTATTTTTTTAGTTTGATCTCAATAATACATTTTTCAATTAGATAAATGTTAGTAGAAATCCCAAGATATATAAAACAGTATTTACACCTAATTTCTAATATCACTCAATAGGCTAGCAATTCTACTGATGACTTTACATAGCTCAACCTTGTTATTATCAAAACTTTAAAGTTTTTCTGGCATAAGATTTATCTACTGGTAGTCCAATTTAAACAAAGTACTGCTATATATTTTGTTAAATTACTGCGTGTATAAAATTTTTATACGCGTAGCAAATAAACTTAAGTAAAAGTAATTTTTACTTAATTACCCTTGTCAGTAATCGCCAATGAGAGTTTAATTTTGACACCCTGGACTTTGCTCATTAGCAAACAAATATATAGTTTTTTTATTGCTATCTGCTTTCGTAGTATTACCAAAAAAATAGCTAGATACAATTGATTAAACAATCGCATTAACAGGCATTGCAGCTTAAAAAACAGTTTTTTATAATTTTTTTTCTTTGTATAAAATACTCATAATTTTGCTTTTGTTGATAAGTTTCCAGCATAACTAAGAAAAAAAATCCATGTTGCCATTTTGGCATTTTTTAATAGTATAAATTTTGACAAAATTATGAATAAAAACGCTGATTGCTGCTTGTAGCGCCAAAAATGATTATCAAATGTGTATAGAAATCTTCGGAACTTAACTTTTGAATAATATTAAAAATTATTTTTGACTGAGATTAGAGATTGGCTACGCTTAGACTGTGAAATAAAAATAAATACCATTTTTCAATCCTCAACGCAATCTTTGTTATGGTCATAAGAAGAATGAATTTATTGAAGAAAAAAACAAACCCCAACTATTTATTCAACCGAACGGTTTATCCGTGGGGTTTTGTAATTCAAGCGTCCCAGTGTCCCCAATCCCTAGTCTTATGCAAAGCGCTTTCACAAGAAAGCAAAAATGCGTCATCAAATGATGACGCACGGCAATGAAGTTTATCAGACATGGTAGGAGTGATGGAAAAAGGTATTATGAGTTACTTACCTGGGGAATGATCTTGCGGAAATAGGTAAGCGATCGCTGCAAAACCAAATAAAGTTAGTATAGTAACAAAAAAGCCAGCAAAGAAAAAAGTAGACATATTAGAGAAAATGTGTATGTTAATTGAATGTTTATCTGTAATACTGGGTCTCTACCGACCAAAAGAAGATAAAATTTCACACTCAGTAAGATTTAACTTGTGCTGAAATGCTTATCAAAATACCAATATTACGCATAAAGTTGTAATTACCTCTTATAGGAAAAAATTGAAGTAGCACCCCCCATCAGTGAAATAATTATTTTTCATACTTTCAACCTAGCAACTGCATATGACGTCATTGTGGCTAGCTTGTGTCAACAACTTGTATGTCAAATATATTTGCAGTGTGAAGATTGAAAAACAGTTTTTCAAGCCAAAGGCAAGAAAAAGCGAAACGTACTACCAGATGCCAGTTCGCTTTCTACTTCAATCTGACCACCTTGCAAGTCCACCAAAGTGCGGGAGATAGTTAAACCAATGCCGGTTCCTCCAGAATGGCGATCGCGTGAATGATCGGTTCGCCAAAAACGCTCAAACACATGAGGTAAATCTTCTGCCGCAATCCCAATACCTGTATCAATAACTGCAATCCAAAGTTTTGATTCTTCAGTCCAAACACGAATAATAATCGAACCTGTGGGAGTATAACGCACCGCATTCCCTAGCAAATTAACCAAAATTTGTTCTGTGCGGTCAATATCTGCCAAGACAAAAGGCAGCGATGATGGACATTCTAAATACAGAACTGGACCATCTTCTAGCAACTGGTCGGCAAATTTCTCTACTAATGACTCTAATAACGGACGCAGATTCATTGGTTGCATATTAACTGGCAAATAACCAGCTTCCGCTTTAGAAAGTTCTTGCAAATCGTTGACTAACCTTTCTAAACGCTTAGTTTCTTTCGCTAACCGTTGATAAATTTCAGGAGATGGCTTAATTCCCCCATCCGCAAGTTCTTCCAAATAACCGCGTACAACTGTTAGAGGTGTCCGCAGTTCATGGGTCATGTCTCCAATTAATTCTCGGCGTCGTGCTTCCACTCCTTCCAAACTTGCTGCCATTCGGTTAAAAGAAGCACCCAGTCGATTCAGTTCGGGAACACCAGACAACGGTAGTCTTTCATCAAGCTGACCGGCAGCAATCTTTTGAGTGATTTGTTCAATTTCAGTCAACTGCTGCATAATTCGTTTGGACACCCAGTAACTCAATCCCCCAGCAGCTGTAGTCCCCACTAAAACTGACCAAAGAGTACTTCGGCGCCAAGCAATTTCAAATCCATCAACCAAATCAGTACGGACATTGATTAAGTCGTATCCTCGATGTTCTAATTTTTCTAAGTGCAGAACAAAAAAGCGGGGTGAAGAAACTTTGCTGATAACTACGAAACTACCTACCCCCACCATCATCACTACTAGGTGGGAGAAAAATAGCCGCGATGCCAAAGGTAAAGATTTCGTTTTCCGAGAGCTTATTTTCATCTAAACCACAGGGGCATCTTCAAATTTATAGCCTACCCCAACAACAGTTTTAATAAAATTAGGGTGAGCTTGGTCTGGCTCAATTTTTTTCCGCAAGCGAGCAACATGAGTATCCACCACCCGCTCATCACCAAAAAAGTTATCACCCCAAAGTTTATCAATTAGTTGACTGCGGTTCCAAACTCGACCCGGATTGCTGACAAAGGTGCTTAATAAGTTAAATTCAAGGCTAGTTAAGTCCAAAATTTCCAATTCATGAGAATTTTTTTGGCGGCTGGCAGTGCGTTGCTCGACATCTACGATAAAATTTTGTGTACGGTAGACCTGATTTTGTCCACCTTGGCGGAGACTACGCCGTAATAGCGCTCTGACTCTAGCAACTAACTCTCTAGGGCTGAATGGTTTTACCATGTAATCATCAGCACCAGTAGATAAGCCAATTACGCGATCAATTTCTTCACCTTTGGCGGTGAGCATTAAAATATAAGGATCTTTTGCACCAGCTTTCTGGCGAATTCTCGCACAGACTTCCAGCCCATCCAAACCAGGAATCATTAAATCTAGGATGATCAAATCTGGTGGTTGCTCTTGAAACATCCTTAGGGCACCGATCCCATCGCGACTGATGCGACAGGAAAATCCTTCTTTTTCTAAAGAAAGTTGGATTAATTGAGCAATTTCTAGTTCATCTTCGACAATTAAAATGTCCATCTGGCTGACGATCTGAGCAAAATATACTTCTGGATTTACCCGCTTGTCATTTTACTTCAGAAAACGTCAGATGAAGGATAAAGCACACCGATCACACCGCAATGAGTACAGATGGGGAGGAATTAGGTTACAGTTCCTTACCCCGGTTTTGGTGATTTGATTCAGATGCGGTTATAATTATCGAGTTGAAAATTGCTCTTCAAAAGCTGGAGTTTGAGAGCGATCGATAATTATAGCCAGAATGAGGATCTTTTTGAATATATTGTTTAATGCTATCGAGGTCAATGAAGCAGTCAGCAACATCAATCAAGCTGTCGCTACTGATTCCGCGCAAGCTAACGACTTCAACCCGAACTCCTTTGTAGCTCAAAGCATTAACCGCGTAAGCCAAATCTCCATGTCCACCGACTAAGACCGCAGTATCGTAGTAAGGTGATAAAGTTATCATATCTACAGCAATTTCTACATCTAGATTTGATTTTTTAGAACCATCTGGAAGCGAAATTAGCTCTTTGGTGACTACACGATAACCATTGCGACGCATCCAGAAGAGAAAACCCTGTTGCTTGTCATTGCCGCGCTCCATTCCACTGTAAAAGAAAGCACGCAATAATCTTGCATCTTGAGTTAAATGGCAGAGTAATTTAGCATAGTCAATTTCAATGCCCAGTTGCAGAGCTGTATGAAATAAGTTTGAGCCATCAATAAAAATCGCCACTCGACCACGATTTGAGCTATTGCAAATCAATTGGTCAACTGAAGTATTTGCTCTATTGGTGTTTTCATTTTCGACACCAGTGTTCATAAGGCGTTGTCCGTGCCTACGTGGTTTCTCCTTGAGTATTTTATCTTGATTTGTTTCTTTGTTAAAAGTAGTAATAGTCATTGATACCTCTATATTTTAAATCTGGAATGTTTTTTAGGCGAATTGGCATTCTTATAATCTATCGGTTTGTTCTCACTTTAATAGTAAATTGTCTTCAGCAACTAAGGAAAGATCCTAAAGTCCATAGTCAAGAAAAAATCACATTAATTCTTAACTTTTTTCACCAGCTTGAGCAACTTATCTGCTTCTAATTTTATTCTAGCTGAGTTATTACTTATTGCTTTCATGCATAACTTCTGTTAATAAACAGTTAATAAATAACTAATGTATTCTGCACGAAAGTTAAATGTGCAACATCTTATTATGGGAATAAGATGACATTTTCTCACGTTTCTTTATCTGCTAATTTCCAACTTTGGAGCAAAGTATAAAGAATCATTTATAAAAAATATTTACTTAATAAAATTAGGAAATGCCCAATTTATGCCTCCACAAATTGCTTTTTTTGTTAAATAAAGGCAAAAAAAGCGTTTTTCCAATGATAATTACTGTTATATAATACCGTTTGATGCTGATACTAGCTATAAATACTCAAGGTTTGTAATCTACGGCAACAAAGCTGTAGATTATATGACCTGTTGGTGAGTCTAGCCCAGGCAACACAGCTAAAAACGGATTAAATGCACAAAAAAATCCTGGCGTCAAGCGGAAACTGAGTATCTAAAGTGGTATTTTTCTATTCGTTATAAAAGTTACAACAAAAAAAATGAATAATTTATCTAGATTAACAAAACTATGTAAAACAAATGTTGACTGATTCGAGTCGAAAGCTTTTTTGAGGCGGTTAGGGCAGAAAAACCTGCATCTACAGACACAAACTTAGGAGAGACGATAATTCGCATTGCCTCAAGTAGCATCAAGTACCAAGCAAAAAGTGCAGCACAATCAATTCAGCGGTATTTTCGTTGTCAAGCTGTATCGTTTGATTGTGCCAATTTTCCGTTTGTAGTTGCCTATATCAGAATAAAGCTTTGTTTGTTGCGAATGTTAAAAGCTACTAAATTGCACACATTATAGCATAAGTCTTTGCAATGGTTGAGAAAAAATTGTAGTAAATCTTTACACTAAAAATTTATTACATTTCTCAATATTTCTCATAGACTCTTCAATTTCAGAAGTTACATTTACAAATCTTTAGAGAACATAAAAGCTTTCCTCACAAGTTCCTCAAATTTGAGAATTATTATGAAAACAGACCTAAGTAGCTGGACTTAAATGAAGTGAATATTTAACTTTATTTATTTCAACCAGCTTACTTAATTTACTGTTGCATACCCAATTGCTCTAATTTAGAATTCACACCTTTATTATTAAGTTTGACAAATCATGAATAACTGTCCTTGCTGTTCTGGATTACTTTTGCGACATATACGCGGTTCTGAAGTTTACTACTTTTGCCGCAACTGCTGGCAAACAATGCCAGCACTAGATTTTGGAAAGCACAATTTATCGCCAGATTTGGTATCGAGTTTATCAAAAAAACGTTTCAGAGGAGAATTAGATAATGCGGCTGTTGCTTTGTGTTAAAGAAAATTAATCGGTTAAGGCGTTTAGACAATTTGACTGGTGTTATTCCTCAAATCATGTATTTAATCACCCGCAAGAAAGGGTGGACGGCAGGTGCTATAACGGAGGAAACCTCACGCCAGGTGCTTCAACGCGGGGAACCCGCGCAACGCACTGCCTCGGC
>JBPCQW010000199.1:0-3491 GCA_050997715.1 Hassallia sp.
CAAATAGATATCGTGCCAACAGCAACAGAATTTCCTGGCAAATTTCTGAAAAATTCCACTAACTTAATCAGCCAATCAGTAGGATAATGTAACACCGCAGCGAAAACGCCGCCAGCCTCTGGCAAAATTAACGCAGGTATAGCACTAATAATTCCACCAATACTAATAATAGAAATCAATGGTGTGCTAATGATATTTAGCAGTATGCTGTAAGTTGGCACAACTCCAAATGTGTGAAGTTGCACTGGTAAAGTCCAAATTGTCGCCGCTAAAGGAACAGCAATTAAAGATGCGATCGCTGGAGGCAACCAGTTCAAACGCTGAGTTAACGGTGGTACTGTCACAATCAATCCCAGCGTTGCCAAAAAACTCAACTGAAACCCTAAATCCCAAATCCACAAAGGATTAAACAGCAATAACAGCGTCGCTGCCAGCAATAGCGATCCTAACTGCACCACCTTTCGCTTTAATACCAAACCGATTAACGCGGCAAATCCCATAATTACTGCTCTGAGTACCGCAGGCTGGAAACCAGTTAAACTCAAGAAAATAATTAAGGCAAACGAGCCAACAATAAATTGGGTTACACGTCTGGTACGCCTTGTCAACCCCAGTACCACACCCAATATTAAAGAAGTTTGAAATCCTGAAGCAGCCAAAGCATGAGCTAACCCTGCTTGCACAAACAAATCGCGAATTTCGTAAGGTAAATCAACAGCTTTGCTACCCAAAACCATAGCACTGACAAGGGGACCTTCAGGGATACCTAACCAACGAACTTGCGATCGGACAATTCGCTCCCCGATTTTCCACCATCCCCAGTTAACTTCCTCTTCTAAAATATTTATCTGCTTTCCAATTAAACCAGCAAAAGCCCCTTGCTGCTTAAGAAAATTTTGAAAGTCGAAACTACCAGGATTTGACGCTGCTTTCGGTTTATACAAAACCCCAGTCACCGCAACTTGTTCACCTGGATTTAACCCAGTAGCCTGAAGTAAAGGTACAGTCACATACAACTTACCTGTTGCTCCTTTACTCATACCAACTGAGTTACTTTCTTTTTTTACGTCATCAAGAGCCTTTACTTGCAACCAAAATTGTCCGCGTTGACTGCGAGTCAACCGGGGTGTACTTGCCACCTTACCCCGAACAATCACAAGTTGCTCTTGATTGTTATTATTTCCTGGTGGAACAAACTGACTAATGTCATTTTTTCCAGGTTGCGGTACGCGGAATTGAAAATACAAACTTGCAAACAACCCAATCAAGCCACCAACTATCCATATGATTGGTTTGGGATTAGTTTGCCTTGGTAGTGCAGCGTTAGTTTTCGCTGGATGCTTTTCTATTTTCTGAGGCAGTTTAGCCGAAGTAATGCGGCGTTTTCTCAAAAAAACCGCTCCTACTATCCCTAAAACTAGCACCCAAACTCCGCCGAAAGGAACTGCTGTAAACAGCAACCCTAGAATGTAGCCAAGACAAATAACTACACCACTTGCCTGAATCATTTTGCACTCATTACCCGACGATTAAAGTCGCGGCTAAAAAACATTGTATTTAGCTTGCGTAGGCAAGCTTTGTTCGTCGTATAGCCCCAGACTTTAGTCTGAGGGCATTTAACACCTTTGGCAATAGCTGCATTACAAACTCATACCCAACTTTAACCCTAGTGCAGCATGTACAAGCAGTATACAAAGTGCCGTACTACCCACATAAGCGTGAACCGTGCGTAACCCAGCTTTATTTCCCCTATGTGGCACACCCTTACTTTTATGTAGACACGCAAAATTTGCGTGTCTACTTAAAAGTAATATTAAGCCCATCACGAGCCTGTTGAATTTACCGCAGTCTTCAAAAGCGGAAAACCCAGTTTCTCTCTTTGTTCCACATAAAGCTGCGCTACCTTTCGCGCTAAATGGCGAATCCTGGTAATGTAACGAGTTCGCTCTGTGACTGAAATCACACCTCTGGCATCCAACAAGTTGAACATATGCGAACACTTCATCACATAATCTAGGCTGGGTAACGCTAGTCCTCGCTCCGTCAATTGTTGAGCTTCCTGTTCATACATATTAAATAGTGTCAGCAGCATTTCCGGATTAGAGGCTTCAAAATTGTAAACACATTGCTCAATCTCTCCTTGGAGGTGAACATCGCCATAAGTAATATTGTCTGTCCAACAAATCTTGGTGAATGCTTCCACTTCTTGGAGGTACATCGTCAATCGTTCCAAACCGTATGTAATTTCAATGGAAACAGGACGGCAATCGATTCCTCCACACTGCTGGAAGTAGGTAAACTGGGTAATTTCCATTCCATCTAACCAAACTTCCCAGCCAGTACCCCAAGCACCCACCGTCGCATCTTCCCAATTATCCTCGACAAACCGGATATCGTGGTCTTCTGGACGAATCCCTAAGGCTCTAAGGGAATCCAGATAAATTTCTTGGATATTCTCTGGTGAAGGTTTAATTAGGACTTGGAACTGATAATAGTGTTGAAAGCGATTGGGATTTTCACCATAACGCCCATCACTGGGACGACGGCAAGGTTCAACATAAGCTACAGCCCAGGGTTCTGGTCCCAACGCTCTTAAAAAAGTATGCGGATTTTTAGTGCCTGCTCCCTTTTCAATGTCATATGGCTGGGCAATCAGACAACTGCGATCGCTCCAAAATTTATGCAATACCGCTATTACCGACTGAAAAATCACTTTGTTAGTAATCCTCGATTTTTAGGATGCCTAATTATTGTGGCTTAAAGAGTGGGCTGTGACTAGATTTAAGGCGCTGTGAAAAACTCCCCAAATACTTTTTGAGAAAACAGTTGACAAGAATAAGTTAGCTCGCTATATTAAATAAGTGCCGGAAGAGCGAGCGAAACAAAGCGGACTCGGAAAGCGACCGAACCATGAAAAGATTATAGTTTGAAAGTGAGTATAAAGCAATTTGTAGGCGTCAGTCAAATATAAAACCAGACTGAGGTTAAAAAAGAGCAGTCGAAAGAGCTAAAAGCAAACAAACCAAAACGGAGAGTTTGATCCTGGCTCAGGATGAACGCTGGCGGTCTGCTTAACACATGCAAGTCGAACGGATCCTTTCGGGGATTAGTGGCGGACGGGTGAGTAACGCGTGAGAATCTGCCTTCAGGTTCGGGACAACCACTGGAAACGGTGGCTAATACCGAATGTGCAGCAATGTGAAATATTTATAGCCTGAAGATGAGCTCGCGTCTGATTAGCTAGTAGGTGTGGTAATAGCGCACCTAGGCGACGATCAGTAGCTGGTCTGAGAGGATGATCAGCCACATTGGGACTGAGACACGGCCCAAACTCCTACTGGAGGCAGCAGTGGGGAATATTGGACAATGGGCGAAAGCCTGATCCAGCGATGCCGCGTGTGTGAAGAAGGCCTGCGGGTTGTAAAGCACTTTCAGTAGGGAAGAAAAGCCGAGTGCTAATATCACTCGGTCTTGACGTTACTTACAGAAGA
>JBPCQW010000216.1:0-16869 GCA_050997715.1 Hassallia sp.
TTTGCATCTCCAGAAAATAAAAACCTTGATGTTGTAAAAACAATACGACAAAAACCTCAAACCCTTGATTTATCGCCTTTTCCTTTACCCTTGACAATTCCTGCTTTTCCTTAACTTGTTACGAATCGCGAAGGGGTTAGGGGTTAGGTTTGTAGGGTTTTGATGTTAGTAACAATACTTTTTAAACATCCTCTAATCTTGACTTTATCCATTTTCCACAAACGCGATGGCGTCAACTTAAACCAGAAGTGGAATTTAGGCTTTGACTTTTCCGATTTTGGCAAAACTACTGACGTAGGAAAAGTTTTTTGCCACAAAGCTAGAAATCAATGCCTTGGGTACAAGAGTTGCCTTATTTGATTTGGATAAAGTAGAGCTAATGATTTAGAAGTAATAATCAATCACTAATTACCAGTGCAAGCTGTATATCAAGTAATTAGCTGGACTTGATATAATTATCCCTGGTGATGCAGTAGACTAATTAGATTAAGCATGTTTTTATCGGGAGATTTTCATAAATCAGAAGCGATTTGAAAACCAAGTTAATCATGGAAGCAACAAAGCATAAAACTGTGTATTCACGCACTTTATTGTTTTAGTTGCTAACCCTAGATGATGTCAAGACTCGCTGAATTAAAAAGCTAATTTTTAATTAAAACTTATCTTAACTTATAAATTAAATATCAAGGATAACTTATTGTTTCCGCATCTATCTAAAGATAGAAATTTAGAAAAATAATATTTAGTATTAATTTTTACTGTCGAATCAGAAATTATTTCTCGTCGTCAGAAATTAATTAAGACTTACGCAACTGACACTAAGTTGCATTTTGTTGTAGTAGTTTGGCATTGAAGAGGTGAAGGCGCTTTGCAAAAGCGAAAACACGCCCTAGCCCCTCTTTTCACTTCAAATCGAGTAATCCTTCTTCTTTTAACTTAGGATTAAAGCGAATTTGAAGACGCAAACCACGCGCTTGTAAAACTTCTAAAATTTCAGCTTCCACTCGTCGCGCCACATTTTTAATAATTTTAACTTGCGCCATATCATCTATTAGTGGATTTTGATAATTTGCCTGTTCTTCAGGTGTCATTACTGCTTTAGCATCAATCGGCTGCGTCCATTTTTCTTTTTGTTCGGCATTTCCCAAAGGAACACTGTTATTTTCGGCAATCCAAGCATTCTCAATATTTTCTAAAACGGCGCGGCTAGGGCGCTCAATCGTTTGGACTTTTACCCAATGGCAATTTTGAGGTTGACGTACTAAATGCTGTTTCAGACTGAGATATACATCGCGAGAATAGCCAACAAATTGCAGTACTTTTTCTTGATTAAAAATTGCATAGACTCCTATTTTAGTTTGAAATTGTTCAGGTAACTGACCGTCATCGTCAATGTAAGCAATATATTCTAAAGTTGCTAAAGAAGAAATATTTGTTTCGGTTGTCATAAATCAAAATTAAAACTTAGTAGTTGGTAGTTTATTTGAAAGCGCTGTTAGCGGAGCTTTCCCGTAGGGTAGCGCTGACTACGAATTAATTTTTAGGTAAATTGCACAAAGCCGACTAGGTTTAAATATTTTGGCGTTAAACATGAAGTTTGGCGGGACGTTAATAATTGCGTATTCGTGAGATTCGTGATATTTTTCAAATTCTGCTGGCATCCCTTTGGGAGTAGTTAAGCTATAAGGAACTGGTTGAAAAAGGAATTTGGTAAATTCAACTTCATCACAGTTCAACTGTTGACAAACTTGCTTTAAAAAGGCTTCGCTAGTCAATAAGTTGAAAAGACTTTCTTTAGCTTGTGGTTCCAGAGTGAAACTGCTATCAAAGTTTTGGACGATTTTAAAAGGCATTTTTATTACAGATATTTATTAGCGATTGAGTGATAAGCTCTGAGCGATCGCTTCTTTAAAAGTTGGGCGCACGCAAACCGTGACGCACCCACTTTTCGCTTCTTTAAAACAGCCTATTAGATTGTGTGACTTTTGTCAGCCAGTAAGTCGGTGGACGAAATTAAACGTAAAATATTGTCTTAGTTCGTAGTCAGCCAGCGCTATACGCGCGTTTGCCGGCAGTAGATCAGCACCTGCCGTGGTTTCCCCTATCCTCCTCATCTCCCCCCAAAGTAAGGAATGCCACAGGCTTGACCTGACCCTCAAAAAGCATGATTGCGTCTTTCCTTGGAACAAGTCAAACATCCAAAGTGAAAAAATAAAAAACCCTCCCATTTGGGAGGGTAAAGACTCATGTAAAAGCTGAAATTTCTTTTACATGTTTATATTTCGTCGTCGAAATCGTCGTCTTCTTCGTCTTCCTCGTCTTCCTCAAAATCGTCTTCTTCAACGAGGTCATTGACTTCATCAGCAATCATCAACTCATCCTCATCATCTAAGATTGGCGACGGCTCTGTACGTCTGTTGCCAAATGCAGAGTCTCCAAGTCCAGGAGAATCCAAATTGTAAGCGCGAGCTGTCCGGTCATCTAACACCATATCCATCGGGTCATCGACTTCATCCAAGACACTGGTACTTTCCAGAGCCGCATAGTCATCAACTATACCGGTTTCTTCATAGGCATTATACCCAGTACCGGCAGGAATCAATCGTCCGATAATCACGTTTTCTTTCAAACCGCGCAGCCAGTCAGATTTACCTTCAATTGCCGCTTCGGTTAAGACCCGCGTTGTTTCTTGGAATGATGCCGCGGAGATAAAGCTATCGGTGTTCAATGATGCTTTGGTAATCCCCAATAATACTGGGGTATACTGCGCCCTCGCACCGCCGGTGATTGACATTGCTTCATTCACCTGCTCGATTTGCCGCAGTTCTACCAATTCTCCCGGCAACATCGTTGTGTCACCGCCATCATCTACCCGCACTTTCGCGGTCATCTGCCGCACAATCACTTCAATGTGCTTGTCGGCAATATCAATACCTTGAGATTGATACACCATTTGGACTTCATTCACCAAGAAAGTCTGCACTTTCTGCAAGGCAAGAGAAGCACAAGCATACACCCCATCCTCAGAACCAAGACTAAAGAACACCTCCAAAATTTCGTGCGGATTGGCAGGACCGTCACTCAACGGCTCCCCTGCACTCACTGTCGCTCCATCTGTCAGCACCAAATTTTGTCCAGGTCCTAACGGGTAATCAGTGACAACACCATTCGGTTCGATCACTTTAGCGGCGATCGCTTCATCACCATCACCATATACAACCTTCACTTCCCCTGCCCTTTTTGCCAAAATACAAGCTTCTTTTGGCTTGCGTGCTTCTAGCAGTTCCTCAATTCTCGGCAAACCTTGAATAATGTCTCCGGTTTTGGCGCGTTCAAATACCAACAACACCAAATTATCACCGCGTTGCACCAAATCGCCATCTTCTATCTGCAACACAGCACCAGGGCTGACTCGATAAGGACGACCAATGCGAATAGTAAGTTCGTAGGCGCTTGATTGGGCACTAGGTACTATTCCAGGGGAAGACTCTTGCCCAGTTAACAATCCCTTCTCCCCAGCTGCGAGTTTCTTTACTTCCAGCACTTGCCCAGACAAGGGAGCAAATACTCCCGGCACAATGGCAGCACCCTCTACCAATAAGTCACCCTTCTTCAGCTTCGGTGCCGTGGTAGTGTTCACCGTCACCATATCCGTGTGACGCAACACCAAGCAGCGACGCACTGTTTCGCTTCCTTTTTGCACTCCCCGCACAATACCGCCTTCTTTACAGAGAATTTGGGTACGGGCAACTACAGCACCAGGAGCGATCGTTTGCTCTGCTTCTACTTCCAGACTCGTAGTGGTGCTACCTTGAGTCGCATCGGCGGTAATGTCCCGACGCACTATTAAAGATTCCAAAATCACCAATTGCAAACGAGAAGTTTCCGAACCTTCACCATCACTGAGCAACTCAATATCTGCTGCTAACGGCGAAGCGTTGTGGTCGGCATCACCTTCGGTCTCAATTTCCAACACCAGTTGCGTCCGCAGCAGTTCTACGCCTTCTACCGACTTAACTCGCTCAGAATCTTTATAAGGCAGTCGTTGCACCGCGCGCAACTCAATACTACGCCCGGTTTGTTGACTAACCGATGTCGTTGATGGCACATCAGGACTATTTGGCACGGCGAACTCGTCCACCGGACGACTCAGCAGCGCTGGACCTTCAGGCGACTCGATATATTGGATGTAGCGCAGTTCGCTCACGACTTGCCCCAATAACTCTTCACCGGGCTGAACAAAAGTATTATCTCGTCCAATTACCGCTTCGGGATCGTCCACCATCAGCAGTTCTCCGGGCTTAATCACGACTTCTCTTAAGATGTCGTTTTTCTGGGTGACTTCGACCACGCCGTTGTTTTGACAGAATATATCCTTAACAACTTCGGTGCCAGCTTCTACATACTGACCGTCTTCCACCAACAGCAGCGAGATATCTTTATTTACCTCATGAGTTTCTTCAGGAATCCACAATAATGTGCCTCCCTGTACCACCTCATAACCCAGCTTCGCCTTGCCTTTTTTCTGCACCTCCACACCGGCGTATTTCAGCAACCCACCAGTATTAGTGCGATAGCGATCGTCAATTAACTCCGCCACAACTTGACCATTTTGCACTTTTGTGCCTGGAGTTGCCCGCAGATTAAAGATTTGGTTGTGAGCAGTGGAAATAAGGTAATTATTGCGACCTTGGGAACTTTGCACCGTCACTGTTGCCTGGTCTAAAACCACACTAGCGGTGATAATTTCAATTTCCCTAGTACTCTTACCCACTTGCGCTTCTGGCAAGCGGACTATACCGCCGTGCAAAGTAGTTAACTTGGTTTCTGCCAAGACACCGTTTGTCTCGATCGCATCACCATTATTAACGATCAACTCGGCTCCTGGTGGCAAGTTATATACTTCCCCAGACAAAATCCAAATCAAACCACCCCGCGCCGCTGTCGTGGTCGTGTTGCCTTGACGGTCTGTTTTTTGTTCTGGCACTACTTCGGCGAACTGCACTTCCCCAGCCAAATCACTAGCGACATCTTTGACGGCTTTTTCAGTATTTGCACGAGTTGTCCGTCCACCTAGTGCCACCTCTGCCAGCAACTGATCAAGCTTTACTTGCTGTCCATCGACTATATATAGTGTTGAACCTTGGGTAACGGCAATTTCAATTGATCCAGAAACAGTTTCCAAACTGAGCGTACCGTTTGCCTCCACAAACAGCGAATCTTCCCCATGTCGAGTGCGATATGCTCTGGTTTTCAACTTGCGCGGCAAGCGAATCGTACCATCTTTTTCGGCACGCACTTGTTTTGCCACTTCCCCGGTGAACACACCACCAGTGTGGAAAGTCCGCATCGTTAGCTGCGTACCCGGTTCGCCGATACTTTGAGCCGCAATAATGCCTACCGCTTCACCCAAATCCACCATCTTCGCGTGTGCCAAACTCCACCCATAACAGTGTTGGCAAACCGAACGCGCTGCTTCACAAGTTAAAGGACTCCGCACTAACACTGATTGCACGCCGCTTTTTTGAATTTCGTGTGCTAATTCGTTACTAATTGGCGTATTGCGCGGGGCAATAACTTGTTTGGTGGTAGGATGCACCACATCTTCTTGAACTACCCGTCCCATCAAGCGCGTGCCGATGGGAATCAAGATTTTGCCACCTTCTGTCATCGCTCCCAGGGTAAGTCCTCGCGATGTGCCGCAGTCAAATTCCCGCACAATCACATCTTGCGATACATCCACCAAACGACGGGTGAGATATCCAGAGTCAGCAGTTCTTAACGCCGTATCTACCAATCCTTTACGAGCGCCGTAAGAAGAGATAATATATTCTGTTACGGTCAGACCTTCGCGGAAGTTGGTTTTAATCGGCAAGTCGATAATTTCCCCTTGGGGATCTGCCATCAACCCGCGCATCCCTACCAACTGGCGCACCTGGGAGATATTACCCCTAGCACCAGAAAACGCCATCATATATACTGAGTTGAGCGGGTTAGTACTCTTAAAGTGCTTCACCACTTCATCTTTCAGTGCTTCTGATGTACTATTCCACGTATCAATTACTTTCTGAAAACGCTCCACTTGCGTAATTTCACCGCGTTGATAGCGTTCTTCCGTGGCGCGAATTTCTTCTTCTGCGGCTTCGAGGAGCGATCGCTTGCTTGGCGGCACCATCAAATCATCTACACTAATCGAAACCCCGGCTTTGGTGGCGTAGCGAAAGCCTAAATCTTTTAACTTATCCGCCATCACTGCCGTTCGCGCTGTGCCACAATTGGTGAACGCCCAAGAAATTAAATTTCTCAGCTGACCTTTGTCAACGATGCGATTGCGAAAAATCAGTTTTTCAGTCATTAGTATTTTCGGAGGGGTAAAGGTTAAAGGGGAATTTTCGCAAGGGTAAAGGGCAAAGAGGGAAGGGGGAAGGGAGAAAGGGTAAGAAATTTAGAGTAAGAGTGAATAAATCCGTATTTTATTTCCGTACCTTTCCCCTTTCCCCTTTACCCCTCTTAAAAATTACTAACTAGCTAACGCTTCTTGGATCGCTTTGTTATAAATAACGCGACCTGGAGTTGTGCGTATATATTGAGAAATTAAATTCCCTGACTTATCTTGTCTGACACGACGAAATTTATACAGCAACGTCCGAGTTCCATCGGTGTTTTCTTCTACCTTCACTGGTTCGGTATCTGGTACATCAGTTTCTACTTCACCATCAAACCGCACAAATACATAGGCGTGCAAATCAATTTGCTTCTGTTCATAAGCCATAATCGCGTCATCCAAAGAAGCGAAGTATTTTCCCGCACCCTTTATCGCATCCGGATTTTCCGCAGTTAAATAATACGCCCCCAATACCATATCTTGGCTGGGTGTTATAATTGGCTTACCAGTTGCCGGCGACAATATATTATTAGAAGCCAACATTAACAACCGCGCTTCGGCTTGAGATTCCAACGACAAAGGTACGTGTACCGCCATTTGGTCGCCGTCAAAGTCAGCGTTAAAAGCCGGACACACCAACGGATGCAACTGAATTGCTCTACCTTCTACCAAAATCGGCTCAAAAGCTTGAATTCCCAAACGGTGCAGTGTCGGTGCCCGATTTAACATCACCGGATGCCCCTCAATCACTTCTTCCAACACATCCCACACACTAGGGTCGTTGCGAGAAATCAGCTTTTTCGCCGCTTTTATGTTATTAACCATACCAGAGCGAATCAACCGATTAATCACAAACGGTTGAAATAGCTCGATCGCCATTTCTCTCGGCAAACCGCATTGATGGATTTGTAACTTTGGTCCAACGACAATTACAGAACGACCCGAATAATCAACCCGCTTACCCAACAAATTCTGCCGAAAACGTCCCTGCTTACCTTCAATAATGTCAGACAAAGACTTCAGCGGTCGGTTATTTGCCCCTACCACCGTCCGTCCCCGACGACCATTGTCAATCAAAGCATCCACCGCTTCTTGCAGCATCCGCTTTTCGTTGCGGACAATAATCTCCGGCGCTAAAATTTCTTGCAGCCGCGCCAAACGGTTGTTACGGTTAATCACCCGGCGATATAAATCATTTAAATCGCTCGTAGCAAAGCGTCCCCCGTCGAGTTGCACCATCGGGCGCAAGTCGGGAGGAATCACCGGAATTACCGCCATTACCATCCACTCTGGCAACGAACCAGTCGCGATGAAGTTATCAATCACCCGCAACCGCTTAATCAGCTTCGCCCGTTTTTGTCCCTTGGCGCTACCAATTTCTTCGCGCAAATTTTCCGCTTCTTGCTCCAAGTTGATATCGGCAAGCAACCGCAGCAGCGCTTCTGCGCCAATTCCTACCTCTACACCCTGAAGCTGGGAATCTTCCGCATAAATCTGGTCTTCAATTTCCAGCCATTGGTCTTCACTCAGCAGCTGTTTATAAGTTAAAGTTTCCGCGTTACCTTTGCTGAGGACAACATAAGAGTTGAAATAAACTATCTGCTCCACATCGCGCAAAGGCATATCCAGCAAAATCGAAATGTACGATGGGATCCCCTTCAGATACCAAACGTGCGCTACTGGTGCGGCGAGTTTGATATAACCCATGCGGTGACGGCGCACTCGCGATTCCGTCACTTCCACCCCACAGCGTTCGCAAACTATACCGCGATGGCGCACTCTCTTGTATTTACCGCAATGGCATTCCCAGTCCTTCGCCGGTCCAAAGATGCGCTCGCAGAAAAGCCCGTCCATCTCTGGCTTCAGAGTTCGATAATTAATCGTCTCTGGCTTAGTCACTTCACCTACCACCTGACCGTTGGGCAAAGTCCGCTCACCCCAAGTCCGAATCCGTTCCGGCGAAGCCAAGCCGATTTTTACATAGTCAAACTGATTAGTTTGTGCGTTTCTCATATATTTTAAGAGGGGGAAAGGGGAAAGGGGAGAGGGGGGGACAGGGAGAAAGAAGAATTATTCTCCTTGTCTCCCACTCCTTCTTATTCTTCGTCTTCCATCGATTCGCGCGATAGAGATTCGTAAGTTGGACGTGGGGGAGTGCGACGCGTTCCTTGGTCTGCCATCAAATCGACTTCTACATCCAAAGAACTACCGTCTGCTTGGGTTTCCACCTTATGCACGGCTATATCTAACCCCAACGATTGCAATTCTCGCATCAACACCTTAAACGATTCCGGTGTACCCGGTCGGGGAATTGCTTTGCCTTTAACGATCGCATTCAACGCTTCGTTTCGTCCTTGCATATCGTCAGATTTCACAGTCAGCAACTCTTGCAATGTATACGCCGCGCCAAATGCCTCCAGCGCCCATACTTCCATTTCCCCAAAGCGCTGACCGCCTTGTTGTGCCTTACCACCCAACGGTTGCTGCGTCACCAATGAGTATGGACCAGTTGAACGAGCGTGAATCTTATCATCCACCAAATGCACCAGCTTCAACATATACGCCACACCAATTGTTATTGGTCTATCAAAAGGCTCGCCAGTCCGCCCGTCATACACCATAATTTTGCCAGGGTTATCCGGGTTATATACCCAGTCCTTACCTGTCTCATCTCGTGCTTCTTGCAACTTCCCATGCACAATCCGGCGCGACTCCTCCGGACCATACATTTCGTCAAAAGGCGTAATCTTAAAGCGCACACCCAAGGTGTGACCAGCCCAACCGAGCAAACACTCAAACACCTGCCCCACGTTCATCCGGCTCGGCACCCCCAAGGGATTCAGCACAATGTCCACTGGCGACCCATCCGGCAAATAAGGCATATCTTCCAACGGGAGGATGCGGGAAATAATTCCCTTATTCCCGTGACGCCCTGCCATTTTGTCGCCAACTTGAATTTTCCGCTTCTGTGCCACATACACCCGCACCACCATATTTGCTCCCGGTGGCAGTTCGTCGCCTTGTTCCCGCGTAAATAAGCGCACATCAACGACGCGACCTTTTTCACCATTGGGAACTCGCAGTGAGTTATCGCGCACATCCCGCGCCTTTTCGCCAAAGATTGCCCGCAACAGCTTTTCTTCTGGTGGTTGGTCAGATTCACCCTTCGGTGTCACTTTCCCGACTAATATATCCCCGGCATCTACCCATGCCCCAATGCGAATAATTCCCTGCTCATCAAGCGATCGCAAGGCATCTTCCCCGACGTTGGGTATTTCTCTGGTGATTTCTTCAGGTCCGAGTTTCGTCTGTCTTGCCTCAATTTCATATTTTTCAATGTGAACCGAGGTATAAACATCCTCCTGCACCAGGCGCTCAGATATCAAAATTGCATCTTCGTAGTTGTAACCTTCCCAAGGCATGTAAGCAACGACGATGTTTTGCCCCAGCGCCAATTCTCCACCCTCAGTCGAAGATCCATCCGCCAAAACTTGACCTGCCACCACCTTCTCACCCATGCGAACTAGGGGTTTTTGGTTGAGACACGTATCTTGGTTAGAACGTTGATACTTAGAAATCTTGTATTTAATTTCTTTGACGGGGCGTGAGTCAACGCTCATTAGTCCAGAGTCAACAGTTTTTGACTCAATACCATTAACCCCTGAAGAGTGACTCTTGACTACTGAAGAGTGATTATTGACTCTAACGCGAATTTCTGTGGCATCCACATACACCACATCTCCATCAGTCCGCGATACAACCACCATCCCAGAGTCACGAGCCGCTTGCGCTTCTAAACCAGTCCCCACCAAAGGACGCTCCGGTTTCAACAACGGTACCGCTTGCCGTTGCATGTTCGACCCCATCAGCGCTCGGTTGGCGTCGTCATGCTCCAAAAAGGGAATCATTGATGTCGCCACCGACACAATTTGCACTGGCGAAACTGCTACATAGTCAACTTGCTCAGGTGTTGTTGTTGCCCAATCTTGGCGATAACGCACCGGCACCGAAGGTCCAATGATGTAACCGTTTTCATCTACTGGGATATCCCCCGTCGCTGTCCGCAAATCGTCCTCTTCATCAGCCGTCATATATTCTGGCTGCACGTCAAACCGCACTTTGCCGTTTTCTACCGGACGAAATGGTGTTTCTAAAAAGCCATATTGATTCACCCTGGCATGAGTTGCCAACGAACCAATCAAACCGGCGTTGGGTCCTTCTGGTGTCTCAATCGGGCAAATGCGTCCGTAGTGGGATGGGTGAATATCTCGCACCGCAAAACCAGCGCGTTCTCTCGTTAACCCCCCAGGACCAAGGGCACTCAATCGGCGTTTGTGGGTCAGTTCTGCTAAAGGATTAGTTTGATCCATGAACTGCGACAACTGGGAGGAACCAAAGAATTCTTTGATTGCCGCTACCAATGGTTTCGGGTTCACTAAAGATGCTGGGGTGAGAACTTCGGCATCACTTACTGTCATCCGTTCGCGAATAATCCGCTCTAAGCGGTTTAAACCTACACGTACCTGGTTTTGCAGCAATTCGCCCACGCTTCTTACTCGGCGATTTCCCAGGTGGTCGATGTCGTCGGTGTTACCAATATCAAATTCTAGGTTGATTAAATAATCTACCGCCGCTAAAATGTCAACGCTCGTTAATACGCGAGTTGTTTCGGGTACTTGCAAGCGTAACTTTTTGTTAAGTTTGTAGCGTCCCACCCGACCCAAGTCGTAGCGTTTGGCATCAAAAAAGCGCGAATCGAGTAACTGTTGTCCTCCCAATACTGTGGGGGGTTCACCCGGTCGCAGTTTGCGATACAACTCCATCAAGGCATCTTCTTCCGAAAATTGCCCTTCTTTTTCGATGGTTTTTTGAAAATATTCCGGGTGACGCAGCGCATCAAATATTTCGTTATCCGACAACGAGAGCGCCTTCAGCAGCACTTGCGCCGACAATTTGCGAGTTTTGTCGATGCGTACCCAAACTAAGTCATTACGGTCTGTTTCAAATTTCAGCCACGCTCCCCGGTTGGGAATCAAACTAGCTGAATAAGTGCGGCGTCCGTTTTTGTCAATTTCCGATTTGTAGTATACGCCAGGGGAGCGGACGATTTGATTGACAATTACCCGTTCGGCGCCGTTGATAATGAAAGTTCCGCGATCGGTCATCAATGGTAAATCACCGATGAAGACTTCTTGTTCTTTGATTTCCCCGGTTTCTTTGTTAATTAATCTTGTGGGCACATACATTTGTACCGCGTAGCTACTATCGCGCCGTTTGGCTTCTTCGACGCTGTACTTAGGCTGCTTGAGTCTGTAGTTATGACCCAAAAAGTGCAGTTCTAGTTTGCCAGTGTAGTCTGTAATCGGACTAAAGGAGTTAAGTTCTTCTATTAGCCCTTCTTCTAGAAACCAGCGAAAGCTTGAACGCTGGATTTCAATTAAGTCGGGTAATAAAAAGGCGGGTTCCATATATGTTTCTTTAGTCATGCCTCTACCTTTATTAATTGTGAATTATCGCTCGTACACTGTACAAGGGCGTTCGCCATGAGCGTCTTTGCAGGAGAAGGTTATCATCAAAGCGCCGATGTCCCTATTGGAAACTTATTTTTATACCACTTGACTGGCTACAAGTGCCGAAAAACAAAGCAATTAAAGCTTTAAGAGAGGCAGTGCGGTCTTCTCCCAAAGGGAGACCCCATCGCTTTTAGCGTCTCCCCAAGTGGAGTTTTTGCCATCATCTGCCGTAGTGATTTTGACTTCACCGGGCGATCGCCAAGGGTTAAAGTCAATTACGGCAAAAATCCTGCTATTGCCTTGGAGCAATTGCAGATGAAAGATATCTTGTTGATTTTCATTTGCTTTCCTCACTTCGACTTCCATTAAAGCGCTTCAATTAGCGCACTCGTGCGCTGTACATTGTTCTGTCTTTTATACACCCTCGCGTTCTTTCAACTCAGGTTGATGTTTGAAGACTGAAGCAACGCTCCGCTTTTATAAGCTCTAATCAGTATGGCTTTATCTTGTTGGGTATTAATCACAAGTCAATTAACTGTTAACAATTTTTATAGATTAAATACAGATCTGCTTTCTTGGACAAAATTTTAGCTTCAATTAGGAGAGACGCGAGAAAGATCGCGTCTGTACGTATTTGTTTTTGTAGGATGTCATGTATTTTTCGCATCCGTATGTAGAGAGAGGAGGATGGTCAAGTGATGAAGCGTGAAACTTCATCAAGCTAATTTTTAGTTCCTTCCTTAATCATTATGGCGCAATAAAAACATTTTGGAGGCAATAATATTAGCATATTTTTGCGCTCCTCGATTTTTATTTTTTTGGCGATTTAGGTGAGCCACTGTTGCTCCTCATTTTCAAAGAGCTACTGCGTTGCAAGGGTTACTCCCAAGTCCCGCATGTGGCGTTCCCGTCAAAGTGGTGAAATAAGAGAGGGTGATGTATCCGACTCACTTTATTTATAGTGCCAACCCAAATAGTTTACAGGCATTCTCAGTAGTTTGAGTCGCGATCGCTTCTAGACTTTCCCCACGCAAACGAGCTATAGCTTCTGCTACATAACGCACGTAAGCTGGCTCATTGCGCTTTTCGCCTCGTTTCGGAACCGGCGCGAGAAAAGGACAGTCTGTTTCAATTAACAGGCGATCTGAGCTCACCAACACAGCGGATTGTTGAATGTCTATAGCGTTTTTGAAGGTGACGGTGCCACTAAAGCTGATATAAAAGCCCAAGTCGAGAAACCATTGAACTTCTTGTGGTTTTCCACCCCAGCAGTGCATGACACCTCGGATACTATCTCCTTTAAGATTCCTCCATTTTTCCAATATGTCTCTTAGTTCTGATGCAGCATTGCGGCAGTGGATAATCACTGGCAAGTTGAGTAACGAAGCGATCGCCAATTGAGCTTCAAACACGATACGCTGTTGCTCGTAGTTATCTCCTTTATAAAGATCCAGCCCCATTTCTCCAAGTGCTACCACTTTGGCATCAGAGTTAGCCAAAGATAATATTTCCTTTTCTGTTTGGGTATTCCATTTATCAGCATCTAAAGGATGTAAGCCTACAGCGAAGCTGATTTCGGGAAACTGGTGAGCTATCGCTTGAATGCTGGAAAATTCTGATGGCTCGACGCACGAATGTACTAGACGTACTACACCTGCTTCTTGCCATCGCGATCGCACTGCTGCTAAATCCTCTTGAAAAAGGTCAAAGTTGAGATGAACATGGGTATCAATCAGCTGCATCGAGGGATCCTTTGTCCTTTGTCCTTCTTCAAATATGAGTCCTGATGACTCATAACTCATGACTGTTATGCTGATACGGTAGAGCTTTTTAGTTTTTTCGCCAATTTTGACTTTTTTCTAGCTCCGTTGTTGGGATGAAGTACACCCCGCTTTACAGCTTTATCAATTTTGCTGTACGCCTCCGACATCCGGTCATCTACTTCTTTCTTTAATTCTGAGCTAGGATTAGCTGCATAGGTTGCTACAGCCAAAACGTATTTTTTCATCAGCGTTTTCACTGCTGATTTGTAAGCTTTGTTACGCAAGCGATTGCGTTCTGCGATATTGGCGCGTTTCAGAGCAGACTTTGTATTCGCCACTGTCAATCCCAAAAATACTATTATTTATGTACACACACTACCAGGCTTACTAGTATAGCATCTTTATTGCCAATGTTATAATTCGGGCGGAAAAAATATCATAACTAAATTTTGGATTTCTATTATCATTTTTACGACAAGCAGAAAAAAGACGTAACTCACCTTATGAGCATATGACGACAACTGAAGAAATAAGTTAAAATTAGGTACTCCAGTAAATAAGGACTTCTCGCCACCTGTTACCAAGCGGGACGACCGCCTTAGTGAAAATGTGTTGCTAATGGCAAGGATCTATGAACGGTTAAAGTTCAGTGGTGGAAATGTAGAAACGCAATACCCTTGGGTATCTAGAAAATCAAGCTAATAAATTAGAAGATAGACAAAAATTATACTTAAGGCTTACTTGAACTGAAGAAAAAAGGCAGGATGTTCAAACAAAACACCTCCACAGTTTGAGCTTAAAAACCATTAGTCGCTATTTTTAGCAACCCAAGTGCGCTTTTCGTCTTGGGAGTATCAAAAAAATCCAGGTTAAGCTAGAGAAGAGAATTAGGGTAAGCTTTGCGCCTAATTAGGTAAAGGGCAAAACTGATTCTCGGCGGGAATATTCGTTCATTTTGGCACTCTCCTTACTCCATGCTGCGAATTATTACTCAGCAGGCAGACGTCAGAGCAGAACTGCAACGTATCTGCGATCGCACCCATGATGAACAGGTGCATCACAAAGAAGCAACCGTGCGGGAAGTGTTGCAAGCAGTGAAGCGCCAAGGCGACAAAGCTGTATTGCATTACACTGCCGAATTTGACCATCAAACCCTTAAGCCTGACGAACTGCGCGTTTCCGGTTCCGAACTGGATAGGGCTTACCAACAGGTGTCAAAGGACTTGCTAGAGGCAATTCGGCTCGCTAGCCGGCAAATTGAAGCGTTTCATCGTCAGCGAGTACCGAAAAGCTGGGTACACTTTGGCGATGATGATGTAGTGCTGGGTAAGCGCTACACTCCTGTAGACCGAGCGGGATTATATGTTCCTGGTGGTCGAGCCGCTTATCCCAGTACGGTGCTGATGAATGCTATTCCAGCGAGGGTGGCTAATGTCCCCCGTGTGGTGATCGTAACGCCACCGGGAGCGCACAAAGCGATTAACCCGGCAGTGTTGGTAGCTGCCCAAGAAGCTGGGGTACAAGAAATTTATCGTGTCGGAGGCGCCCAGGCGATCGCCGCTTTAGCCTACGGTACAGAAACGATTCCGAAAGTAAATGTGATTACAGGTCCAGGTAATATTTATGTCACCCTAGCGAAAAAACTCGTATACGGTACTGTGGGCATTGATTCTTTAGCAGGACCTAGTGAAGTGCTAATTATTGCTGATGAAACCGCAAATGCCGTACATGTTGCGGCAGATTTGTTGGCACAAGCCGAACACGATCCGATGGCAGCAGCAATATTGTTGACAACGGATACAAGTTTGGCGAAGAACGTGCAAGTCGCTGTGGAAAGACAGCTAATAGATCACCCTAGAAGAATAGATACCGAGAAAGCGATCGCTCACTATGGCTTAATCGTCGTTGTCGAATCTCTAGAAGCAGCAGCTCAATTCTCGAATGAGTTTGCCCCGGAACACTTAGAATTACAAGTC
This sequence comes from Hassallia sp., assembly GCA_050997715.1. GTDB lineage: Bacteria > Cyanobacteriota > Cyanobacteriia > Cyanobacteriales > Nostocaceae > Hassallia. The sequence continues at coordinate 15,638 of JBPCQW010000216.1, forward strand.
GAAGATCCTTGGGCATTAATTCAACATATTCGCCATGCGGGGGCAATCTTCTTAGGGCATTTTACACCAGAAGCGGTGGGAGACTACTTAGCCGGACCAAATCACACTTTGCCTACTTCTGGTGCTGCTCATTATGCTTCGGCATTGGGTGTGGAAACTTTCTTGAAACATTCAAGTATCATCCAATACTCAGAAACCGCTCTGCAAAAAGTCGCTGGCGCAATTGACGTACTAGCGACAGCGGAAGGCTTGCCTTCTCATGCTGATTCAGTTAGACGCCGAGTTCAAGAAGACGAATAATTACAAATTCTTAATTTTTTCTTAAACTTTTGGCAAAAGTTACTTAGTGGCTACAAACTGAAAGTTTAAACGGCGATCGCAAGCGGTGATGTTACAACGGAGGGCAACCTCCGAAGTACAGCTTGGAGATGCAATTGAAGCAGGACGTAACCTTGACTCTTACAAAGGCACGTCCTTAGCTGCTTTATGTGAAATGTCTACTCTTGAGGAGACGACAGCAGTGCTAAATACTATTTTGGTAGCTCTGGACGGTTCAGAAATTGCAGAACGTGTAATTCAGACTTTACAAGAATTGGTGCTGCTTAAAGAAAGCAAAATAATTCTCTGTCATGTGTTTCCCACCCCAGAGTCGGAAATGGAACTAGCCGCAGATCGTCCTCAAGGAGAGTCACCAACACTTTCTTATTTTCATATAGAAAAACAACTGCAATCCTACCAGGAACAGTTGCCAGTCAAGAGTGAATTAGAATTAGTAACTGGCGATCCGGCAGAAGAAATTATCCGCCTTGGCAATATTTATCAAGCTGACTTGATTATTATTGGCAGTCGCGGGTTAACTGGGATGAAGCGAATTGTTCAGGGTTCAGTTAGCAGTCAAGTGATGGAAGAATCGCCTTGCTCAGTTTTGGTGGTGAAACCGAATTAAAATCAGGTAAAGGCAAATGAGATAATGCCATAACTACAACTCCAGCAGTCACTAAACGACTTACCTTTGAAGAGTATCTAGCGTATGATGATGGTACTGATACACGCTACGAATTGGTTGATGGAGAACTAATTCCCATGAGTCTCCGAAGTGGGCAACATGGGGGGGTAGCAGAATTTATCAATGTTTGCTTTCGAGAAGAAATTCTCCGATTAAAGTTGGATTGGACATCTAAACAAATGGTTATCGGTGTTCGTTCCCCCCGCGCTGGCAGATGGGATACATC
>JBPCQW010000319.1:0-3956 GCA_050997715.1 Hassallia sp.
GCGCTTATGCGACGGGCAACCGTCGTAGAGACGTTCCGACGGAACGTCTCTACAATATATATGATTTGCCAGACATAATATAAAAGGAAAGATTTTTTAATTTTAATTTTTATTTTATTTATATTTAATTATACTTAGACAATTCTGCACTCATTACTTCTTGCGTCGTCTGAGTAAAAGTGCGGTTGGTGAACAAATATACCCCTCATAACCCAACAACGTTGCCCATCGCTTTTAGCGTCTTCCAACGGGAGAAGGTTGCGGTACTCCGCATTGCCTCAATCACACAAAACTAAGAAATGTTTATAAATATATAGATATTAGATATATATTTTGGAGCTATTGATGGTTTATACTCACCCACAGGGTTGCAAATAGCCAATCATCTACAGATACTAGGAGGCAGCGTCACACCATCCTTCACCTAATCTCATCCCATCATCACCACAGGTGAGGCTTGCTTGAAGTCAAACAAATAATTTTTGCTTCAATAGCGACGCATAAATATTAAACTTAAAAGTCTTGTGCAGCGATATCTCTAGCTATAAAATCAGCAATCATGTCTAAGGTTCTTGTCTCCGATCCAATTGACCAAGCTGGGATTGACATTCTCTCCCAAGTTGCCACTGTCGATGTTAAAACAAATCTCAAACCAGCAGAACTAATAGAAATCATTGGTGAATATGATGCGCTGATGATTCGTTCTGGCACTCAAGTTACCAAAGAAATCATTGAAGCCGGCACGCAATTAAAAATTATCGGTCGTGCTGGTGTTGGTGTCGATAATGTCGATGTTCCCGCAGCTACGCGCCAAGGTATAGTCGTTGTTAACTCTCCTGAAGGTAACACGATCGCCGCCGCTGAACACGCGCTAGCGATGATGATGTCTTTATCTCGCTACATCCCCGATGCCAATGCTTCGGTTAAACGCAATGAGTGGGATCGCAAAACTTTTGTCGGTGCAGAAGTATACAAAAAAACTCTCGGTATTGTCGGCTTAGGCAAAATCGGTTCTCATGTAGCCGCTGTTGCTAGAGCAATGGGAATGAGATTGTTAGCTTTTGACCCTTTCATCTCTACAGAACGAGCCGAACAAATTGGGTGTCAATTAGTCGATTTGGATTTGCTATTACAGCAATCAGATTATATCACCTTACACATCCCGAAAACTCCGGAAACCACGCATTTAATCAACGCCGAGAGATTGGCAAAGATGAAACCCAATGCCAGGATAATCAACTGCGCTCGTGGTGGCATTATAGATGAAGACGCTTTAGCCGCCGCGCTGAAAGAAGGTAAAATAGCAGGGGCAGCTTTGGATGTTTACGAGTCTGAACCTCTGGGAGAATCTCAGTTGCGATCGCTCGGTAAAGAAGTTATCCTCACTCCTCATTTAGGCGCATCCACCACCGAAGCACAAGTAAATGTAGCGATCGATGTTGCCGAACAAATCCGCGATGTCCTTTTAGGACTTCCAGCGCGTTCAGCAGTGAACATTCCCGGACTTAATCCTGATGTCTTGGAAGAACTTAAACCCTACATGCAGCTAGCAGAAACCTTAGGTAGACTAGTCGGACAACTCGCCGGCGGACGAGTAGAATTACTGAACGTGCGGTTACAAGGCGAACTCGCAACCAACAAAAGTCAGCCTTTAGTTGTCGCTTCCCTCAAAGGACTACTTTACCAAGCTCTACGCGAACGTGTAAACTACGTTAATGCCAGCATCGAAGCAAAAGAACGCGGAATTCGCGTTATTGAAACGCGAGATGCTTCAGTTAAAGACTATGCCGGTTCGCTGCATCTCGAAGCTACAGGTAGTTTGGGTACTCATTCTGTAACCGGCGCTTTATTAGGTGACGGAGAAATCTACCTCACCAATATTGACGGCTTCCCGATTAGCGTCCCCCCCAGCCAATACATGGTATTCACCTTACACCGCGACATGCCGGGAATTATCGGCAAACTAGGTTCGCTACTCGGCAGTTTTAATGTCAATATTGCCAGTATGCAAGTAGGTAGAAAAATCGTTCGTGGTGATGCTGTGATGACGCTCAGTATCGATGACCCCTTACCCGATGGCATTTTGACGGAAATCATCAAAGTGCCGGGAATTAGAGACGCATATACGGTAACTTTATAGGAGTTGGGAGTTAGGAGTTAGGAGTCTGGAGTCTGGAGTCTGGAGTTTAGAGTCTGGAGTCTGAAGAAATAATTCCTCCTGTCTCCTGTCTCCTGTATTCTGTCTCCTATCTCCTGTATTCTGATTTATGGCAAACACCTGGTGGGAACTACAAATTCTTTGCGAACCAGACCTAGAAGAATCTATCTTTTGGCGTTTGGAAAGTTTCGGCTGTCGTGGTACTGCGAGTGAAACAAAAGCAAATTCTTGTTTAGTACGGGGTTACTTGCCGCAATTTCAAGCGCAGTTACTCGATTTGGCAGCCCTGTCGTTATGGCTGCGTCAAGATGCTTTGTGTGTCGGACTTTCTACACCGACTTTGCATTGGGAGATAATTGATGAGGAAGATTGGTCAAGTAGCTGGAAACAACACTGGCAACCGCAAGAAATAGGCGATCGCTTTCTCATCAACCCCGCTTGGCTACCCTTACCACTTTCAGGCGATCGGCTGGTAATTAAGTTAGATCCTGGTGTTGCTTTTGGCACAGGTGGTCATGCCACAACTCAGTTGTGTTTAGAATCATTAGAAATGCGTTTTGCTGAAGTACCGCCATCTTTCGCAGATGCAAACGCGCAACACAACGATGTGGTAATTGCAGATATCGGCTGCGGTTCTGGTATCCTTTCGATAGGGGCATTGCTTCTAGGAGCAAAAAAAGCTTATGCAGTAGATACCGACCCTTTGGCAGTACAATCAACTAACAGCAATCGCATCCTCAACGATATTAATGCAGAAAAGGTGGTGGCAGCAGAGGGAAGCGTAGACGTTTTAGCGAAACTGCTGGAGAAACCCGTTGATGGTATCGTCTGCAATATTTTAGCTGATGTGATTATTGAGTTAGTACCGCAAATGAGTGCGATCGCTAAACCGACCACTTGGGGTATCTTCAGTGGTATTTTATTAGAGCAATCGAAATCTGTTGCTGATGTCTTAGAAAAAAACGGTTGGGTAGTTGCGACATTGTGGCGCCGTAAAGAATGGTGTTGCTTAAACGTGAGGCGATCGTAACTCTCAAGGAACAATAAATGCCACAATGATAGACCATGACACACTCTTCAAAGAACTCCTCTCTAACTTTTTTCCTGAATTTATCGAGCTATTTTTCCCCACCATCAGCACATACTGGGAAAGGGAATCTATAGAATTTTTACCCCAGGAAATATTTACCGATGTCACTGAGGGAGAGAAAAAAATTCTCGATATCGTCGTCAAAGCCAAATTTAGGAATCAGGATACTGTATTTATCATCCACACCGAACACCAATCCTACTCCCAAGCTGGTTTTGAGCGACGAATGTTTACATACTTTGCTCGTTTACATGAATCCCCAGAACGTTTAGTTGCTTCCGGCAACATTTGACCGAGGTAGCCCCCAACACCAACTTAGCCAAGTCCCCAAAGGTAGGACGAAAATTATGATCGGCGATCGTCAGCACAAAAGCCCCAACTACCAAAATAATCACAACCACAGACCTAACAGTTAATCTTGAAAGCATCTTAGCCCTCATCTGATTTTTGCTTGTATTTTACTTCCAGCTTTAATTGTTTAATTTCATCAAAAAGCCGATTGAACTTATGGTCAATTTTCTCTTCTAGAGCATGAAGTAAATAATCGACCTGCTCCTTACGCTCTGCATAAATTGCGACATGAACCCCAAAACTAAGTTCATTTGTAGCAATCCGATTAATTAAGGACTGTTTTAAATTCTCAATCGCATCATAGATCGCCGCCTCAACTTGAAACACTCGGTAAACAACTGCAACAAGTGCCGCAAG
>JBPCQW010000322.1:0-6546 GCA_050997715.1 Hassallia sp.
GGACGCCCCAGCATGAGAATCGATTTACCAGTTTCTACCAAATCGCGGATCATGCCTATCGTTCCGAATACCGCTCGACCGACGCGACAAGTCAAGCCGATAATTTTGCCGGTGCGGTTGCGGATGGCGCTAATCCGATGCAGAGTTTGCTCAATTCCTGCGCGATTATCTCCGCCAAAAATTCCCACTCTAGAGACGCAATCATCTATCTGTTCTTGAGTGACGGGTGTTTCGCTCAGATACTCGGCGCTGTTCGGAAAACGAGCTTCTGGGCGACGACCCAAATCCAAGACTACTTCAACTAAACTATCTCGTCGGGGATGACTCTCTAGTATTTGACGCAGGTCTTGGGGCACAATGTCTAATAACTTTTGGAGATCGTCTGTAATCGTCATGCTTTCTATGGTGACGTTTTTAGAGATAGATAGGACACTTTTTTAATAATGTGTCCGCAACGCGCTTTTGTTAGCGCTCCTGCTGTGACTTGAGTTGGGAAACGAGAGAATAAGCAAGCTCTACAGCTTGCCAAAGTAATACTTCGTCTTCTTCAAGGCTCCTCGCCTTAACACTTGTTTTGTTTACCTCCTTAGTTTCTAACTGTTCAAGAATCGATGACAGCAGTACACGGGCGTAACTGCCGTATGCAATACCGGATATGGAGGACGGGGGGAGGGGAGAAGGGGGCAAGGGGACGACTTGGGGAGAGTTTTCTCCAAGGAGTCTCCCTTTCCTCAGCAGTCCCATTGCTTTTAACTTAGCAACGGTGTAGCTGTTAGTGCCTCCTGCTAACTGCACATATCCCGGTAATTCTGCTGCCAAAACTTTTTGGGCTAATTTCACCGCCGCGTGAGTGGTGCCATCTCCAATATCTCCACTCATCGGACGACCATCAGTTTGCCAAATTAAGGCACTATTTATCGGCGCAATCAGATCGGAAACTGCGTGTAAGTAGTCAGTTAAGTTATCGCCATCGGGACAACTAATTGATACTACCTTCAGACGATCTGTCCACGGTGAAATTGCTTGCCACAATCGTTTAAATTCTGTTAAGCGTCCTACTTTTGTATGGATTTCTAGGGCATTTACCCCGGTTGACATTACCAACGGTGCGATCGCTCCTGGAGTTGAAACATATGACCTTGTATAAATTATACCATAAGGACAAGCTGGTAAACAACGACCGCAACCGTAGCATTTTTGCGATACAACTCCCGAAAAGTCGTCTTTTATACCGTTAAATACAATTGCTTGCACTGGACAAATTTTTTCACATGGTCTATCGCAGTCCGGAGGACATTCAGTAGGATTAAATTCGGCTTTGCGGAAATGGGGGTCTTCCCCATCGTTTAAACTGACCATTAACAAAGGGGGCTTTGCATGATTGCCAAAGCCTCGCTTTTCGGCATCCCCAGCTAGATTTTTGGCTACTTGTAGCGCAGCTTGCGCTGCTGCAATCACCGCAGGATCAGCTGCGACATCTATGCAGTCAGCACCAGCCAATGTGTAGGCTAATGTTAAACTACTGACCGCAGGCAGATGTTGGAAACTGGCGCCGCAGATGAGCTTAAACCAGTGACCTTCTTTGAGGGAGCTAATGGGGTTGATGTGATCAGTCACTTCTCTATTATGCTTATATGTGACTGAAAATTGTACTCATTAGTTAAGAAAAAGTTTTGGGTTAATAGTTAAAAGTCCAGGGTCATTCATTCTGTGATAAATACTACAGAGTAATGACTATTGACTAATAACTCAGGTTGCTATAATGGGATTTAAATCGCTTTCCTCTGCTCCTTGAAGAGGTGATGAGCAGCAGGTAATGTGTCTTGGATGTTTTTGGACTACAATCTGATAGCTAATCGATAATTCTAATCTGCTAGCTTTGCCCACGGATTTTGTGGTAAAAAATAAATCAAATAAAGGCTTTTGTACGGACTTATCTATCCCAGAACCGTAAAGAGCGATCGCTCAAGAGTGATTATTTTTCCTTTAGTTACCATTGAGGTGCGGTCTTGATGAAGTCTAGAACCAATTCTGGGTGAAGAGGTCGAGAAAATAGATATCCTTGAGCGAAATTACAGTTTAAATTTCTCAGTTGTACTAACTGAAAAGTTGTTTCTACACCTTCAGCGATCGTACTCATCCCCATTGAGTTGGCAATACCGAGCATAGCTGGCACTAACCCCATGCTTTCTTCGTTTTCCTGCATACGTTTGACAAAGGATTGGTCAATCTTTAAGACATTAAAAGGAAAGTTATACAAATAACTTAACGATGAATAACCTGTACCAAAGTCATCCATAACTAATTTAATTTTCCGCTCTATTAATTGTTTAAAAATTTTTTTCAATGCCTGACTATTTTCCATAATTACACTTTCTGTAATCTCTATTTCTAGACAAGCAGGATTTATTTTAGTTTCTTGAATAATCTGGTCAATTTGTGTTATTAATTTCGGGTCTGAAAACAAGCGTACACTCAAATTGACACTGATAGTTAGAGATTTTAGTGTCGAGTTGTGATTTTGCCAAATAGTTAGCTGCTTGCAAGCCGATCGCAATACCCAAATATTGATAGCATGAATCAAACCTGTTTCTTCTGCAACCGGAATAAACTCTGTAGGAGAAATCAAACCGCGAGTAGGATGTTGCCAACGCACAAGCGCTTCTAATCCAGAAATTTTGCCTGTAACTAAAGAAATAATTGGCTGATAGTAAACGATAAATTCTTGCCGTTCTACAGCTCTACGCAAATCGTTTTCTAGCTCTAAAAGCTGGGTGGCTCTGTGATGCATTTGTGGGTTAAAAACGTGATATCTGGCTTTTCCTAAAGCTTTAGCTCGATACATTGCTGTATCAGCATCTCGCAACAAATACTCAGCTTTTTCGCAATCACTATTGCCCCAAGTAATGCCAATACTGGCATTGACAAATACCTCATATCGAGACAATTTAAAAGCTAGTAAGAACTGTTGCATAATATGTTCGGCAACTTGAATTGCCTGGGTGATATCTGTTAAAGTTTCGAGAATAATTCCAAATTCATCTCCGCCTAATCGTGCTAAAGTATCAACAGGCAATAAAGATTGTTCGAGACGACTGGCAATCGCTATGAGCAATTCATCTCCCACCAGATGACCAAGAGAATCATTGACAAGTTGAAAGCGATCGCAATCCAAAAACAGCACGGCAAACTGAAAATCAGTTTCTAGTTTAGCCCGATTTAAAGCTTTTTCTAGTCGTTTAATAAACAAAACTCGATTCGGCAATCCAGTCAGTGAATCATGCAATGCTGTATTCAGCAGTTTATTTTGCAGTTGCTGCCGAAAAGTAACTTCTCCCTGAAGTTTTTGTAGAGCTTTTTCTAATTCACCAGTACGTTGTTTTACTCTTTGTTCTAGTTCGGTGTTTAATTTTAATATTTCTAGTCGCGCTGTTTTCAACGCTAGTTGATTTTTGACACGCACTAAAACTTCTTCAAACTCAAAAGGTTTGGTAATATAGTCTACACCTCCTGCCCCAAAAGCTTTTACTTTGTCAAAAACGTCATCCAAAGCGCTAATAAAAATCACCGGAATATCGGCAGTTAAATCACTCGCTTTTAAACGCTGACAAACCTTATAGCCATCTACTTCTGGCATCATAATGTCAAGCAAAATTAAATCGGGTAATACTGTTTCACAAGCAGTCAGAGCCATTTGCCAATTCAAAGCTTTACGAACGTTATATCCATGCTTTGTCAGTAGTGAGGATAAAACTCGCAAATTATCTGCTGTATCGTCAATAATCAAAATATCTTTTTTATGAGGATCTAACCGCTTGTAATTCATTCTGCCTTTGTTCTAGTTAATTCCATAATTTTCTCAAATTGATAGTTGTTTGCTAAACCTCGGAAAACGCGGAAAATTAGCGGGTTATCTTGAGCTATTTGTTGAAGTAATTCTAAAATTACTTTTTTCCCACTACAAGATTACCTATTTTCTTCTTTCTCTTGTTACTACCCTTCTCAATCGCACTCCTCCCATCGCTACAACTGACTGCTTGCTGCATGGTGTACCTTTGCTTTCCACTCAGCTTGATCTGTGATGCTGACTAAGGTCGGGTTCAGTCATAATTATCTGGGTTTCTTGACAAACAACTTTTGTATTTGTGGTTTCTACTTGGTTGATATATTTCACCTCCAGTGCGTATTTTTTCTATTAATACTTCTTCTGTACGTACTTGCGGCTAATGGCTAAACCTAGTCTTGTTCGTTATTGTGATTGTCTACTAGTTTCAGTTTGCCCAAAAGCTTGAAGAAGTATATCAATTTATTTAGGTGCGATAGCGATACCTATGTCTTGTATCTCAAAGATTAGATCGGGTAAAGGAAGTGTGGGGAGATGAGGGAATCCCTTCTCCTTCTCAATCCCAAAGACGCAAGCACGAACAAAGACGCTACGCGAACGGGGAATTAAAGATTAAAATTAAAAAAAGCATTAATTTTGCATTTTGAATTGATTGTCCCCCTTCTCCACGGAGACGTTCCTCTCCTAGCCCAGACACTGCGCACAACGGGGGGAAAATACCCACTCCCTGTGTCCTCTCCTTGTCTCCCTTATCACCCTGTTTTGCACTCCCCCAGCCTTAGCCGCAACTCTTAGCAATCTACTAATATAAAATATTACCTAAAAATAAATCATAAATTTCACGCACTGAAGTATCGATAACATTTTTCTTTATCATTTTCCCCAGAGGCAAATTTGCGGTTCGGTGATGATAGCAAAAAAAGTTACAGAACATATTGAATGTTTTTTTCTACAAATATATTTTTATAAATATTTATCATAAAAATATATAATTGAACGAATTGGCAAGATACTAAGAAAAGAAACAGATATAGAAAAAAAATAGAGTGCGTTAAACTACATCAACGCACTCACTAAAATTGAAAATATATTTGACAAACAGGCTTTACTTTTTAGACATTCTCTAACATTAGATGTAAATCTTTGTTAGCTTTAACATACATAAATTTAGCTACTCTAAAAGCTGCCGTTTTTTATTAAATGAGTGATTGTTACTTATTTAATTCGCCAATATGATTTAAGGGCCAAAAGCGAACTACGGCACGTCCAATAATATTCTCACGCGGGACAATGCCCCAACAGCGACCATCATAGCTATTTATTCGGTTGTCACCTAGTACCAAGTACGAATTCGCGGGTATAGTAACTGGTTGAGATAAATAAGGTGGCTGCTTTCCTATAGTGCAAACATCAATCGATGTCCACGGTTGAGAGTTAAAGTAATTATCTTCCAAGAGAGGTTTATTGTTGACATAAACTTTGCCTTCCCGGAGTTCTACCTTTTCTCCGGGTACTGCAATCACACGTTTAATAAAAGCATCGTGATATTCTTCTTTTTGAAGCTCCTGTGTAGGTGAAAATACCACAATGTCTCCGCGTTTTGGCTGACTAAAGTGGTAGCTCACCTTGTCTACAATAAACTTATCATCAATTTGTAAAGTCGGCTCCATTGACCCCGAAAGGACGTTGAAAGCTTGTGCCGCAAAAGTGCGTATCCCAAAAGCAAAAATTAAACTTAGTGCAATAGTTTTAGTTGTCTCTATCCAGAAATTTTGCTCTTTTAAAGATGGCGATACTTGATTTTGCTTACGACTCATTTTAGTGCCTTACCCAAATAAATTCTCTTTAATTTTGATACAGTGGTGTCTTATTATCGATTCCGCCAATATGATTTAAAGGCCAAAAACGAAGTACAGCACGACCAATAATGTTTCCGCGAGGAACAACACCCCAACAGCGACCATCATAACTCTGGGTACGGTTGTCTCCTAATACCAGATATGAGTTAGGCGGTATAGTTACGGGTTTGGATAAAAAAGGTGGCTGTGGTCCTGAGGTGCAAACTTCTTTTTCTGTGCGGAAGTCTTTACTAAGATAGTTGGTTTCCTGAAGAAGTTTGTTGTTAATGTATACTTTGCCATCTCTAAGTTCTACTTTTTCTCCAGGTAGACCAATTATACGTTTAATAAAAGCATCTTGATATTGTTCTTTTTGCAACTCTTCTGTAGGGGAAAATACTACAATGTCTCCTCGGCGTGGGTCAGAAAATTTATACTTCAACTTATCAACAATGATTTTGTCTGCCTCCCACTGATTTTCCGAACCGTGCAGGGTAGGTTCCATTGAACCAGAGGGAATCCAGCGAGCTTCCGCAACAAAGGTGCGAATTCCCAAGGCAAGAATTATACTTAATACTACTGTTCTACCTAGTTCTGCGATCCAGGAATTATCAGGTTGTTGGTTAGAGTTGTTATCAGACACTTTATTATGCATTAAATTACTGAAGTAAAAGGAAGATGCAGGTAATTAAACTACCATAGTCACTGTGTTCGTTTATCTTAACCGGGGAAATGTGAGTTTCTGGTTATTTTGACATCTTGACATGGTGATTCCTAGTTAAAAAATAAACTTTTTTGTCACCAAGAGCGAAAAATTGTTAAAAATTGTGCAACCAATTTAACCGAAAAGAATTATTTTCTGTC
>JBPCQW010000047.1:0-3935 GCA_050997715.1 Hassallia sp.
TCTGGTTTCTGAGTGAAAGGATTAACCATATTTGTTGTCAAAAAGACTTATTGTATTCTCAGTATTCCCATCTGCGATTAATAAATAAGCGATCGCCTCCCTTCCCCCACACATAATCCTTCACCAACGATAAAATCACTAAGGAGTCACCTATTCTGCCTTAGTACCGATGAAAGCCGAACTCACCCCAAGTACTCTTCAACTTCCCGAACTCCTAGCACCCGCAGGTAATTGGGAATGCGCTAAAGCTGCTGTAGAAAACGGTGCAGATGCGATTTACTTCGGTTTGGAGCGGTTTAATGCCAGAATGCGGGCAGAAAATTTCACTGAAGCAGATTTGCCAGAATTAGTGCAATTCCTGCACCGTCGGGGTGTGAAAGGCTATGTCACTCTAAATACGCTAATCTTTCCCCAAGGACTTCAAGAAGCACAGCAATATATCCGCTCGATTATTACAGCGGGGGTAGATGCAGTAATCGTCCAGGATGTCGGTATTTGCCGCTTAATTCGTCATATTTCCCCAGATTTTCCCATTCATGCTTCAACTCAGATGACTATCACCAGTGCTGCTGGTGTGGAATTTGCAGAGTCATTAGGGTGTAATTTAGTTGTGCTTGCCCGTGAGTGTTCCCTAAAAGAAATCGACAAAATTCAGCATCAAACCTCGCTACCTTTAGAAGTGTTTGTTCACGGTGCTTTATGCGTCGCTTATTCTGGGCAATGTTTGACGAGTGAAGCTTTAGGAGGACGTTCGGCTAATAGAGGTGAATGTGCCCAAGCTTGCCGAATGCCCTACGAGTTAATAGCAGATGGGGAAGTTGTAGATTTAGGCGAGCGCAAATACTTACTCAGTCCTCAAGACTTGGCAGGGCTAGAGGTTCTGCCAGATTTGGTGAAGTCAGGCGTGACTTGTCTCAAGATTGAAGGACGTTTAAAAACGCCAGAATATGTTGCTAATGTTACTCGTGTTTATCGGCAAGCACTGGATCGGGTGTTGGAGCTGGGAGACAGGGAGACAAGGGGACAAGGGAGACAAGGGGACAAGGAGACTAATTCTTCTTTCCCCTCCTCTTCCCCGGAACGCTACAATTTAGAGATGGCGTTCTCTCGCGGCATTTATACAGGTTGGTTCCGTGGAATCAACAATCAAGAACTGGTTCACGCCCGCTTTGGTAAAAAGCGTGGAGTCTATCTGGGTGAAGTTATCCGCATTCGTAATGAACAGGTAATTCTTAAGCTAGAAGCGCCTGTTAAACCTGGGAATGGTGTTGTTTTTGACTGCGGACATCCAGAAGCAAAAGAAGAAGGGGGTCGGATCTATGCAGTGGAACACAAAGGTAAAGAAGCTGCGTTAACCTTTGGGCGGCATGACTTGAATCTGCAACGAGTGCATGTGGGTGATAAAGTATGGAAAACTAGTGACCCAGAATTAGATAAGCAATTACGACAAAGTTTTGCTGGGGAAAATCCGCAATTTCAACGTCCCATTTCTGTAGAGGTTTATGGAGAAGTGGGAGACAAGTTGATAGCAAAAGCGAATGACGAACTCAATCATGTGGTTCAAGTAGAATCTACAATCTCATTAGTTGAGGCACACACCAAACCCTTAACAAAAGAACGTCTGCATGAACAATTCGCGAGGCTTGGCAATACTCCTTTTTGTTTAGCAAAATTGACAAATAACCTGAAAGATGGAATGATGCTGCCCGTAAGTGAATTAAATCGGATGCGACGGGAAATTGTGACGCAGTTAGAGGTTAGGCGATCGCTTCCCAAACGTTGGCAGCTGCATTCTGATGCTTCTTTAGAAGATTTACTTCCCTCCCCCATACCTGCACAGCCGCACACACCTAGCCTCATCGTGTTAGTGCGATCGCTCAAGCAATTGCAAGCTGCACTAAATGCCGGAATTGAGATGCTTTACTGTGAATTTGAAGATCCGCATAAGTATCGCAAAGCGGTGGAAATGGTACGTCAAGGAAGACAGGGGGGACAAGCGGATAACGGAGAATTTGCTTCCTCATCTCCCCCTACTCCCCCCCTCTCCCCCGCTCCCCAAATTTGGCTAGCGCTACCGCGAATTACGAAACCTGGGGAAAAGTGGATTTTGCAACAGGTGCGTGATTGTAAGGCTGATGGTTATCTGGTGCGGAATTATGACCATTTAGAATTCTTCGCACAAGAACGTTGTATAGCAGATTTCTCTTTTAACGTTGCGAATGCTTTAACGGCAGATTACTTTAAACATCGCTTTAATTTGGAACGGGTGACGGCATCCTATGATTTAAACATTACTCAATTACAAGATTTGCTTAGTAGTTGTCCTCCGCAATGGTTTGAGGTGACGATTCATCAACATATACCGATGTTTCATATGGAGCATTGTGTCTTTTGTGCGTTTCTATCTCAAGGGACAGACTACACCAATTGCGGCAGACCATGCGAAAAGCATGAGGTGAAAATTAAAGATAGGGTAGGATGCGAACACATTTTGCAAGCGGATGTCGGTTGTCGCAATACAGTATTTAACGGCACAGCACAAACTGGAGCAGAATACGTACAGCGGCTGATAGAGCTTGGTTTGCAACACTTCCGTATTGAGTTTGTGGATGAAACACCCGAAGAAGTGACGCAAACGATACATCGCTATCAGCAACTGCTGCAAGGCGAAATTAAAGGTTCTCAACTTTGGCGAGAATTAAAGTTGCAAAATCAACTTGGTGTCACTCGTGGTCCGTTAGGATCGTCTAGAGGCTTAATTCAATAGACTTGTTGCATTTTTTGGGGAAAAGGGTGGGGAAACCCCACCCCTACTTATGGTATAAATCTTTTTACTTTTGCGTAGCGGTACTAGCTATCTCCAAAAACTTTTGCACGATCGCAGATGCATCATTTTTTCGCCAAATTATGGCGATCGCTGTTTTCGGAGTTGGTTCTTGCACAGTTTTATATACTACCCCAGTTCGTTGCAAATTTTGCAGAGATTCTGGGACAATCGCAATACCCAAACCACCTGCAACTAAGCTGACAATCGTTTGCATTTGAATCGCTTCTTGAGTGACGTTGGGACTAAAACCCGCTTGCTGACAAAGACTGATAATTAAATCGTAGAGTCCAGGTGCTAACAAACGCGGAAATAAAATGAAAGGTTCATTTTTAAGCGATCGCAAACAAACATTACTATGATTTGCTAACTCATGTGTATCAGGTAATGCTACCATCAGCGATTCTTGAAAAATTATTTCAAAGTTCAATGCATCTTCTACAGGTGGACGCACAAACCCCACATCAATTCGACTTTCACGCAACCATCGAAACTGTTGATTTGTGGTTAGTTCGTGCAACTCTAACCTTACTTCCGGAACGCTGCTACGAAATGCCCGCAAAATTGTTGGTAAAATATTGTATGGTGCAGAACTAACAAAGCCAATAACCAATTGTCCCATTTCCCCCCGATTGGTTTGGCGTCCGATTTGAATTGCCTGTTCTAATTGCTTGAATATTTGCTGCACTTCATCTAAAAAAACTTGTCCTGCTTCAGTTAACTGCACTTTTCGTTTCGTGCGGTGAAACAGTTCAAAGCCTAACTCTGTCTCTAATTGGCGGATTTGTTGACTTAAAGGTGGTTGGGCAATATGCAACCTTTCGGCTGCCCGTCCAAAGTGGAGTTCCTCCGCTAATGTCATAAAGTAGCGTAGATGCCGTAGTTCCATTGCACACCATAACTCATATCTTTTAAATATTAATTGAAGCTTAAAAATATATTGGACATAATTAAAAATCTTTTCTATCGTAATGATTAAGCTGCCATCTACTTAGTGTGCAAGGTTGAGGGCAAGCAATGCACATCACTAGTTAGGGAGAACTTTTGATGAAAACAAATAATTGGAATGCTGCCTTTTATGAAGATAAACACGCTTTTGTCTGGCAGTATG
>JBPCQW010000450.1:0-5236 GCA_050997715.1 Hassallia sp.
AACCGACAGTATATTTTATCGCCTATTTCAAGAATTCCCCAGCATCTTCTTTGAACTGATTAGCAACCCTCCCGAAACCGCAAACGTTTATCAATTTGCTTCGGTTGAAATAAAGCAAACAGCTTTCAGAATTGATGGTGTATTTCTTCCCATTCAAGAAGAAAATAACCCAATTTATTTTGTTGAAGTTCAATTTCAGTCTGACACAGAACTTTACTCACGTCTGTTGTCAGAAATCTTTTTATACTTACGTCAAAATAAACCCAAAAGCACTTGGCGCGGAGTAGTGATTTATCCGACTAGAAACATAGATACATCTGATACCAAAGATTGCCATGAATTCTTTACCAGTCAGCGTATCAGCCGAATTTATTTAGATGAATTAGGTGAAGCTGCATCACTACCAATTGGTATTGCTACTATTAAGTTAGTAGTTGAAGATGAAGATACAGCAATTATCGCTGCTAGAGAATTAATCAGCCGAACCAAGCAAGCGGTAAATCTACAACTGCAACAGCAGTTACTAGAATTTATCGAGACAATCTTAGTTTATAAGTTTCCGAAAATGAGTCGAGAGGAGATAGAAGCAATGTTTGGGTTAAGTGAGTTAAAGCAAACACGAGTTTATCAAGAAGGTAAAGAAGAAGGTGAACAAAAAGGTCGTGTGGAAGCAAAATTAGAAGCTATACCCAGGCTTTTAGTATTAGGGTTAACTGTAGAACAAATAGCGCAAGCGTTGGATTTGGATGTTGCACAAGTCCAGCAAGCAGCAGAGCAAACACCTCCAAATCAATAAACTGATTATAAAGGTGGGGAAAGGGGAAAGTGCGATCGCCTGCGAAAATACATACATCATCGGTATTTTCAGTAAAACACAATAGCTGAAGAAAAGCGATCGCAATTAAAAATTACTCATTAATGGAGTTAAAAGCCTCATTAATGGAGTTAAAAGACTCATTAATGGAGTTAAAAGCCTCATTAATCCAGTTAAAAGCCTCATTAATCCAGTTAAAAGACTCATTAATCCAGTTAAAAGACTCATTAATGAGTATTAATTTATCAAGAACCTGATGCAGCTTTACCAGTTCTACCCCTGATAGCTTTAAAACGTTCACCTAACTGTTCGGCAATAGTTTTCAAGCCTGGAGTCTTCTTTGCAGCAGTCTTTACATAGTCATAAACAGTCAAACTGCTGGTCATGGTATCACTACCGACTGCTAATAGGGTATCATCTACCTTTTCGGTGAGTTGCCGCATTGAGGTTAAAAGTTCGGTGAGTGTGGTAGTTAATTGGTAATCTCGCACCAATTCTTCAACGTCAAAACTTGCGGGGAGAATGTCGCGGTTGGATTGAGCAGCGGCAACGCTATTATTAACAAAAGCTAGGCTTTTATCACCCATTTTCACTAACTTGCGTCGTTCTTCGGTAGTTAGGGTAATCAAAAAGGGTAGCTTTTTTTGGATAGTCTGTAGTGCTGCTTTAATTTCTTGGATATCTTGTGGGGAAATGCTGGCGTTGACATTTTGATAAGCCATCGTATAATTACCTTGGTGAATCGATTGCTAAAGTAGCAATATTTACTAAGTTTATGATTCCCACAAAGTCATGCGATCGCACATTCTATTTAAATTTGCTCGTAGTGAGGGGTTCACCGCTCATAGTTAAGATTAACGGCTGAAGTCTTTACCGAAAAAATGGGTTTAGAGCTACGTCGTTATACGACAGCTTTCAATTAATTAGTGTACGAATATACTATACTAATAATAGTGGAAAGGTAATCAACCACTTAAAAAACCTAGCTGTCGAAAGACAAAACGCTGAACCTTGATAATTGAATCTATGCGGTTCTACTGCATTGTTCTAGTTTCCTCCTAGCAGTAGGTAAAAGATTCATAAGGGCTAGACGACTCAGAATTTTGGAACAAATTGTTTCAAACTAAACAGGACTTGCAGCAATGCAACTACCGAGGGGCACTCGGAAAGTTAACGCTTGGGGAGAATCCCACCTCTGGTCTAGATAACGCAAGGACTCTAGGTTAAGTGGTTTCGTTGAACCAAGAATCCACGTCGATTTATCGCGGGGAGTGTCAAACTGATGATGTGGTCAACTTGAAAGCTTACGCCGTTTGTATCTGGAATTAAGCAGTATTCGCACAAATAATCAGCGCGATCGGCAACTAAACGGCGAAGTTCTAAACTAATATAAGGTCGAGACACTTCTTATATTTACTCGGCTGTAATGTACTTATAAGCGCGTGCTTTTGCCAACCTCATTATATGCTCTAACGTGAGGAACCGATCCAACTCTTTTTTTTCTTCTGGTGTCAGTTCTCCGGTTTGGTGTGCGTAAACCAAATCTTCTAAACGCTCCTGCGCTGCATTTGATAGTTTAAAATCTATAACACTTTGGGGTGTAGTTCCCCCAGCAATAAAGTCAATAATTTCGTCGTAGACTTTGGTTGTATTTACAGATGTAGTCATAATCCCTCTTTCATCGAATCAATCTTTATGCTACTTTAAACGTCTTTGCTAGGGTTTGCGGTTCTGGTAAAAGTTCACCGTCTTCCAAAGCTGACGAAATCAACATTTCTAAAACTTCTTGAGCATTCTTAACTGCCTCCTCATAAGTATCTCCGTGGGTATGACAAAATTCTCCCCATTCAGGAAGACTGACAACATAACAGTTATCTTCGTCAGACCATTGAATAATAATAGTGTAATGAGAATTCATTCTTGTTCTTCCTCTTGAGCCTTTTTAATTTCCTCTAGCTTTTGAAGTGCATTATTAACGTCTTTTTCTTGGTAAGCTTTCGCATCATTCCCATCCTTACCAGATAAAGTTACTCTTACTGGTAAGTAGAAAGTTGCAATTATTTGTAAGACGCATTTCGACTTCGCTCAATGCTCGATCCCTGAGAAGACGAGGGTTGAGCGGAGTCGAAACCCGGCAATCTAGCTGAAGCATAAATCTCCTCTGCTTCAGCAGATAAAACAACACTATACATCAGAGCGAATTGTTCTCCAATTTTTTACACGACCTTCAGCAATATCTTTTTTACCCCTGTCGAAGGATTCAATAAATCCAGGAATGTCTAGTAGTTCCTGAGTTGCGTCTTCACTTTCTTTATCCGCAAGATAAGCTAAAAAATTAGCAACCAGCTGTAGACGTTCGGAAGATAATTCATCTAGATATTGGTTGATTTGCTGACGAACTTCTGTGTTATTCATATTCTTACGACTATTTTACTTATCTAACTCCTTCAACTTCTTCTGTGCAAACTCCCGCAGTTTCTCATCTGCGTCATTCTCTGCTCTGTCGCGCAATAGTGGTAAAGTCTGGGAATGCTGAGGATATTGCTCGATAATTGCTAAGAGTGCAACTTGCCGAGGGTTGTCTTCAGATTGGCTCAAGAGTGGGTTAAATGAATTATCATTGGCACAATCATATATAAAATTATAAATATCAGAGTTAGGCTGCCAACCCTGAATTAGTTCTTGCATTAGAGTATTTCGCAGACTGTTTTTGAATAAACTTCTATTTTCAGACTCGAAACACGTTTTGAGTATAGATAAGATATAAGGATCATCTTTCCAGCCTCTAGCTAATTCCTCTATTACTACTCTTTTATTTACGTTTTTATCATTAGACAAAGCTAAAGCTTTGAGCATTGGCAAAGTGTCTGGGTCATCTTTCCAGCCTTGTGCTAACTCTTGCAATGCTGTAACATGAACAGAGTTATCACTACTAGACAAGAGCATTTTGAGCATTGGTAAAGTATCTGGGTCATCTTTCCAACCTCGTGCCAACTCTTGCAATGCTGTAACTTGAACAAAGTTATGATTACTAGATACAGCTAGATTTTTGACCATTGGTAAAGTGTCTGGGTCATCTTTCCAACCTCGTGCCAATTCTTGTAATGCTGTAACTTGACCAAAGTTATGATTACTAGATACAGCTAGATTTTTGAGCATTAGTAAAGTATCTGGGTCATCTTTCCAACCTCGTGCCAATTTTTGTAGTGCTGTAACTTGTATCGTCTCTATTTTATCAAATTCCATGTAAGAGGAATAGTCTTCGTCAATGTAACTGGAAAGAGACTCCAGTCTAACTGTACTATCATGAATTAGCTTTTTAAGCCAAGCTAAAGTCTCCGGGTGTGTTTTCCAGTTGGTGGCAATCCATGAGATAGCTTTTGTATGGATATAATCTATTACATCTTCATCTTCAAAACGAAGGAAATCTATGATAGATTCAATATTAATTAAATTTTTGATGAATTCAATTATTTTATCTTCTACCGAAGTAATGGCAGAAGGTTTTTTTACTTCTAAAAAACAATTAACTGCTAATTCAATGTTCATCAAATAATCACCTGCACCATATTCGTCAATAAGATAATCAATTATTTTTCCAGCAAACTTAGGCTCAATCATTCCTATAATTAGCTGCAACACCTCATGCCAAGTTTGATCATCGCAGTGTTTCCCAAAAACTTCTGTTTTCAATTCCTCAATAGTCAACGTTTGCGTCTTCTCAAACTGCCAAACAAACTCCCAAGCACAGAAATATTCTAAAAATGTCCGATGCACAAAAGCATAATAATCTGCACCAAGGAAACATAACATAAAATTACGAGTCCGCAGTTGATTAATCATCAGCCTCGCAGCTTCTCTAGGTAGACTAACTTCTATACTCTTCAAATAGTCAGTTAGAATCTTCTCTAAATCACCCGCACTAATTAAATTACCTGCCAAACCTTTCTCACTGGTTTGCATATAATAAGCAACCTGACGCAGCATCGCTTGCTTATCTTTATAATCAATCGTTTTCGGATCTAATCTTTTATCTTCAATTAAAGCGCGTTCCACATCCCATTGATGCAACAACACCTGCGATGCTTGGTTATAAAGTTTCGCTCTATCTCGCGGCAATTCTTGATTCCTATTAAGTATTGCCATCATCGTCAGCAGCAGAGGATTACCCGCTAATTCGGCAATAGATTCTGAAGCTTCAATTCCTCTTTGTAATCGCTCACGTTTTCTGAGTTTATCCGCTTCATCGTTAAATGTTAAATCATGCCAGCGGTAAATAAAATCCTGAATTTGTTCTACTTCTAAATCTTGCAATATGAAGTGCCGAAACTCAGCATCTCGCAATCGTTGCGCTTTGTAGCCAATGACGCGAGAAGTGACAATCACCTGGACATTCGGATACTCGTTTGTGAAGCGATGAAT
>JBPCQW010000575.1:0-8097 GCA_050997715.1 Hassallia sp.
ACTTCACGCGCCTTGAAATCTGCTGTATATACAATGACCTTAGTCAATAGTTTATGTCATCAGAATTATATCGGTATAATCGTTGTCAGCTATTTCTAATCAAAAGAAAATACTGAGGAAAGCAAAATTAAAAATCAGTATTTCTACTCTAGTCAATATTAGGTTTATAAAATATGCCTAAAGTTACTGTTTCCATTCCTACTTTTAATCGAGTTAATTTACTGCCTTTCGCTATTGAAAGTGTACTCAAGCAGTCTTATGAAGACTTTGAATTAATTATCTGTGATGACGGTTCTGCTGATGGTACACCTGAGTTGATGTCACAGTATAGAGATAGCCGAATTAAATATATTCGTCATCCGCAAAATATTGGTAAAAGCAATAATATGCGTTCTGGCTTTGAGGCTGCAACTGGCGAATATTTTATGAAGTTTGATGATGATGATAGACTAAATCCAGGTTTTTTAGCGCGTACTGTGGCAATTTTTGATAAAGATTCCAGTATTAGTTTTGTTGGTACTGACCACTGGATAATTGATATTAATAATGTCAGGGATGAAGCGAAAACTCAAGAAAATTCTCGTTTTTGGGGAAGAAAAAGTTTATCACAGGGTGTTGTCGATAATTTGTTGGAAGTTGTGTTTGTTAAACAAAGCTTCCAAATAGGTGCAACTTTATTTCGTCGCGAAACTTTGCAAGAATTGGGATATATGCTGCCCAATATGCAAAACTGTGAAGATAATGATTTATTTGTGCGGTTAGCTTTAGCTGGTAAAAAAGGCTATTATTTACCAGAATTATTGATGGAATATCGCGTTCATGCAGAACAGCAAGGAACTAATCGAGCGATTCGTTATTTAACTGATAAGTTGAGTTATTTGGAAAGTTATCAGTTTGAGTCGGATAAGTTAGAGAAATTTAGGCAAAATAAGCTTGCTGAGACACAGTTATTGTTAGGTTTGCGGTTGATTGAAACAGGTGAAACGCAAAAGGGAAGACAGCTAGTTTTGGCTGGAAAGTCTGTTTCTGTTAGTAAAGCATGGACTGGGTTAGGGTTGTCATTTTTGCCGATTGGGTTGCGGGGGAAGGCTTTTGATTTGGTGCGGAGTGTGCGGGGATGATGCGTGTTAACCAGGGTGCGTTACACTGCCAATAGCGCACTCTATTAATTACTGCGTATCTCTGCAACATCTTTATTTTAACTTATCTTAAATTTCTCTTTTAACTTATCGTAAGTTCCTTCCGCAAAGTTTTTAATTTTATGTTCGCCAGATTTGGTTGATTTATCAAGATTTCCCCAACTTAAAACTCTGCCAGATTTTTGCCAATATTTAATAGCTTCTAATGCGGCTTTTCTTTGATTAGTCTTAGTTCCTGCTTCTTCCAAAATGCTATTGATTTGTTCATCGCCTGCTGTTAGCAAATTTAACTTCTTCGGTGGTAGCACTTCCTCAACAAGTGCTGTAAGTTTTTCAAAAGCAGATAATAGATTTTCAAGTTTGGTTTCAATTGCTTTTAGCTTTTGATCATTATTCGATTTTTCTGTACTACTAGAAGGATTTGAAATTAGTTGGTTAAGCTTGGCAGAAATTGGTTTCAGTTTTTGCTCAAGTAAGCTATTAATATCAGTTTCTTTGCCTCCAGTTTTTTCATCATAATTTGATGAACCTAGCAATTGCTGCATTTCTTCTTTTGCAGCAGCAGCTTGTTCATCAGTCATATCAAAAACCCAAACCCATAGCTTCTCAATGTCAAGTTCTTTAGCAACAAGACACAAATCAGCACCGTAAACCACTTCGTATTCTTCTTCCTCACTGTACGCTTCAGTACGACGTACAATTAGAGGAATTAAATTACTACCTTGTTGAGTGAGACTTCTTTCTAAGTTTTCGCGTCTTTCTAAAGGAATTTCTAAATCTTCCGGCTTTGGTATAGCAATCTGAAAAGTGTAAATTTGACCATGACTAATTGCTTCAATACCTAAATTTGCTCGAATACGAGTGCGACGTTCTGAACTATCCATTATTTCTAATCTACCCTGTAATTTTAATGAAATGTTCCGCTAAATTTGTATAGCGTTCTAGGACTTTCTGTGCAGCCTCTTTTTCTTGATATGCCAGTTTGTCGTCAAATTCGCTTTGGTATAGTGGGTATCCTTTATCCTGGCAAATAGAAACAATATTTAAGCGAGGAATCCAAGTGCTTTCAGGAAAAAGTTCTACTTTGTTAGCTGCACCACTTTTTTCTAACATCTCAAAGAGCCGGATAACCATAGACTTATTGTAAGCAGATGATTTTTGATCATACATACTAACTGCTATTCCTAATATTGGTAGAGGTTCATCTTTTAACTGCTCTATTTCGTTTGTTCTATCTAAGACATACTCTAATGCTCGAATTGCGTAAGCTGATAACTGAATAGGTATCAGAATAGCTGATGATGCCATTAATGATATACCGTTGACTCTCCCAAAAGATGGAGGTGGATCGATAAGAATGAAATCATAATCATATTCATGCTTTTTTAATTTTTTTGCTAGCACCCGATCCATATCCACTCTTGTATTAAATTCTGTCTCCATTTTACTCAAACGAATGTGCGATGGAACTAAATCTAATTCAACATCACCCCAATGAGTTTTTACAATAGTATCTTCTAATTTAGTTCGCGGTTCAATTAATAAATGACTAATATCTTTTTTACCTTGCTGTTCAATATCTTCAAAAGGGTCAATTCCTAATCCTGTTGTCAAATTAGCTTGAGCATCAATATCAACCAGTAATACCCGCTTACCCAGCTTGTTGAGTGCAGCAGCTAGGTTAATAGTTGTTGTGGTTTTACCCACGCCACCTTTGTTGTTAAATACAGTAATAATCATAGCTTGACGTTCCTTTTTTGATTCAGTGATTAAAGATGCTTCTTCAAGCTTCGTAGCACTTGCAAAATCTTTTTTGCTTTCGTTGGGGGAATTATTGCCTTTCGCGGATAATTTTAAGTTCTCTTCATCTGCAAATAGTTGAGAAATTGAATTGATAAATTTGAAACGTAGTTGCTGTTCGTTTTGATATAATTTCTGATAAACTTGCAAGCAAGTCTGTTTACATAAAATTTTATCAAATGAGTGAAAATTTTCGATAAATTGCTTTTGAGAATAATCGAGAAGAACCGTAGGTTTTTGATTGTAATTATAAAGTAAACAAAACTGATAGCCATTCGTTAAAAGTCCTAGAATAGCTGCGGTTTGACGCATATATTTATTAATTTGCCAAACATTATGAGCAATGTTTTTATTGGGAGCTTTAGCCTCAATTACTAAATAAGGTGCGTATGGTATGGCTGAGGTTGGTGGAAGTACCAAAAAGTCAAGTTTAGATTTGCCGACTATAGCTTGAGGCTCCCAATCAGTATGACTGTAACCGAGAATTTGCAGCAGTGGGGCTATAATCTTCTTTTCTACGTCTGATTCACTACTATGAGGAGCGATCGCTTGAAAAATGTTTCGTAAAGTTGAAGCATAGTTGGCAGTCATACTAGCATGGCAAGGAATGCATCTATACAATTCTATCTACATAATTCCTCAGTGTGTAAAAAATTTCTATTTGGCTGCGAGTAAAATGTGATTGACAGGTTGGGTACGAGGTGAATATACCAGCAGTACGTACCCTTACCCGCCAACAATGCACCTTTCACTGCTATAATTCTGACTGCCTTAAGGTAATTAAAATCGCCAAAATCGCTTTTTGGAATGCTGCCAAATCTTAAATTAACCAAAGATTTTCAATTGATAACTAAACATATACGCTACCTAAATAAAAATGCCTTATGAGAGGACTTAACTAATGGGATATGTAATCGCAACCGCAAATATGAAAGGTGGTGTGGGAAAAACCACCCTCACAGTTAATTTAGCTACTTGTTTAGCGAAAAATCATGGCAAACGGGTACTTGTGCTTGATTTAGATGCTCAAATTAGTGCCACACTCAGTCTTATGTCACCGCTGGAGTTTGCCAAACGTCGCAAACAATCACTGACATTTAGATATCTGATAGACCAAATTATCAACCCACAGCCAAACCCCAAACATACGATTCACAACATTATTTATTCCAATGTTTGTCAGTTGACAAACCTGGATATCTTACCGGGAGATATTGATTTATATGATGAGTTTGTCATTTCCGAAATGCTACATCAACAAGCAGTTATTTTAGGTGAACAAGACTTTGAAACTATTTGGAATCGCTTTGAAAGAGTCTTGTTAAGTAAAATTTTAGAACCAGTGCGGCAAGAATATGATTTTATTCTTTTGGATTGTGCCCCTGGTTATAATCTCTTGACTCGTAGCGCTTTGGCTTGTAGTGATTTATATGTACTACCTGCTAAACCAGAACCTTTATCTGTGGTGGGTATTCAACTGTTAGAAAGACGCATTGCTAAATTAAAAGAAAGTCACGAACATGAGGCAAAGATTGATATAAAAATGCTGGGAATTGTCTTTAGTATGTTGAGTAGCAACATTCTGAATGGCAGATATTACAAACAAGTAATGCACCGCGTAGTCGAAGATTTTGGCGTGGAAAGAATTTGTAAGACGCAGATTCCCGTTGATATAAATGTTGCGAAAGCTGTTGATAGTTTTATGCCGGTTGTTTTAAGTAATCCCAACTCAGCGGGATCAAGAGCATTTATGCAATTAACTCAGGAGTTGTTGCAAAAACTGTAAATTAGGAGTTAGGAGTTAAAAGTTAAGAGTAATACCAATTCTGTGTGAGGTTGCGTTTAATGACCTGACGGGTATTAAAAATTCCTCACTCCTAACTCCTAACTTTTAAAACTTCCCAGCCAAAGCTGCAACACACCGATCGCAAATTAAAGGATGCTCTGCTGATTCTCCTACATGAGTGGAGTAGTTCCAACAGCGATCGCACTTTTCCCCCTCTGCATCCACTACCCCAATTCCCCATGCGTCAGATTGCAAGTTGTATTTCAACCCTTGCAATTTTTCGGGAGTATCCAACATTTCCACCTGGGAGGTGATAAACAGATAGCGCAACTCATCTACACCGTTACCAATATCTGGATTCAGTGCTTTTACTGAAGTCCGCAATTGCTCAGAAGCCACATAAAGCAGGATTTTTGCTTCCAAGGGAGCGCCAATCATCTTTTCTCCCCTGGCAGTATCTAGCACCTTATTGACATCAGTGCGAATTTGCCGAATTTGTTGCCATACTTGAGCCAATTCTGGATTATGCCATTTTTGGTCTATTTGCACCCAACCAGCTTCAAACACCGATTTGTAAGGCGTTTTGTAAGGTAGATATTGCCAGATATCTTCTGCCATGTGACATAACACGGGTGCGATCGCTCGTGCTAAATTTTCCAAAGCTACCTGCAACACCGTTTGACAACTGCGACGGCGGAAAGCATCACTGGCACTGATGTACAATCTATCTTTGGCAGCATCCAAATAAAAGTTGGATAAATCCACCACGCAGAAATTCTGCACGGTTTGGAAAAAGCGGAAGAATTGGAAACTATCAAACGCTTCCGTCACCTCAGCAAACACTTCCGTCATCCGATGCAGCATGTAACGGTCAAGTTCTGGCAATTCCTCAAAGGGTACTGCATCTTTCTCCGGGTCAAAGTCGTGCAAATTACCCAACAAAAACCGCGCCGTATTGCGAATCTTTTGCCGCACATCAGCAAGTTGCTTGAGGGTATTTTTCCCAATCCGCTGGTCAGAGGTATAGTCTACCGACGACACCCACAAGCGCAAAACGTCAGCACCATAGGGTGGTTCTTCTTTTTGATTTTTTCCACCTTCAATGATGACTGCTGGATCAACCACATTGCCCAGAGATTTACTCTGCTTGCGTCCTTGTTCATCCAACGTAAAACCGTGAGTCAACACAGTTTTGTAAGGTGCAATGCCATTAACCGCTACACTGGTAAGCAAACTCGACTGAAACCAACCGCGATGTTGATCTGAACCTTCCAGGTATATATCAGCAGGGTAGCGCAATTCGGGACGTTGCTTGGCAACAGCCGCCCAAGATGAGCCAGAATCAAACCAGACATCCATTGTATCAGTACCTTTACGGTAAGATTTACCGTTGTTTCGGTATTGTTCTGGTAATAATTCTTCTACAGAAAGTTCCCACCAAGCATCGGAACCTTTTTCAGCAACGATCCCTTGAACATAAGCGATCGTTTCCGCATTCAGCAAAGGTTCATTAGTTGCTTCGTCATAGAAAACAGGAATTGGTACACCCCAACTGCGCTGACGGGAAATACACCAATCAGAACGTTCCGCAACCATTGGTGTGATGCGATTTTCACCTTGTGCGGGAATCCATTTTACCGAAGCGATCGCTCTCAACGCTTCTTCTCGAAATCCCTCCACCGAAGCAAACCATTGTTCAGTAGCGCGGAAAATCGTTGGCTTTTTCGTCCTCCAATCATAAGGATATTTATGCTGGTACGGTTCCTCTTTCAACAAAGAACCCGCTGCTGCCAAAGCATCAATCACCGCTTGATTTCCATCACCCAGCACATTCAACCCTACAAACTGTCCCGCTTCAGAGGTAAAATTGCCATTATCATCAACTGGCGCGAGGATGGGCAAACCGTAACGCTGACCCACAATGTAGTCTTCTTGACCGTGACCGGGTGCGGTATGTACTAACCCAGTACCCGACTCAGTAGTTACATAATCACCGCCAATCACAATCGGACTTAGGCGATCGTATAGCGGATGACGGTAATTAGAATGTTCTAAATCTTTCCCTCTAACTGTGGCTTTCACCGTCAACTCACTTTCCAAAGTTGCCGATAAGCGTTCTACCAAATCCTCAGCCACAATCAGATATCTTTGTGCCTCACGCAAAGACGCAAAGTCGCCAAGAAGATTACTTTGCGCCTCTGCGACTTTGCGTGAGACTTCCACCACCGCGTAGTTAAGTTCTGGATTTAACGCTACACCCAAGTTAGCAGGAATAGTCCACGGTGTCGTCGTCCAGATAGCCACACCCAATTCTGGTAAAAACTCACCCAAAGCTGGTTTCACAGCCTCTGACAGACTCACCATCTTGAAAGCAGCGTAGATACTCCGGGAAGTGTGTCCTTCTGGATATTCCAACTCAGCTTCAGCCAAAGCGGTTCTAGAGCTGGGACTCCAATGCACTGGCTTTAAACCGCGATAGATGTACCCTTTTAACACCATCTCCCCGAAAACACCGATTTGTGCGGCTTCATATTCCGGTATCATTGTCAGATAAGGATGATCCCAATCACCCCAAACACCGTAACGTTTAAAACTGTTACGTTGGTCATCTACCGCAGCGAGGGCAAATTCTTTTGCTTTTTGTCGCAGTTGTAAAGGTGTCAAATTTTGCCGTTCTGCCGATTTCATATTTTGCAAAACTTTCAATTCAATCGGCAATCCGTGACAGTCCCAACCGGGCACGTAGCGAACTTTACGTCCGCGTAAAAGCTGGTAACGATTAATAATGTCTTTGAGAGTTTTATTTAAAGCATGACCAATATGCAGCGAACCATTAGCGTAGGGTGGTCCATCATGCAGTATAAATAATTCGCCTGGGTTTTCTTGAGACAGGCGATCATAAATTTTGTTTTCTGACCAAAATTTTTGGATTTCCGGTTCACGCTTCACAGCGTTTGCCCGCATATCAAAGTTAGTTTTGGGCAGGTTTACAGTATTTTTGTAGCTTCCAGTTTCTGTCACGGTGCTGATTTTCAAAGAATAATAAAGTTCGATTCTCACTATTATCCATGAGAATTTCTAATGTCTTCAACTTGGATGCTTTAGCAGCAGATATCTCTACTGGGGGAAAGAACAATAATGTTGAGTTTATGGTAGTACATCCCACTTCTTTCAATTGTAGTATATTGTCACTCATTCTGTAGTAAGCGCTGAAGCGCTTCTTGTAGAGACGCGAAGTTTCGCGTCTCTACATGGTTTGTAGCCAACCTCTAACTTTGACTAACCAAAAGTGCAACAGGGAAATATTTTAAAACTTCTGCAATTACAATTTTGCCATCAAGTTGGATTGTTTGACCTGTAATTGTATCCTTC
>JBPCQW010000034.1:0-36378 GCA_050997715.1 Hassallia sp.
TCACCCGATACAATGCCATTGTCACCCGATACAATGCCATTGTCACCCGATACAATGCGATTGTCACCCGACACAATGGCATTGTCACCCGATACAATGCGATTGTTTGCCGATACAATGCGATTATTTGCCGATACAATGCGATCGCATCCCCCTGCATTTAAAAACCCTACGCTTTTACCCAAAACTGTACTAAGTAATCGAAAAGAAAACTCCGCGTTACTTTGCGCTCACGTTTGCGTCCCTCTGCGTTTAAAAAACTCTACAAATTTACGCAAAGCACTACTAAATACTATGCAACGAGCCTTTTTGCAGTTAGATTATCAATAATATTTTATAAAGATACAGTAAATTTGCAGAGACAATTCGACGATTAATATTTACTTAATATGCTTTTAATCTTTAAATAGTAGCCTTAAATATGATTAGGCAAAGTATTAGATTAGACATGACACCGTTGTAGTCTGATAAACTTCTGCTTTTAACGCCAGGGTTTTTGCACGATACATGCCATTGAAGATGGGTCGATACCTTGTGCATGAAAGCGAGAGAAATATAGTGGTGCGATATGCATTTTCTGTCGCTGATGTCAATTGCCATGCGAATTCTACCAACCGCACCTCAACACTTAAACATTCATTCTTACCCTTTGCAGGAACCCAGGTACTTTTATGGCTGCAATTAATTTGAGCAGTTCCTATTCTCAAAACTTTGATTCGTTACTCAATTCAGGCACCAATAACACATGGACTGATGACTCCACTATTCCTGGCTGGTACTCCAATAGGACAGTTTACCTTGCAGGTACTGGCTCAAACAATACAGGGGCACTCTACAGTTTTGGTAGCGCTTCTGCCACTGATCGAGCTTTGGGATCTGTAGCATCTGGCGGCACAAACACGATTTTTTATGGAGTTCGCTTTCTCAACAACACGACTAGCGCGATTAACTCACTCAACATTAACTATGTAGGTGAGCAGTGGAGAAATGGTGGCAACACCACCCCTCAACAATTAGATTTTCAATATCAAATTGGCGCAACCACTATAACTGGTGGTACTTGGATTGACTTCGATTCCCTAGACTTTACCAGTCCAGTTGCCACAGCAACTGCTGGTGCCTTAGATGGCAATGCACTGGCTAACCGCACTACATTATCCTCTACTTTGAGCGGTCTAAGCCTTGCCCCCAATCAAGAAATATGGCTTCGCTGGCAAGACTTAAACGATGCTGGTAATGACCACGGCTTGGGAATAGATGACTTCAGTCTTTCGGCAGGAGTAGTTACCCCACCAAATGCTACAACTGTCACAATTCAAGCAACAGACTCAGCAGCAGCAGAAACGGCATCTGATCCAGGAACTTTCAGAATTACGCGTACAGGTGACACTAGCACCTCCCTAAATGTAAATTACACCGTTGCTACGGGTGCAGGTCAAGCGACGAATGGTACTGATTACACACCTAACTTAAATGGCATTGCCACAATCGCAGCGGGTCAATCGTTTATAGATATCACGATTACACCTGTTGATGATAGTGCAGTAGAAGGTCCGGAAACAGTAACACTCACGCTGGTTGATACTGCTGACTACGATTTGGGTGCTTCCAGCAC
Organism: Hassallia sp.; assembly: GCA_050997715.1. Classification (GTDB taxonomy): domain Bacteria; phylum Cyanobacteriota; class Cyanobacteriia; order Cyanobacteriales; family Nostocaceae; genus Hassallia. The sequence continues at coordinate 1,616 of JBPCQW010000034.1, forward strand.
AGCAACCGTGACTATTGCGGATAACGATATTGCTCCTGCTGTTCGCATCCACGATATTCAAGGTGCCGCGCATATCTCCCCCTTGAATGGTCAGGCAGTGAACAACGTTCCGGGTATCGTAACGGCTTTACGCTCCAACGGCTTCTACCTGCAAGACCCTAACCCCGATAATAATGATGCCACCTCAGAGGGCATTTTTGTCTTCACCTCGTCTGCACCAACAGTAAGTGTCGGCAGCTCGATTTTAGTTAACGGTACAGTGTCGGAGTTTCGCCCTGGTAATTCTGCCAATAACCTGACCACCACTCAGATTATCAGCCCAACGATTACCACAGTGTCAACTGGCAATCCTCTGCCAGCTGCCACGATTCTTGGTAACGGTGGAAGAACAATTCCCACTACAGTAATTAGTAATGATGCCGTAAATGGCAATGTCGAAAATGTTGGTACAGTGTTTGACCCCGCTCAAGACGGCATCGACTTTTACGAAAGCTTAGAAGGGATGCTTGTGCAGGTCAATAATGCCGTGGCTGTGGGACCAACTACTAGTTTTGGCGAAATCCCAGTTTTAGCAGACAATGGCGCAAATGCTGGCACTCGCACTGCTCGTGGTGGCATTATTATCCAACCGGGAGATTTCAACCCAGAACGAATCATTATTGATGACGCAATTATCACCGATGAACCACAAGTCAACGTGGCAGACAGGTTTAACGGGTCGATTGTTGGGGTAATTGACTATAGCTTCAGTAACTTCAAGCTGTTGAACACTCAAGCTTTGCCTAGCGTCATTTCTGGTGGCTTGCAGCGAGAAGTTAGCAACCTGACTCCCCTCGCTAACCAACTCACGCTTGCTACCTTTAATGTGGAAAACCTTGACCCTGGTGATGCCAGCTTCAACAATCTTGCAAGCCGGATTGCTAATAACCTTAGAGCGCCTGATATCATCAACATAGAAGAAATTCAGGACAACAATGGAGCGACGAATAACGGTGTAGTAGATGCCACCACAACTTACAACACATTGATTAATGCGATCGCAGCGGCTGGGGGTCCTACCTATCAATATCGTCAGATTGACCCAGTAAATAACCAAGACGGTGGTGAACCTGGTGGTAATATCCGCGTCGGTTTCCTGTTCAACCCCGACCGAGTACAATTTGTAGATCGTCCTGGTGGTGGTTCTACTACTGATACCACAGTTAACAACGTCGGTGGTGTTCCTCAACTTTCTGCTAGTCCTGGTCGCATACTTGATACTGACCTCTCCAATGGGGATGCTTTCGTCACCAGTCGCAAACCTCTGGTTGGTGAGTTTATTTTCAACGGTCAGACCGTGTTTGTGGTCGGCAACCATTTTAACTCCAAAGGTGGCGACCAACCGCTTTTTGGACCCAATCAACCCCCAACCCTCTCTAGTGAAACGCAGCGCAACCGGCAAGCTACGGAGGTTAGAGACTTTGTTCAGAGTATTCTAACAATTAATCCCAATGCCAATGTGGTTGTGGCGGGTGACTTGAATGACTTTGAGTTCTCTAACCCCCTGAGTATTTTAGAAGCCGGAGGACTCAATACTCTAATTGAAACGCTACCTGAAAACGAGCGTTACACATACAACTTTGAGGGCAACGCTCAAACACTCGATCAGATTCTGGTCAGTAACAGTTTGTTCAGTAGACTGAATGGATTTGATGCAGTTCACATCAACTCAGAGTTTGCCGATCAAGACAGTGACCATGACCCTGTTCTCGCTCGGTTTGACCTGATAAATGTGATTAATGGCACATCTGGTCGGGACACTTTAGTCGGAACTGCCTTTGGTGACAGAATTACCGGCGGAATTGGCGGAGATATTCTCACAGGTGGTGCCGGAAACAACGAATTCGTTTATACTAGTATTAGAGACAGTGGTGATAGAATTACTGACTTTACACCAGGTCGCGACACAATTGTTCTCACCCAGTTGCTCGATAGTTTAGTTGCTGGTGGCTACAACGGTTCTAATGCGATCGCTGACGGCTATGTGCAATTGATACAGGGAAGCACTGCCAATAGTACTACTCTCCAAATCGATCAAGATGGTCCTCTTGGTTTGGACATTTTTAGACCTTTCCTTCAGTTAGATAACGTAAGTGTCGTTGCAGTAAACAACACCAACAACTTCGTTTTCTAAACAAACAACTGGTGTTGCATATTGCCGGGATGATTTGACAATCGACGTATTGTAGAGACGTTCCATCGAAACGTCTCTACGATTCATCGTGAACACAGTTACAGTTGGTGCAGGTATCCTTGACAACACTAGTAATTCTTCTAGAGACGTTTCAAGTTATACTACTATCCTTTCCGCAGAGAAACCCTCTTTCTATCCAAGCTGGCATCTACCAATTCATTCATCGATACAGTTCTTAAACACAATCAATGGAGTTTTCAATGTCAGCTAAAACTTTACTCAAGTCTTTAGTTAAGCGTTCATCTAGAAAGGCTGTAGTATTCAGCTTGTTCGGTTTAAGTAGTTTCGCCGTTGCCTCTCCGTCTTTTGCAGCTAGTGTTAATCTTAGCAATTTTACTTCATCGGGTGATGTTGGTAACGTAACTCCAAGTCAAGCCACGCTGACTAATGCCATCCGAGGTGGCGGTGATGATGTTATTAACCCTAACAATATTGTCAATGTCTCTGGCGTTGAACCAACTGAGATTGGTGCTCTAGAGACTTTTCTGGGTGTTTCTCAAGGATTCCTCGGTAATGATCCAGGTAGTAATGCAACACAAGGCTCTGCCATCAGAACATCAACACCTTTGAGCTTCCTAGCTGGTGACGCTTTTAGCTTCGACTATAACTTTGTGACCAACGATACTCCAGGCTTTGATCGTGCCTTTGTCACAATTGGTAGCTTACCACGCTTCGATCTCCTACAAGGCTCTAATAGTTTCAACTATACCTTCACGACTGCTAGCAACTCCAACATCGGTATTGGTGTTGTCGATGTGAATGATACTGTAGTTTCATCGCGATTATCAGTCGCAAATGCAAATATTCAACCCGTCCCCGAACCCTTAACCATCCTTGGTTCAGGTATAGCTGCTGGGTTTGGAGTGATGTTGAAAAGAAAACAGGCTAAAAAAGCTTAACTATCTGGGGTGATGAGTTTGTAGTTAGGGCTTTAGCGCTGAAGCGCTAACTACGTATTGAGGTGAGGTTGCCAAATTACTAATTAGACCTATCCGAAAATGAATGTAGAGACGTAGCATTGCTACGTCTCTACAAGGGTTTCAGCTAACGCATAATTAATTTCTACCCCTATTTCTATTATGTCCCGACCCAGTTATTGATTAGTTGTAGTTGTTAATTCCTAGATATGCATTCAAAATAGTAATCGCTGTATAACAACTACAATCAAAAAAATATGTATGAGCCAGAAGCGAATTTTAGTAACTGGTGCAAGTGGCTGTGTAGGGCACTACCTGAGCGAAACTTTAATTAAAGAGACAAATCACGAGTTGTATTTGCTGGTAAGAAACCCAAGTAAACTGCAAGTCGATACTCAAGCACGTCCTGGTATCACAGTTTTGCAGGGTGATATGCAAGAAATTAGCTTATTTGCAGACTTGCTGAAAACAATTGATACTGCGGTTTTAACAGCGACGGCTTGGGGTGGAGACAACACATTTGAGATTAATGTAAACAAAACCCTAGAATTAATGAGTTTGTTAGATCCAGATAGATGCGAACAGGTAATTTATTTTTCTACCGCTAGCGTTTTAGGTCGCAACGAACAACCATTAAAGGAAGCTGGAGAAATAGGGATAGATTATGTCCGATCTAAATACGATTGTTTACATAAAGTCCCAAAATTAGCGATCGCACCCAAAGTTACCACAGTTTTTCCAACTTTAGTTTTAGGTGGTGAAACTGACAAACCTTATTCTCATATTTCTTCAGGTATTTCAGAAGTTACAAAATATATTGATTTAATTCGTTTTTTGCAAGTAGACGGTAGTTTTCACTTCATTCACGGGCGAGATATTGCCACAGTCGTGCGATATTTAATAGATAATCCACCCAAAGAAAATCAATCGCGAAAATTGGTTTTAGGTCAAGCGCAGTTAACAGCAAACCAAGCAATTGAAGATGTTTGCACTTATCTTGGTAAAAAAATAATCTTTCGCATTCCCCTATCTTTATCGCTAGCTAATGTCATAATCGCTGTATTTCGCATTCAAATGGATGCCTGGAGTCGATTCTGTATGAACTATCGCCATTTTATTTACAAAAATGCTATTAATCCTGCCACTTTCGGCTTACCAAATTACTGCGCTACTATGAGCGATGTTTTGAAAATTAGCGGTGTTAAACCTGCTAATACCAATTCTCTGTAAAATGATTTTAATCAGCCCACGCAGGTAAGCTCTGTGCAACTTTGTACAAATATTCGCTTTGAAAATATGAATAAAGACTCTGCGTACCTTTGCGCTAACCTCTGCGTGACTTTGCGTTAAAAAAGCTCTAAAATAACGCAAAACAGCACTTAGTTTGGATAGCCCCACCCTTCCAGGGTGAGGAATAATTGAGCGTAACTAGATAGTTTTGGCAACAAATTACACAAGTAGAGAGAAATAAGGAACCAGGCGATCGCTAATACGTCTCATGAATCATTGTTAAAAGAAAATAAAACGCTGCAATTAGTCAATTACTCTTAGTTTTAGCTAGATTAATTACAGTTAAAAAAACAACCATAACGTGAGGATTTCTACTAAATGCGAATTTTACTGGTGTATCCTATATTTCCCAAAACCTTTTGGTCATACGAAAAAATCTTGGAATTAGTTAATCGCAAGGTTTTATTACCACCCTTAGGTTTAGTAACAGTAGCAGCGATTTTGCCCCAAGAGTGGGAATTCAAACTTGTGGATCGCAACATTCGCACCGCAACTGAAGAAGAATGGGCATGGGCAGATGTAGTAATTTTATCCGCTATGATTGTCCAAAAAGCAGATTTACTCGACCAAATTAAAGAAGCAAAAAGACGTGGTAAGTTAGTTGCGGTGGGTGGTCCTTACCCAACTTCCGTACCCCACGAAGTTGAGGGAGTAGGCGCAGATTTTCTCATTCTTGATGAAGGGGAAATTACTCTGCCAATGTTTATCGATGCAATTAAGCGAGGAGAAACATCAGGCGTTTTCCGCGCTACCGAAAAACCCGATGTCACATCTACACCGATACCCCGCTTCGATTTACTAGAACTTGATGCTTATGACATGATGTCAGTTCAGTTTTCGCGGGGTTGCCCTTTTCAGTGCGAATTTTGTGACATCATTGTTCTTTATGGTCGCAAACCGCGCACCAAAGCACCAGCACAGCGTTTAGCAGAATTAGATTGTCTTTATAAGTTGGGTTGGCGTCGTGGTGTATTCATGGTGGATGACAACTTTATCGGCAACAAACGTAACGTTAAATTGTTGCTGAAAGAGTTAAAAGTTTGGATGGCAGAACATCAGTATCCCTTTGCGTTTGACACCGAAGCATCAATTGATTTAGCGCAAGATGCAGAAATGATGGAGTTGATGGTTGAGTGCGGTTTCTCTGCTGTATTTTTGGGAATTGAAACACCCGATGAAGACAGTCTGCAAATGACGAAGAAGTTTCAAAATACCCGCAGTTCGCTAACAGAAGCCGTGGAAAGCATTATTAAGGCTGGATTACGCCCGATGGCTGGGTTTATTATCGGCTTTGATAACGAAAAAGCAGGTGCAGGCGATCGCATTGTTCGCTTTGCCGAATTAGCAGCAATTCCCTCTACCACCTTTGCCATGTTGCAAGCGCTACCCAATACAGCATTGTGGCATCGCGTGAAAAAAGAAGGACGACTGCGGGAAAATCAAGACGGCAACATCAATCAAACTACTTTGATGAACTTCGTTGCCACCCGTCCTTTAGAAGATATTGCCACAGAATACATTGAGGCATTTTGTGCTTTATACGACCCCGTAAAATATTTAGACCGCACCTATCGCTGCTTTCTGATGATGGGTGGTCCGAGTTGGACACGACCAGCCAAGATGCCAGAATTGGTGCTTGTGAGAGCATTCCTAATTATTATCTGGCGACAAGGAATCAAACGCGAAACTCGCTGGAAATTCTGGCATCACTTGTTTAGCATCATCAAGCGTAACCCAAAAGCTGTGGAGCATTACCTCTCAGCCTGCGCTCATATCGAACATTTCTGCGAGTATCGTCAAATTGTGCGCGATCAAATTGAATCTCAATTAGCTGAGTATTTAGCACAAGGCACAGAAAAGCCCTATCAGGTGATTGAGGCAAAAGCTGAGGCAGTAGCATCCAAATAGAAGCACTGACACCGTAGCGCTGGGTGCAGCATTCTGCGTATAAAGCTTGCCGACCCAGGCTAAAAAAATTGTAGCCCACGCAGGTGGGCTTTGTTCCTATAGGCTCAGGCTTCTAGCCTGTAAGGTATTTTATCTGACGATAAAGAGTGATCGCTTCATCTTCCTTATGAGATAGATACTCAAACTCAGAATAGAAAAAGATTGATATAAATTCGATATTTTATACCATTATTGGTATGCAATTAGATAGATACTTTACCTGCTTGACTAACCTTTACAAAACTTTACATTGACTGTCTTCTTAAACTTTCTGAAAGAAGTATTTGTACTTTTATAAAGTATAATTAAGAATAAAGATAAAAAAGACGGGCAACCCACAGGCTAACATTGCCTAGAAAGTTACCCAGAAATGTAAAAAGTTTAATAGTTGTAGATAGTTGTAGATAAAAACTACAAATATTATATTGTCTTTACAACCAACTTGTGGTTAGGAAAGACAAACAAACAAAACAGTAAAATTATCGGTTTAAGAGGCAAAGGTCGGCGTGGGTCAGTATCAACCTGCTCAGTTAACGAGCTATAATCCAAAGGCGATCGCTCGCTACTACAGCTTGCGTCCCTGGCTAGCGATCGCGCGGTCAATAAAGGTAGTTTGGTTTTTTGCGGGATTTATTCTGGGTTTAAAGTGGGATGAATGGCGTGGAAAAGTTGAACCAAACAAGTTAAAACGAGCCATCCAGTTGCGAGAAATATTAACACGTCTGGGTCCAACTTTTATTAAAGTAGGTCAGGCTCTCTCGACCAGACCGGACTTAATACGTAAAGATTTCTTAGAGGAACTGATAAAGCTACAAGATCAGTTGCCACCTTTTGATAATGCGATCGCTTATCGGATTATCGAAACTCAACTAAATCGCTCAGTTTCAGAAATCTATAGCGAATTGTCACCAAGTCCAGTCGCTGCGGCTAGCTTAGGTCAAGTATATCGCGGTCGTCTCTACAGCGGCGAAGAAGTAGCCGTAAAAGTGCAACGACCCAACTTACGTCCGGTGATTACACTTGACCTTTATCTAATGCGCTGGGCAGCAGGTTGGCTGAGTCCCTGGTTGCCCCTCAATCTCGGTCACGATTTAAGTTTAATTGTGGACGAGTTTGGCACAAAGTTATTTGAAGAAATCGACTATATCAATGAAGGTCGCAACGCGGAAAAATTTGCGAGTAATTTCCGCAACGATCCGCAAGTCAAAATACCAGCCATTTATTGGAGCTATACCAACACCCGTGTTTTAACTTTGGAATGGATTAACGGCTTCAAACTCACAGACACGAAAAACATTCGCGGTGTCGGTTTAGACCCAGAAGCGATTATCCAAATTGGTGTCACCTCAGGTTTGCAACAGTTGTTAGAACATGGTTTCTTTCATGCAGACCCGCATCCGGGTAACTTGTTTGCCATGCCTGATGGTCGCATGGCTTACATTGACTTTGGCATGATGGATCAGCTAGAGGAAACCACCAAAGAAACTCTTGTGGATGCGTTGGTGCATGTAGTCAACAAAGACTATAACGACTTCGCTGAAGACTTAGTAAATTTAGGCTTTCTGACACCAGAAACGAATATAGCTCCGATTGTACCCGCATTAGAAGCGGTGCTAGGAAACGCAATTGGTAAAAATGTCAAGGATTTTAATTTCAAAACGATTACCGATGAGTTCTCGGAATTGATGTATGAATATCCTTTCCGCGTTCCTGCGAAGTTTGCCTTAATTATTCGTTCTCTGGTGACGCAAGAAGGTATTGCCCTGAGCCTCAATCCGAATTTTAAAATTGTCGAGGTAGCTTATCCTTACGTAGCACGAAGGTTGCTAACAGGAGATTCTCCAGGATTGCAGCGACGGTTATTGAATGTGTTGTTCAAAGATGGTAAATTCCAGTGGCAGCGGTTAGAAAATTTAATTGCGATCGCTCGCACTGATAGCAACTTTGATTTATTACCAACAGCGCAATTAGGTTTACAATATTTGCTGTCTGATGAAGGCAAGTTTATCCAAAGACAGTTGCTGCTTGCTCTAACTGAAGATGACCGTCTCCACACTGAAGAAGTTCAACATCTGTGGAATTTGGTGAAAGATGACTTAAAACCGACTCGTTTGTTGAATGCAGCGATCGGCATTTTGACAGAATTCTCTAGAGAAAGCGCAGCCGCTATTTTACCGACTGCTACATCCGTTGTTTCTTTTGGAAAAAAACAGTAACAACAAAAATTGTGGGGAACGGGGAGTAGCAAAATAAAATATTCCCTACTCCCTACTGCCATATTAATCAGGAGTTTTCATGTATTATTACCCTCTACATCCGCCCTATTTTCTATTAGCTGTTGGTTTATTTATTGCATTAACCTCTGGTGTCGCATTATCTGGAACACTAAAGTTAATTATGCAAAAAATGCAACTAAATAGTGTAGAAAAGTTAGGTTCTCGTTTTTGGAGCAAAAAATTATTTGTGCCATTTATTGGAATCGCTGGTGGTGTTTGTTTATTTCTAATCTCAGGTTTTGAGATATTCGGTTTTCCACCATTCCTTGCTTATGTAATTGGTGTACCAGTTTCTCTTTTAACAAGCGTGCTAGTTTGGTTGCAGTTAGGAAGTATGCTGGCTTTTATAGAACGCCAAGGAATGGCATCTCTAGACTTAGATTCTATGCCCTAGAGATAACAAGATTCACATCAAGCTTGAATATAAATATGGGCACAGAAATACTGTGTCCTAACCTAATTTATTGTGTTATGTCAAGTCCATTTGATGACTTATTATAAAAATTCTACGTCTTTCTCTGCGCCTCTGCGTCTCTGCGTGAATTTTAATAATATAGGACTTACGCACTGTACAAATGGGACATCATGTGTATGAACGTAATTTGGTCGTTCTAGGCTTTTGACAATTACCGTCTGATGGGTGGCGATCGCCAAAAGATCATCGAAAAATCAGGTTTGAATGCCTAAAATTCATACCCCATATTTGGTATTTTCTGTCAATGCGTAAGTCCTATAATATTAAAAATTTAAAATTTAAAAATATATTAATTCAACATCATTTTATTTATTAAAATAAGAATTAAGTATAACTACTAGAGGGACTAATTGTGTTCGTATTTATACAAAATTTTCATCTAGTATTTATATCTAAAGTAGGAAATTAAAAAACAATGAATCAAGCAGAGCCAGAATTTTGCTTTTGCACTATAGCATTTGGTAAGAAATATCGCGCTCTTGCCTTGTTATTAGCACAAGATATAGAGAGATATTCGTCGAAAACTTATTTTATAGTTTTAACTGACAATCCCAGCGACTTTAACAAACAACCGAATATTTTAGCCTTTAAACATCGATCGCAGAGCGTTAAGTTTTATCACGACAAAAGGTTTGCGATCGCCAAAGCATTATCTCTCTATAATTCCTGCATATTCATTGATGCAGATATGCGAATAGTAGCACCAGTGCCAGCAAATATGCAATGGATTAAAAAAGTAGGGATAACAGCAAGAACTTGTGAAATTATGCCCAAAAAATATGCCAAAGTTATTGCAGGCACTGCTAGCGCTAAACTTTGTCGAGAATTTAAAGTAACCAAAAAAGCTGCACAAAAGCTAAATATAGAACTAGAAAATGAAAAAATTAAATTTGTTTATGAGTATTTATTTGCAGTTACTAAAGATTCGGGAAAAGAACTTGATTTTTTAAAACAATGGGAAAGACTCGCTAATTATTTTGAGTTAAATGGAATTTATGACGGTGAAGGAAACGCAATAGGTTTAGCTGCTGCTAAGGCTGGTTTAGATGTTAGATCAAGTGAGATGGAGGGCATTTCCTTTTTTAAAGATAAAACTGAACTAGTCAGAATCCAAAAGGGACAGTCGAAGATGGAGGAGATGTCCATATATTTTGAGCAACAGAAGATGCTCGAATACCCCAAGCGTTCCCTTCTAGAAAAAGTTGCAGCTAAAATCAGTCAAAGTATTACTCATTTATATAATTTAGCGCGTTTGAGAATTGTTACCTTGAGTAAGTTTAATTTATATTACCGATAAGTATAGCAATCCGTATAGGAATCGTTGAAAAGGGGACTTTTTACTGGGTACGCTCTGAGATTTGGATGAGGATTGGAACCCCAACCAAATCTTACTTATAATTTCATATCACTGTAAAGAGTCCCGGAGCGCTCATTCCTGCCCAATTATGTGCGCTAAGAGTCGGAGAATCGCGTATATACCGACCCGTTAAAAATAAGTTTCCCGACTTCTCTAAGAAGTCGGGAAACTTAAACAGTCAATTTTCACAAATGACTTAGGACTGCTATAGGTAATAGGAACAGTTGATAAGCAGCTTCAAAAACTTTACTTTTTACGAAAACGAAATAGAGTTTTAATTTGACTTAAAGTTTGCTGCCAAGAACTTTTTTTGACCTTAACGGGGAAAATTGGCTGTGGCAATGATGGATTGAGATTCCGGTAATACTCCCAAATTTCCCAATAAGGACAACCAGGTTCAATCCGCATTCCTGCCCAGTGAATAAACTGTAGAGGTTGATTCAACTTAGAGTCTATAAGGATATGCCCTTGAGCTTGAAAATGAGGGCTACCTGCCCAGTTTCCAGGTGCTTTACCCGGTCTATTGACTATATTAAATCGGCGAGGTACATGCTTTAAGACAAGATAGTTAAGGATAGGTTGATCGACAGTTGATAAATCAAAATATTCTGGATGGGCTGCGACTTTATTAAGCGCTTTAAAAACATCTTCTTCGGAAAAAACATGCTTTTTTGAAGCCCAAAAACCGCTATTGAAAACATCTTTTACCTCATGAGATGAGAAGACCTTATTTTCTAATATTGGTTGTTTAAATACTTCATAAATACCACTTAAATGTTGATAGTCATAACAGACAAAATCAAATTCTGTTAGATATTTTAGATTGTCGATTATTTTATTAAAAACAATGATATCCGTATCAATATACAGAAACTCGTCGAAAATTCCAAACCAGCAAATTAGCTTGCGAAGCAAATTCGGTCGTTCAAACAAATCTTGACCACAGATTTGATTAGCTTGCTCAGAAAACTTCTGAATAAATTCCAAATTTTCGTAAATATTTACTTTAGGAAAATTGCTAATAATCTCTGCGATCGCTTGATAATTTTCATTGTATGGAATCATCACAATTGGCGTATCCTGGTCATAAAATCGGATACTGTTAATTAAAGCGATCGCATTATCCATCACCCGGTCGTTGGCAACAATATAAATTCCGCGATTCATTTTTTATTCCTCAAGTTTTTAATCCTAACTTTTTGAAAACTCTCGTAGTTAAACTAGCAGGTGCATTGTAATATCTTGGCTTAGTTGTAAACTTGGGTCGCTTTTCTGGTTCATGTAAATACCGATAGTGCAAGAAAATATCTCTATAGGGAAAATCAATATTTTCGCCGTTGCACACTCTATCAAATAGACTAGATGACAAACCAATATAATGCAGATAAGTAAGTTGGCTACCTTTGTCATACAAAAGATTATCTCTTAACTCAAAGTGCCCAGAAGTAACAGAACAACCAGTTGTTTCATTAGGAGGTAATTGCAACGATAAGTTATAAACGGGGATATTGCATCGCATTACCATATAGTTCAAAACCGATTGATTTGGGGCTTTCATCAATAAAATCTCTGCTTCCCCACTTTCTAATTTTGATACTATGTAATCCCGTTCTTCTGGGGTAAATAAACCCTTAGTTCCGGCATAAAACCCCGCGCAGAAAATAGCTGAAGTTATGCGTTCTTTGCTGAAAATAGTTGATAGTTTTTCCGATTCCGTATTGAAAATAAACGATGGATCTTTGTACTGAAAGTCATAAACAAGTAGGGGATGAGCCTGCAATTTTTGAAAAACTAATTGCAGAGAATTTAAGATTAAAATATCTGCATCAAAATAAGCAAACTTATCAAAAAGACTATTATTGTCAAAAGCGCAGTATCGACGATTCATGCCAATCCGACGCACCCCTTTAATACCTTGTTCTTCCCAAACTTTTAAAGCAGTGGGATGTGTTTGCCACACTCGCAGAGAAAAATCTTCCCAACTTTTAAACAATTGGGCATCATTTAGCAGAGTGACATTTTTTCTAGTAGCGACTTCCGCACTAACTTTTTCGATGTTGTCGTCATAGGCAATTACACATACTGGAATATCTGTACCTACATTGACTTCAACACTATTAAGAAAAGCGACGAGTTGGTTATAAACTACATCGTTTGCGATTGTATAGATACCATTAGTCATGGAAATTTCCTGAATGTTTTAGGTAATTTGATTAACTGCGTTATCTAACCAGTTCAGCAGATTTAATTTGTGCAAAATAATCTGCCTAGCTTCAGCGATCGCTTCTTTAGCTGCGTACCAAGCATCAGGAGTAGACGTTACTTCCTGAATGTATGCCAAACCCTTTTCATCTATACTTGGTAGTCTTAAAAAGCTTCCTGGGGGCAATAATTTATCAGCAGCAGAGCCACCGTAATAAATTGGCAAACACCAAGCCAAAAGAGAGTCCCAAAGCTTCTCACTCACATACCAATTATTGTCAGCATAATTTTCTATTGCCAAGTTGTAATAATAGGGAGCCATGCAATGCCATTTATTATTAACCTTTCCATTTCCCTGTGCCCAATCAGGTAAATCTCGTCCATACAAATCGAATACTAAACCGCTTTCTCGCAACATTTTTAAAAAGTTAAGACGTTGCTGATGATTTGCCGTGCGATCAATTCCTGATGTAATCCAACTGCAAGGACGAACCTTTTCTGGAGGTGGCATTTCGTTGAGTTCTCTAAACGAATTTGCATGATACCAAATAGCAGGCATATACTCAGGGATTGGCGCCAAATCATCGGGACCAGAGACATAACCGCAGTATTTAGAAGCGTTTTCGTAATCAGTAATTCGCTTCTGTTTTAACTCTGGAAATGGCGGTTCTCTTACTAAAGAAACTATTCTTTCTTTCGGTACTCTTCGTAGTAAATTTGTTATGTTTTCTTCTTGCTGTGGCTGCGGTATAAACTTATTCAACCAGCTATTATTGGCAACAGGCTTAACAAAGTCACAAAAATTGTATAATAAGAGAAAATCTGGTTTTGAGTTATTTGCTTGTATTTGAATATTTTTCCATTCACCAAATGCATCAGGAGTTTGATGCCAAAGCCAATCACTTTGGTTAATAGCTTGGTAGCTAGTAATCATACCGATAGTTCTTTTTACCATACTTTCGCAAATCAATTTAATTACTAATTTTTTCAGTCATCTAATCTCAATTTGTTGCTACTGGACGCATAGAAGCATCGACATAGTTGAGAGTTTTTTGAATTCTATCTTCCCAAGAAAACTGTTTTCCAAAATTTATACTATCAGTGTACCCTTCTACTTTTCTTGGATATTTTACTAATATCTGCTGGATACATTCAGCAAATTTATGCGGATTATCTGGTTCACACCAACCTGCTACTAAAGGTGTATTTTTGAATTCCATTAAAGGTAAAATTTCTGTCACTGCAATGGGAGTTCCAGTAGCCATATATTGGAAAAACTTCACTGGATTCGTGAAATTTGCGGCTTCACCAGAACAGTGAGGATGAGCCAAAACATCCGCAGCTTGCATCAAGCTAACCAATCGTTCTCTTGGGAGAATCCAGCCTAAGAATTTAACGTTTGTGATATTTTTATCTTGAGCAAGTTGTTGATATTCTTTGACTTGGGAATCTTTCCCACCTGTAATAGCAAACTGGATTTCTGGTAAATATTTTGCTGCATCAATTAAATCATCAATTCCCTTGAAGCGGTACAAAGCACCAGAATAAACAACCAAATGCTTGCGTCCATCGACAAGTAATTCTTGACGCCATGCTTCTGCTTCTTCGGGTTGTCTTTGTAAAAAGGCTTGATTAAACCCATTGTGCAGCCAGATAACTTTTTTTTCTGGCATTCCATATTTTATCAAGCTTTGTCTGATGATTTCTGACTGAGTTATTGCTAGTTGAAAATATGGACTATTAACAATTTCTGGCTCAAATTGTTTGTCTTGGAAATAATGGCGTTCGTAGATAACAGGAATATGATTTTTTATTGCGAGTTTAACAAATTGCCAATCTTGTGTATGGACAATTTTTGCATGGGGTTGGATTTGCTTAGGAAAATAATACTTTGAGACTATTTCTTGAGTATTGAACCATCTTTTAGCTATGCGGTCAATGGGCCAGGGCAGAGGTAATGGTAAAATTTTGAGAGCTTCATCAACGTTGTAAAAATCGATGAATTCTTGATGTGGTTGTTTGGGTTGAGAAGGACGAATTAATTCTACAGGATTAAAAGTAGCGTTGTCCTTATTTCCATAAATCAAAACTGTGGAGTAACCTAAATTAGCTGCGGCATTTGCACAAAGAACATCATGAATTTGATGCGCTGTATTTGGCTGCATATTTAGTTCTCTGGCATAAAAAACGTATTTATTTTTTTGATTATTATTTGGCATGATTATTTAGTTTAGGTAATGTAGAAATATGTATTTACTTTTGATAACTGGTTTCAAAATCTTTGAGAGTGCTAAGTAGATGTATCGCGTCATTGTAGGCAGATTTGATAACTTTATATTCTTCGTTTTGTGGTTCTATCAAATCATCAGCTAGATAACGAAGAGAATAGAGCATAGGATTGAGATGGGTACGGAATTCATTAGAGATATTGTTCAAGATATCTTGTGAGTTATTATCAGTATGATTGGCCTCAATAACTAATGTTGATTGGCAGCTATTATGTAAGTTGAGCATATCCTCAAAAACATCAACAGCGTTGAGAATTCTAAAAGCTGATTTGTAAGATTCTGCGATTAATTCCTGCCGCTCTTGGGGATTGTCTACCATATCATCAAGTATTAAGCGTAAGAAACCAATCATCGAAT
The DNA here is from genome assembly GCA_050997715.1 of Hassallia sp. GTDB lineage: Bacteria > Cyanobacteriota > Cyanobacteriia > Cyanobacteriales > Nostocaceae > Hassallia. The sequence goes on from JBPCQW010000034.1 coordinate 16,958, forward strand.
TAAGACGCGATCGCATCTCATGAGAAATACGAATCAAGCTTTGATGAGGTTTGGTAGCAACTTGGGAGCGATCGCTAAATTGCATCGAGTACAACCGCGAATAGTAGCCGTTCTTGCTTAACAGTTCTTGATGAGTTCCTACCTCAACGACACGTCCTTGATCTAATACGGCAATTTGATGAGCTTTTTGGACTGTAGAAAGCCGATGTGCAATCACCAAAGTAGTGCGATCGCGACTGAGATCGTCAATTGCAGCTTGTACCAAACGTTCAGAAACAGTATCCAAAGCGCTGGTAGCTTCATCGAGAATAAGAATTTCCGGATTTTGCAGTAATGCACGAGCGATCGCTAACCTTTGTCTTTGTCCACCAGATAACATCACCCCGCGATCGCCAATCATCGTTTCAAATCCCTGAGGCAATTTGCTGATAAACTCATAAGCATTTGCCTTTTGCGCTGCGGCAATAACTTCATCTTCTGTAGCTTCTGGTTTTCCGTAGGCTATATTATTCCGCACCGAATCATTGAATAGAAACGTATCTTGACTAACAATTCCCATCGCTTTTCGTAAAGACGTAATATCAAAGTCACGCAAATCGGTTTTGTCAATGGTAATACTGCCAGATATCGGGTCATAAAATCTTGGTAAAAGGTCTGCAAGCGTTGACTTACCCGCACCCGAACCACCTACTAAAGCTAAAGTAGTACCACGCGGTAAAAATAAATCGACATCCTTCAACACCAACTTTTCTTGATTGGGGTAAGAAAACGAAATGTTCTGAAAATGCACTCCCTCCTGTAATTTTGTGTAATCTAACTTTCCCCTGATCATTAAAGGTTTATTATCGAGCCGTAAAAACTCTGTCACCATATCTACACTACCAGCGGTATTAGCAAAAGCACTGCGGACAGTATTTAACTGAGAGATTAACGGCAGAAGCCGCAAAAGCACCAATAAATATGTGAAAATAACCGCTGAAAATGACGCAATTTGTGATGTAAAAAAGGTGCGACTTAAAAAGACAATTAGCAGTAAAGCCGTAATTCCCATCACCTCACTAAGTGGTGCGATTATCTCGGAATTAGCCTGAGATTGGTACTCTGCTTTTTCGCGATCGCGAATTAGTTTTTTAATTCTTTGATATTCCTTCTCTTCATTACCAGTTGCCTTGACTAAGCGAATTCCACTCAGGGTTTCTAGTGTACTGACTGAATACGCTTTAGACATCTCTGACAATTGCTGACCAAAGTTTTTGGAACGACCTATAGCATACTGATTAATTAGCATTACTAAAGACAACAAAAACGTAGCAGCAATTGTCAATTGCCAAGAAATTGATAACAAGAAGCCAACAAAAACTAAAATTGTCATTCCGAGAATAACTAATTTAACTGCATTCCCTATTGCACTAGCAGCACGATTAATTTCTCCACCAAGACGGTTGATTAAATCACCAACTTTCATCTTGGCATAATAATCTATATCAACTTCTAGTAATAACTTCACTCCCGCTTCTCGCATATCTGATGTTAGCATCCGCGTTAAAGTGCTAGATGCTAACGTACTAGCATAAGTAGCAGCATTTTTTAAAATAATTGTAAATATAATTGCCCCTGCCATCAACGGTAATCTGTAACTTTCCGATACCTTATCAAAAGGATACATAATTACTTTCAAAATACCAGGAGCGCTGGTTAAATTAACTTCTTGTCCGACGATTTTTAAAATCACTGGTACAATTAGTGCTGTACTTATCCCATTAAATAAAGCTCCCGAAAACCCTAAAATTATTGTGATAATAATCCAGCCTGGATAAGGTTTAGCAAATTTGATTAGTAGCTTATTGCCCAACATACTGTATGTATTTACTCTAATAATATTACGTATTAATAATACCGTGAATGACACTTTTACATCCATGCACTACTATATCTGTTGCATGATGTTTCCTAAGGTAGCTGTCATTGCATCAATACTGTAGTATTCCACACATCTTTCTCTGGCTAGCTTTCCTCGCTCATTTGCTTCATCTAAATGCTGGAATATGTATTGAATTTTCTCGGCTATTTCAAGAGGACAACTTGGCTCAACTAGATAACCCGTTTCACCTAAAATATCAGGAATATCTCCTACCCGTGTTGCTAAAACTGGCTTTGCCATTGCCATTCCATCGGTTAATTTCAATGGAAACTGAGCTAAAGCTGCTGGGGTATTTCGCTGGGGAACAACAATAACGTGCGCTGCTGCCACAATTGCAGGCATTTCTGAAGATGGGTACTTTGGTAATTTAATTATCCAACGTCCCCATTTTTCAGTGAGTTCAGCATCATAATTATCATAAGGGCTGCCACCAACAATTACCAGTCTTAAATCTGGTTCATTTAGTTTATCTAACGCTATCAATACATCTTCAACACCTTTGTATGGTCTTGGCGCACCAGGAAACATTAAAATGCGATAACCAGTAAGTCCATAACGTTCTCTGCTTTCTTCAGGATCGTAGCGATCCGGATTAAATAGAGTAGTGTCTTTACCATTGGGCAAATAAAACCCACCAAATCGCTCTTTTAAAAAGTGGGTGTGAATTGTAATGGCATTAGCATTTTGTGCCATGCCTTCAACCCATTTTAAATAAAGCGGATGATCGGGATATCTCAAAGCACCATCTGATTTAAAAATATCTCTAGCAAATTGCTTAATTGAAGGGCGATATTGCCACTTATCGCCACCATGCCAGCTAAGTTCCCAGTCGTCTATATCTAAAATTAGAGGTCGATGATTATTTAATTTTTTTAGCAAAGATAAACCGAAGGTTGTTGGTTTCGGTCGCATTGCATAAATAATATCACCATCAAGTTTTTTCAGAAGCTGAGAAGCTGATACTATAAATTTTGGATAGTTGTAGCCAATAAAGCTACTAACTGGAATTTCCGATTGAGGGATTACTGCTGGCTCGTTGCCAAAAACAAATCCTAAAATTTCTACTTGATATTGAAGCTTTTGGAGTGCTTGAGCTAGTAAAAATGAACGAACACCTCCACCTCCCCACCTTCCTGCTCCAGCGCTCGATAGGTCACTGACAAGTATGGAAACTTTCAATTGAGTTTTGCTTTGCTGTAAACTCACAAGACTTTGCTGTTGTTAATGTGTGCAAAAAAAGTAGTAGATTCACCACGCCGTTGTTTTAAAAGTAACACTTAAATATTGGTGATACGAGATGTAAAGATTTTATGTTACTTGCAATCAGAAAAATCAAAATCAATCTAACCTTACATCTGCTACCATTTCAATAGAAAATTCACGGATAAATCAAACTGATTTTACTGAGATATGAAAATTAATCAGTAAAATCACGGTAGCCATTTTCAAAAATATTATACTATTGCTATTTTTGAAGATAATCAATATTTATTAATACTTCTTTCCATTCATCGTTTTAATTATTATATTTACATCCAATAGACTTATTACTTGTTATTAAAAGTAATGATAAATGTGGCAAATTAACTTCTTTAATGTTTACTTCTAGATAGATAAATAGCGACAACTATCTACGGATGCTACCAGTCAATTAGTTTTAGCTGACCTGTCTGGATATGATCGAATACGCGATTAATTTGGCGACGGTCTCCTTCGCTGACCTCACCCTTACTAAATACCCTAGAGGTAAGCAGGATATGGTCTTGACGACTCATCTTTCCTGAGCGGAGAATTTGACCTACAATTTTTTGGACAGCCAATTTACATTGATTATTAATGTCTGTGTACGTATAATTTTGGTAATTCATATTCCTCCGGTTGGATGCAAAAAAAAGAAATTGCAACATTTGCTCACCCTTTTTTTGCAAAAGGGAACTGTATAAAAATTGAAAGATTTTGAAAACTAACAACTGATATCAAATATGTATGATTTTTGGTAATACTGAGACTTATTAGTATCTTTACAAACACGATAACAATATAAATTTAACTTTGCATACTCATTACAGAGGAATTCTGTCTAAAGATGTAGATAATATATTTTCCAAGAAAATACGGTTGACAAAATTTATATAATATTAATTTATAATTAAAAAATAGTTAATATACCTTTGTGAAGGTAGACCTGTCGCTGCTAACTAAAACATAGGATGAGGGAGGCTATTGTCATGCAGGTATTTCGTCTTCAGGCGTTATCAGACAATTACATCTTTTTGCTTTTCGATGCAAACCAAAATATCGCTGCTGTAGTCGATCCAGCGGAGGCTGAACCAGTATTAAAGCAACTTGCTAAACTAAACGCTAAGTTGGTGGCGATTTTTAATACGCACCATCATCAGGATCATGTTGGTGGCAATAAACACTTAATGCAAAAATTCCCGGAAGTGACGGTTTATGCTGGTGCCGAGGATCGGGGGAGAATACCAGGACAGCAGGTATTTCTTGTAGAAAGTTCTATTGTTCAGTTTGCGGATAGAATCGGTGAAGTTGTCTTTGTTCCCGGACATACCCGCGCTCACATCGCTTACTATTTTCCCGCAGCGCAACTAGGTGAAACGGGGGAGTTATTCTGCGGTGATACGCTATTTGCTGGGGGTTGCGGTCGCTTGTTTGAAGGAACTCCTACGCAGATGGTGGATTCCCTGAGTAAACTACGCTCTCTACCGGATGATACGCGTGTTTGGTGCGCCCACGAATACACTTTAAAAAATCTTCAATTTGCCCTGACTGTAGATACAGAGAACGCGGATTTACAAAGTAGATATGATGAAGTGAAGGCTTACCGCAGTCGGGGAGAAGCTACTGTTCCTTCGCTACTGGGGGTGGAGAAGCGGACAAATCCCTTTTTACGTTGGGAGCAGCCGACGTTACAATTATCTGTTAAGAGTAGCGATCCAGTACAAACCTTTGCGCGTTTGCGGGGGATGAAAGATAAATTTTAGTTAGGAGTCAGGAGTTAGGAGTAGGAGTCGGGAGTCAGGAGTTAGGAGTAGGAGTTCGCAATTGTAGAGACGCTCCGGTTCCTCACGTCTGTACGGGAGGAGCGGAGTAGGAGTTAGGAGTCAAGAGTCGAAAACTTTGGACTGTGGACTATTGACTTTGCTTTATAGGGTAGAACTTTATTGTGGCTAATGGTTGCGATCGCACCCTAGATGAAGCTAGGATCTTTAAGCTTAAAGCTATATGCTCCGATTAGCTTGTGGGAACACAGCTACAAATCATGTGAGTTACCCTGCCCAAAGCTAAGAACAGAGAGATTTTACCGGAAAGAGAGAAACGAAAAACGATGGCGAAACGCATACAGTTAGTTTTAAACCAAGATGTCAACAAGCTAGGAAAATCTGGCGATTTAGTAGAAGTTGCTCCCGGCTATGCTCGTAATTATCTGATTCCACAGAAGTTGGCAATTAATGCTACTCCTGGTATTCTTAAGCAAGTTGAACGCCGTCGGGAGGTGGAACGTCAGCGGCAATTAGAACTCAAGCAACAAGCACTTGAGCAAAAAGCAGCTTTGGAAAAAGTTAGTAGCTTGAGAATTGCCAAGCAGGTTGGTGAAGGTGAATCGATTTTTGGTACTGTCACTACTCAAGAAGTTGCAGATGCAATTAAAGAAAGTGCTGGACTAGAAGTAGATCGGCGCGGTATTACTATACCTGATATTAGCCAAACAGGTACTTATAAAGCTGAAATTAAGCTGCATTCGGAAGTAACCGCGCAAATCGATATTGAAGTCGTATCTAACTAACAGCTTTTTGTGAAACCACAGATACACACTCTGTTAATTCGTGGTTAGAAATTTTAGCTGTTGCAGTCCTATAAAGGCTGAAATTCCTAATTTTTGGTAGAGACGTTCCACTGGAACGTCTCTAAAAATAAGGGTATTAATATTACAATCATCTGTAAATATTTAAAATTCATACTTCAAATCAGCAACGCCAAATTTTAGATGTTAGGAATGAAACAAAATTGTCGGTAGCAGTTGCTACACCTTATTAAAAGGGATTTTGAGATATAAAATTCCCAATTTATATAATATAAAATTATTTATGGCTGAAGAACTAAGTTTTCAAGGCGATGGAAGCGATCGCTTACCACCTCAAAACATCGAAGCGGAAGAAGCGATTTTGGGGGGAATTTTATTAGATCCAGAAGCGATTGGACGAGTTAGCGAAAGTCTTATTCCAGAAGCTTTTTATATTAGCGCTCATAAAGACATTTATCAAGCCGCGCTGGGTCTCCACGCTCAACGTAAACCTACGGATTTGCTAGCGGTAATCAATTGGCTAGCTGACCATGATATGCTTGCCCGCATTGGTGGCAGAAATAAATTAGCCTCTCTTGTAGATCGCACCGTTTCCGCTGTTAACATCGATGCTTTAGCATCGCTAGTAACGGAAAAATATCTGCGACGTAATTTAATTAAAGCTGGTAATGAAATTGTCCATCTCGGTTTCGAGACAGAAAAAGAATTACCAATAGTTTTAGATCAAGCAGAACAGAAAGTTTTCAACGTAACTCAAGAACGTCCGCAATCAGGTTTAGTTCACATTGCTGACACTTTAGTTAATACTTTTCAAGATATAGAAAGTCGTCATCAAGGTATAGCTTTACCGGGTATTCCTTGCGGATTTTACGATTTAGATGCGATGACTACAGGCTTTCAGCGTTCTGATTTGATTATTGTCGCTGGCAGACCGTCAATGGGAAAAACCGCGTTCTGTCTCAATCTAGCTCATAATGTTGCTACTTCTTATAAATTACCCGTTGCTTTTTTCAGTTTAGAAATGTCAAAAGAGCAATTGGTGCAGCGATTATTAGCTAGCGAAGCGGGAATTGAAAGTGGTTATTTGCGGAGTGGACGCATTAGCCAAACTCAGTGGGAACCTTTAAGCCGTGCTATTGGTATGCTGTCAGAAATGCCAATTTATATTGACGATACCCCAAATATTACAGTTACACAAATGCGGAGTCAAGCGCGACGTTTGCAAGCAGAACAAAAAACAGAATTAGGATTAATTGTCATAGATTACTTGCAATTGATGGAAGGTGCCGGCGATAATCGCGTACAAGAATTATCTCGAATTACCCGCAATCTCAAAGGTTTAGCACGTGAATTAAGTGTGCCTGTTATTGCTTTATCTCAGCTAAGTAGAGGTGTGGAAGCGCGTACTAATAAGCGTCCGATGTTGTCTGATTTACGCGAAAGCGGAAGTATAGAGCAGGATGCCGATTTAGTTATTATGCTTTATCGAGATGAATATTATACACCGGATACACCCGATCGCGGTGTGGCAGAAGTGATAATCGCTAAACACCGCAATGGTCCCACAGGAACTGTGAAACTTTTGTTTGACCCGCAATATACTAAGTTTAAAAATTTAGCTAAACAAGGTAATTATTAAGTTTGGTAATAGGTAATTGGTAATAGCGAATTGGAAAAAACCCATTACCCATTACCAATTACCCATTAACCATTACCAATTACCCAGCCTTCAGCAATTCCACATCAAAATGCAAGGTAGCGTTGGGTGGAATGACGCCACCGGCACCACGGGCACCATAACCTAACTCTGGGGGGATGATTAATTTGCGACGACCGCCTACTTTCATAGTGCTAAGTCCTTCATCCCAGCCTTTGATGACTTGTCCGACGCCGAGTTTAAAGTCGAAAGGAGTGTTGCGATCGCGTGAACTATCAAATTTTGTACCATCTTCTAAAGTGCCGGTGTAGTGTACCGTCACCTTTTGTCCGGTTTTAGGAGTAGCACCCGTTCCCTCTACTAATTCGACGTACTTCAATCCAGATGGGGTAGTGACGATCTTTTCGTCAGTCATAGTTTTGCTCGCTATTAGAGTATTGTTTTCAGTTACAGTAGTGGGTGCTGATGTAGTTTGAGTCAAAGGTGCAGCAACAGATGTATCCTGTTTTCCGCCAACTTGAGTCAATACTAAAACCACTACACAGACCAGCATGAAACCCACGCTAAGTAAAATTGCTTTCATTAATCAGTCCTCCCTACATACGTGGTCTAAAATTTTTGTTTACCAGTAGGACAAAACTTAGTTTAAATCAGAAAGCGCATCCTAACGCCAGAGCTTATTTTCTAAATCGCGAATTTGACGCTCTAGACGATCAATTCTACCGCGTAGTTCGTCCACTTCTGACTGGCGAGCAACACCCAAATCCTGCATCATATTTCGCATTTGCCGTTGCATGTTGCCTTCAAAGTTGCCCTGTTCGGACTTTAACTGCTGTGCAATATCATCGATTACCGCTTTGGCTTGTTCAGGATTGAGCTTGCCATCTTTGACCAAATCATCGCCTACTTGCTTGAGTTTGTCTGCCACCAAAGAGGTTGTACCAATACCAACCATTAATAATTGTTGCACCCAATTGTTATTGTCCATATTTTTTCCTATTACTTTTTTTAAAGTCGCCGATTGTTGGTTTTGTGTGTAAGTAATTAAAGCTATGCTGAAAACAAGCGCTATTTTAGCCTACAGCTCTATTTTGGCAAATTTGTAAACTCATACAAGGAATAAAAGGTGTGGTTATCGAACTACTCAAGGTGAAAATACCGCCCGAACTACGAGAAAAATATATCCAGAAGGATGCAGAAATTTGGACACCAGCGCTGGCTAAGTATCCAGGATTTATGGGTAAAGAGGTTTGGATCAACCCCAACGATAAGACAGAAGTTGTGCTGATAATTCGTTGGGAAACTCGCGAACATTGGGACGCTATACCTTTATCAGATTTAAAGGCGATCGCTTTGAAGTTTGAGCGAGCGTTGGGAAAATATTATCCTATTGTGGAGTCTGGTGAGTATCAAGTGCGGAAATTTCCCCATTCCTAAAAGCTGTGCCCCTAAAGCTAGCTTGATAATCGTTATAATCATGTTCGAGTTTTACAAAAAACCACCCACTAGCGGCTTGTCCTTAGACATTGATTAGCATACAACTCATACTCTTGATGAAAAAAATGTCTTTTTACTTGCCGCTTTACTCAGATTAATGTATAATGCAGTTTAAAATTTTACACATATACCCGCAGAATCTTTGACTGGTTAACTGTTTTGAGAGTAACTCAGACAGTTAAAGCTTGTTTTTTGTGCTTATTTGCGAAGACTTAGCAAAAACAGTTAAAGCTTGTTTTTTGTGCTTATTTGCGAAGACTTAGCAAAAGATTTATTAAAATATATCCCTAATAATTTTTGACGGCAATTTCAAAAATAAAATGTTGATATTGCTGCTAATAAACTAGAAATACAATTTTTGCATTTATCAAATATTTATCTTCAAATAAAGAGATAAAGTTTTGATGAAAACATACATGCTCTACTAGCAAATTTGCGGAATTAGTTTTAATGTGTAATGATTATCATCAATAAGACAAAGAAGATTTTTGAATTGCCAAAAAAATATTGTCAGGTTATATTTGATAGACTGTAAATCTACCAGTGATAGTGTTACAACCTTTTTCTTTCATAGTTTAGATAAAGGTTTACACTATAATTTTTAATTTTTCGCCTAGGTAGTAGTGCATCTATTTTTTGAAAAATCAGATTGGCAAACTATTTTTTTGAGTTTGTCGAAATTTTTTGCCCAAAAAAATAAAAAATTGCTATATTTCATGTATTTTTGGGCATCCTGTAAATAAAGCCAGATTTACAGCTTCTATAACTACTTTAGAAGCGAATTTTACTCATATCTAGTTTGATTTTTCATGAGTAATAAGTACGAGAAAATGAAAAACCTCAAAGACTTATTTTCCAAGTAATTTTCTATTAACTAACAATTACGTACCCTTTAATTTCTAATTGTAGGATATCAATGAGCAATTATTCGAGACTAATTTCTGAGATGGATGTAGAACCTCAACCTGTTTGCACCCCTTACATTAGCCCCGCAGAAAGCTTTATAAAATTTTCCCAAACAGATATTGAGCAATCAATCACAAATCGTTTTGAAAAACAAGTAAATAAATATCCGAATTCAATTGCTGTAAAAAGCAAGATTTCAATACTCACTTATGACCAGCTAAACCAAAATGCCAATCGTTTAGCACGAGCTATTACAGCGCAGCGAGGAGAAGGTAAAGAAGTAATCGCACTGTTAATAGAACAAGGTGCAAGTTTTATTACTGGCATCTTTGGAATATTGAAGACCGGAAAAATTTATGTACCCCTTGATCCTTCAATACCTCTTGTTAGACTCACCCACATTTTAGAAGATTCACAAGCCGTCTTGGTTGTGACTAACAATAAGAATTTAGCTGTAGCCTGTGAATTAACTCAAAATCGATGCCAAGTATTAAACATTGACGATATTGATTGCAGCCTTTTGGCTGATAATCTAGAGTTATCAATATCTCCTGATACTCCTGCTTATATTATTTATACAAGCGGCTCAACTGGTAAGCCAAAGGGAGTTTTGCAGAATCATCGCAACGCGTTGCATAACTGCATGAATAATACCAACGCTTTGTGTATCAGCCCAAGCGATCGCTTGACTCTTCTTCACTCCTGTGGTGTTATGGGGGCAATGAGAGGCATCTGTAACGCTTTGTTAAATGGTGCATCTATCTATCCTTTGAATGTCAAAGAAGAGGGATTGACCAGTTTAGTAAACTGGCTGCTTGAAGAAGAAATCACTATTTATCATTCAGTAGCGACTCTCTACCGCCAGTTTGTTGGTATCTTAACAGCACAAGAGCAGTTTCCCAAACTTCGCGTACTTATATTAGGTGGTGAGTCTGTCTTGCGGAGAGATATTGATCTTTATAAAAAGCATTTTTCTGCAAACTGTGTTGCATTTGTCAGTCTGGGTTCAACTGAAACCGGAACTGTTCGCCAATTTATTGTTAATAAAGATACTCAAATCGAGGGCAGCACTGTACCGATTGGCTACCCGATTGAAGATATGGAGATTCTACTGCTTAATGAAGCAGGTGAAGAAGTGCGTTGCGGTGAAGTAGGTGAAATTGCGATCAAAAGTGAATATTTAGCTTTAGGCTATTGGCAAAAACCCGAACTGACAAAAGCTGTATTTCAACTCGATCCAAAAGGAGGAAGCAATCGCATCTATTACACAGGAGACTTAGGACGCTTTAAACCAGATGGCTGTCTGATTCACATGGGACGAAAAGACTTTCAGGTGAAAATCAGAGGCTTTAGAATCGAACTCACTGAAATCGAAATGGCACTTCTTTCCATCGACGCGATTAAAGAAGCCGCAGTTATCGCTCGTGAGGACATACCGGGAGATAAACGCTTGGTAGGCTATATTGTTCTTAACCAAGATTCAACACTTACTAATAGCGAATTACGGCACTATTTGCTTGCGAAACTACCCGACTATATAGTGCCGAGTGCTTTTGTCTTCTTGGATGCTTTACCATTAACAGCTAACAATAAACTAGACCGTCTTGCCCTTCCCCTACCTGATGCTAGCAAACAAGATATTCAAGTAACCTTTGTTGCTCCCCGCAATGATTTAGAGCGCAAATTGACGCAGATTTGGGAAGAAGTTTTAGGCATTCAAGCGATTAGCGTCAAGGACAATTTCTTTGATTTAGGAGGGCATTCTTTAGCAGCAATTAGTTTATTCGCGCAAATAGAAAATAAATTTGCCAAAAAACTTCCCCTAGCAACTCTTCTTCAATCAGGGACTGTAGAAGCTCTGGCTGAGACGATCCAAGCACTAAGCGTTGATTATCAAACGACATCAGAATCAGTAGCTACCACACAGAACAAACCCACAGATCCTTGGTCATCGTTAGTAAAAATTCAACCCAACGGTTCTAAACCACTTTTGTTTTGTATCCATCCCCTTGGTGGAGAGATTCTCTGTTACCGCGATTTAGCACAGCATTTGGGGTCAGAGCAACCTGTTTATGGGCTACAACCACAAGGGCTAAATGGAAAGCCTCCTTTAACAAAAGTTGAAGACATGGCATCGCTTTACATTAAAGAAATTCAAACAATTCAGCCCAATGGTCCTTATTATCTAGTAGGGTATTCGTTTGGGGGCATACTTGTTTTTGAAATGGCTCAACAACTTTATCGTCTAGGTCAGGAAGTAGATATTCTCGTGATGATTGATACTTGCCGTCCGGGTTATAGCCAGCGATTGCCATTTGCCAAGCGAATTGCTTTGCATTTAGATAATGTTTTACAATTAGGACCTGCCTACCTTAAGCAAAATGCTGAGGGTTGGAGCCAGTGGGGTAAGTATATGCTTAAACATAAATACAAGCGTTACTTGACTGCTGCGCGTCATTTGCTGAATGTTGTGCATCGTTTACCAGAAAATGACAAGCACTTGGAAATTATAGATGCCAATGCCTTAGCTTTGAGCAAATATAGCTTTCAAGTTTACCCAGGTAAACTGACTCTTTTACGGACTGATGATAAAAGTCGGGACGAAGCTGTAGGTGTAGAATACGATCCTCAATTTGGCTGGGGAGATTTAATTGTTGGAGGATTAGATATTCATTATGTTCCCGGATCTCACAATTCACTGCTCTACGAACCTTATGTAGAGGTGGTAGCTGAAAAATTAAAGGTTTGTTTAGAAAAAGTTCATAGAGATCGCGATCTGCGGGAGTAATATCATGTCCGGTTAAAGACTTATCATTAAGACCGCAGGGAGCAGGGGGAAAGAGAGTTTCCCGGTTTTTGCACAGATGTGGTAATCATAACTAATTAGCCGGACATGACATAACTCCTAACAGACGCGATGTTTCTCACGTCTCTACTTCTAATTCCTAACTCCTAACTCTTGAAGTCTTGAACTCTAAAATTTGGCGACTAATTCCGCTATTAGAAGCACCGGGACATGTGCAGATGGCTATTGACTGCTGGTTGCTACAACAGCATCTTTTAGGACATCCGTCAAGTCTGCGGTTTTACACTTGGTCGCCATTCGCGATTTCTTTAGGCTATCATCAACGTCAATATCCCGCATATTGGCAGGATATTGTTTGGCAAGGTGAGAAACTAGAATTGGTGCGGCGTCCTACAGGTGGACGTGCTGTGCTGCATCAAGGTGATTTAACTTATGGTGTAGTCACTTCTTCACTCAATGGAAGTCGTATTCAGATGTATGAAAAAATTTGTGAGTTTTTAATTCAAGGATGGCGATCGCTTAACGTAGAATTGCACTACGGTACAGCAGGACGCGGATACATTCACAATCCCAACTGTTTTGGCACTGCAACCAGTGCAGATTTAGTTACAGTTGATAATTGCAAACTCATCGGTAGCGCTCAACTGCGACGCGGTAGCGCAATTCTCCAACATGGTTCAATGCGCTTGCAGCCGAATGCAGAATTGTTTGCAACTGTATTTGGTGCAGAATCTTTTACTTCTGTGCAACTTCCCCAAAACCTGAATGTGGAAACAATTATTGCCGCTTTGGTTGCAGCAGCTATTGATTGTTTTAATATTCAATTAGTTTTGCAACCCTTATCAGAGGATGAGTGGCAACAGATTTTAGCTAAATAGATGATTTTATTAACGTTGCTAAATTTAAATATGAAATTATTTTATACTTAAAAAACGAGACTTATTCTTTGCGTCTTTGCACGCCAGTCGCCTCAACGGGGGGGAACCCCCGCACGGCGCTGGCTTGACTTGGCGTGAGGCTTATTAATACTTTAATTCAGCAACGCTATTTTATTTGATTAACATATCACACAACAGGCTTTCTAAATGACTACAAATATATGCAAACAAATCGTTGCAATGGGTGGTGGAGGCTTTTCAATGGAACCCGAAAACCCTTTACTAGATAGATACATCTTAGGATTGTCTAAGAAAGAAATACCAAAGATTTGCTTTGTTCCTACAGCTAGCGGTGATTCTGATAAATATATAGTTCGATTTTACTCAGCTTTTGTCCAACAAAAGAGTAAACCATCTCATTTGTCTTTGTTTAACCCGCATACAAATGACCTTAGGTCTTTCGTGCTTGAGCAAGACATAATTTATGTAGGAGGGGGAAACACTAAAAATCTAATTGCTTTATGGAAAGAGTGGGGACTTGACCATATCTTGAGAGAAGCTTGGGAAAGTGGAATTATTCTCTGTGGTTTAAGTGCAGGTTCTATTTGTTGGTTTGAACAAGCAGTGACAGACTCTATCCCCAAACAAATGACTGTCTTGCAGTGCCTTGGCTTTCTCAAAGGTAGTAACTGTCCCCATTATGATGGAGAACAAGAACGAAGACCTTCCTACCATCAACTTTTATCACAAGGGTTAATTAGCGAAGGATACGCAGCTGATGATGGAGTTGGTTTGCACTTTATCGGAGACAAACTAGAGAAAATCGTCAGTTCTCGTCTTCATGCAAAAGCTTATAGGTTGGAAAAAATAGGTGAGACAGTCAAAGAAACGCTCTTAGAGCCAACTTATTTGGGAAAGATTTAATTCATAACAAAGTCTTTTAGTATGCTTTAGTTTAATTCGCCTGCATCAGCCTTTGGGGAAGGAATTCTTGCCAAAACTCCTTTTTTCAGTGGATCGGGTCTTTCTGCCCAAGGCAACAAGCCCTCAGAATGATTGTAATACTTAGTGGCGCACTCCAAAACATTCGCAATTTCTAAAGTTGACGAATCAGGCGAGACATCACCAAATAAATAAGTGTATTTACCATTGGCTGCAAAAGAGATCGCACAAGCGCGATTGCAAGCACTCATGCATTCTACAGGCTGAATGGGAAATTCTTGATGCAATTCCCAGTCTTGGTGCAGTTGTTGCAATTGCTTTAATAATTTATCACCACCACTTTCACCAACTCGCTTGCCATCTTTCCAGACGCTTGAGCAAGTCGTACAAACAAACAATGCATGTTGAGTTTTCATCTATACCTCGTAGATGGGTGGGAACTTATCTATTTTTCGGCGGGCATTCTGACTTACAAGAAAATTCTTGCTTACAGTTGCGGGACAGTGCCGGATTTGCACCGAACTTTCCCCGTTACCTCTGGTGGCAGTTTTCCACAAGAACCGTCGATACATATATACTACTGTATTGCGAGACGCAAATTTTACTCAACATTCAGACAAGGTTGAGCATTTCATTAATACGATCGCTTTCTTAAATTTGGCAATACCCTGTTATGTTAATGCATCGACCTGTTATGTTAACGCATCGACCTGTTATGTTAATGCATCGACCTGTTATGTTAACGCATCGGCTTGTTATGTTAATGCATCCCCCTACATTTAAAAACGCTACGCTTTTACCCAAAACCAAAACTTTACTTTGCAGGAGTCTCTTGGAGATAACCAGCCGCAACACAATCGTCAATTAGTTGCTGAATAAAGAACCAAAGTTCTGGTGCCCCTGTTTCTACAGGAGCCATTCGTTTCATTACTTTATCGCGTGTAATGCCATGAATGCGCCAAGTACCACCTTGAGTTTGTTGGTTATGCAGCAAAGGTTGTATGCGGTCTAAAGCTGCGGCAAACTTAGCTGTAGGTGTTTTTCGTGCTTCAAACTCTTCCCAAAGCGATCGCATTTCTTGTGCTTGATCTGCTGGCAAAAGTCCAAATAAGCGCAATGCTGCTTGAGCTTCGTTTGCTGCTTTGTTTTGATTGGCTTGCACATCGTAGCAGAAAGTGTCACCCGCATCAATTTCTACTAAGTCGTGAATCAGCAGCATTTTGATAGCGCGTAGTTGATCAACTCCTGATGGAGCATATTCTGCTAATACTATTGCCATCAGCGCTAAATGCCAAGAGTGTTCTGCACTATTTTCGCGTCGTGAAGCATCAGTTAACAGCGTTTGACGCAGAATTAACTTTAGCTTGTCAATTTCGATGATGAATTGAATTTGTTGAGTCAGTCGGTTGGTTTGCACTTCCATCTTTGGGAATTAGCTTGCTAATATATTCTCTCTTAATTTATTCTTTGATTGAGGCTTGACTATGGATACAAAGAAGCGTAGACAACTAGAAGCAGCGGGTTTCTGTGTCGGAGATGCAGCCGACTTTCTGGAACTTTCGCCTGAAGAAGTAGCTTTTGTAGAAATGAAGCTATCTTTGAGTAGATATTTGAAGGAACTTCGCCTTAAAAATAAGCTTTCTCAGGAAAATTTGGCTAAGAAAATCAACTCCAGTCAGTCGCGGGTTGCAAAGATTGAAGCGGGTGATGCGTCGGTTTCTCTTGACTTAGTGGTTCGGACAATATTGGCTATAGGTGCGACTCGCGAAGATGTAGCGAGGGCGATCGCTTCTTCAATAGATAGATAATAGGTAGCCCTCATTAACTGTGTACACCAAAAGACCATTTTAAAGTCAGGGTGCGAAGCGCGTGATTCTTAACGCAGGCGTTGTATAGCGCAACTTACAACACAGTAAGATAAGTTTCTTTACCTTCCATTGGTAAAAGCCTCAATCGCTGATTTTTCAAATCAGGTTCTAAACCTAAATCTTCAAGGGGAATTAATCCTAACAAAGGGTCTGTACCTGCTGGTAATTCGATACAATTAAAAGTGCCTTCTCGACCCTCAACAGAAAGGCTCAATTCTCTAAAGATACGAACTTTTTGTACTCCCACCGCAATTTTTACGTCTACTTCTCCTTGAAGAACCAGCCCTAATTCACTAATTATGTTTGTGGGTAAGCAAAGTCGAGTTGCACCAGTATCAACTAAAACATTTTCTAAGGTGATTGAACGGATTTGATCGGTTTTAAGAAATCCCCTTTCTGCAAGAATTTGATCGATGCGGTTGGTGATGATAATTGTGGTCGTAACTTTGCCCATCCTTTTGTCAGTTATGGTTGCCATAATTCCTTTTATAAAATTATGTTATGGGGTACGTTGTATAGCAGAAGTCAGGAGTCAGGAGTCAGGAGTCAGGAGTCAGGAGTAAAACAGGCTTTATACTTGGCTTGTGTACTTCACCAACTTGAAATCTGCTGTATGAGAGTACGCACCCTACAGCTATTAATCCCTTTCAATCATTCCAAAATTGATTTAGTTTGTGGTTGATTTAGCGATCGCACCCAACTGCAACCCCGGTGGAAAACTTCCTTCTTCTTTCACCCGCTTAATATCAGCATCGCTAAACCGCAAATTCAACTTTTGTGCTACACCCCGCAGAATGTCACCCCGGTCAATTACACCAGCAACAGCATCGGCGGGAGAAAGCACCGTAATATAAGATAGCTGTTCATTTTCCAGCTTGTTGATTACTTGCGCTAAAGTTGTAGACTCAGCAACAGTTGGTATTTCTGTCAAGGGATGCACAATACTTTGCACTCGTTTAGTTTCCCATTCGCTTCTTTCGCAAGAGCGCAAATCGTCAATTGAAACTATACCTTGATAACGTCCATCAGCCGCTGCAAAATAAATCTGTGGTGCAGTACTTTCTAATAAGTATAACTCGGCAAAAGAACGTAAAGTTTGATTCGCATCGACTACGCGAAACTCGCTAGTCATGGCTTCACTCGCAACTAGTGCAAGCAAGCTTTCTTGCAATGTCGTCACACTATCATAGTTTTTGGCATTGCGAACGCCAAACCAACCCAACAAAGCAATCCACAACCCAGTTGCCAATTCCCTGGTAAAGAAATCTACAGCAAATCCTAAAGCGATCGCGCTATAACCCAAAATTTGCCCCGCTTTTGCTGCCCAGTGTACAGCTTTATAGCGGTTTCCTGTTGCTTTCCACAGTGCTGCTTTTAATACCTGTCCTCCATCTAGGGGTAAGCCAGGAATTAAGTTAAACAGCGCCAAAACCAAGTTAATTCGCGCCAAATCTCCCATCATCACACTTGCTGGGCTGGTGTTAGGCAACACATAAACTACTAATTGCAGTAGAAAAAACAGCGTCACACTAACCACAGGACCTGCGATCGCTACCTGAAATGCTTTTCCAGGAGTTTTCGATTCTTCCTCAATCGCAGCAATGCCACCAAAGAGAAACAGGGTAATTGAGTTAACTTTAATACCTTGCGATTGAGCAACCAAGCTATGACCAAGTTCGTGTAACAAAACAGAACCAAATAGCAACAGTGCCATCACCGCTCCAGAACTCCAAGCTAGCACGGGTCCCCATTCTAGGTAAGCTACCCCAAAATTGAGAGTTGCCAGCCCGACAATCAAAAACCACAAAGGGTCTAAAAATAGCGGAATTCCAAACAAAGACCCGACTTTCCAAGTTTTTTGCATTACATCACCTTAAGATTTAAATATTTCCAACAGTGTTTTAAGTTATTTTTTCTACAAAATATAAATTTTTGTCGCTTTAACAACGCCAAAAAGAGCATACGCTTCAATTTCTACAATAGACAATAACTGGGTTAAGAAAGATGAAAATCTGTCTTTGCGATGCCCAATCCCCAATACTTAATTTTCAAGTCAAAACGCAAAAAGGTAACAGGCGATCGCCTTCTGTGATTAGCCTAGAAGGTTAAAAGACCTGCCACCTTTTGAGGGCATTAGTTGCTATGTGTTAAGCAAAAAAATTTAATTTATAAAATGCCGAGATTAGTCAACCCCAAAACCGCAGGAATGCCAATCAAGTGACCAACACTCATCGATGCCAGAAATGTACCGACGCTAGGATTATTAAACACAGCGGGGAAAGGTAAAGGCATCTTCTGACCAACCTGCGGAAAGCGAACTATCCGGGGAATAATTAAAAGAGATAACACACAAGCGCCAATGATATATGGTGTTCCACTCCAATTCCATTCGGTGCTAGTCTTTGCGACAGTTGATTGAACAGCGAATAAGATTGACCACATCATAGTTGCTTCTCCTGCATGAACAAGTTAATTTAGGGCTATAGAAAAGCGATATTTCGTTTTTTTACAGCTACATTCATGCTGCGTCTGATGAAGCGCCAAGTCTTCCTTCAAAGGAGAGGTTTACATTTCCTCCTCTAGAAAGGGTGACAACAAAACAGTTATCCCCACTTCCCCTTTTTGATGAATTATGCATGTATAGAGACGTTATAAATAACGTCTCTATGATAAAACTTACAAACTACCGATGTTGGTCAATCCTAAAACAATACCAATACCGACAATATGACCGAAACACATGGCGCCGATGAATGCACCAAGGCTGATAGGCAGTATAGGCAGTTTGGGACCAACTAAAGGCTTTTCAATTTTGAAAGTGAGCAAAAGTGCCACTAAACAGCTAACGCTGATAATGATCGCTACGGTGGGATTCCACTCAGGTGTAGCAGGAACAGTTGTAGCCGCTGCAAGTAAGATTGATGAAATCAAGTTTGTATCTCCGTTGAGGAAAATTAATCTAAACCAGAAAGATTATAAAGTTAGAAAGACAAAAAAAGAGGAAAAGTAGGAATTGTTTGTATAAGTTAAACTTAATGTAATTTTGTTACAAATATTTTCATATTTTATGCGGATTAAAATTTGCGGAATCACTCAACCAGAACAAGGAAAAGCGATCGCTTC
>JBPCQW010000179.1:0-15955 GCA_050997715.1 Hassallia sp.
TGCGTACACCTGTACAAATAAAAATCTCTTCTTCTCATGCACCCCCTTACCCCTCTTTCAACTCAGATACATTCGATCAGGTATTGGAAGAATTTGAGAGTAAGCGAATTTTAATTTCCTGGTAGAATTCCTCTTGACATAGCTCTACCTTAGATTGAGCCGACAGCAATAGTAATGCCCAGAAAACGCTGACTAGATGACTGTGTTTTGATTTATGTGCCGAACTGGTGTGATATGGTTTCTTTGTCTGAGTCCACAATTCTACTAGCTGTTCCAAATTCAACCAATTTTCTTCCAAGCACAATTCTGCGCCTCGCAGATGCAATACTTCCTCCAGTTCTCCAGCCACTTCCGTCAGATTTTCCTGGTGAGCTAACTCTAGTGCAGCCCGCATACTTTGGATGCTGGGCTGACGTCGGGGACGGATAGGTTTGCTGACTTTTTGTACAAGTTTGAGTTGATTCTCCATGATCTGCAATTGTTTGATCAACTCTTGCAGAGTCACGCGGCGTTTTGGCGGTGGCATCGCTGCCGGACGACGGCGCAATGTCCGTTCTAATGGCAACCGATGAAGAGAATATACTAACCCCGATTCGTTGTCTGGCAGTACATCATCTAATACAACATCTTCTTCATCTGCTGCTGCTTGCATTTGCATCAAGGTATTTGCCTTGAACAACACCAGCATCGATGCCGACAAAAAAGCCTGCCCGGATTGCGATAAATCAGCTTCATAGCTAAAACGTGTTGTCTCCGGTGCCATTAATTCTAAGTAGCGGTCAATGACCTCAATTACCTGCACATCCCAAGGGTCAATTTCCCCCTGTTCGGCTTGGTGAATCAGGTGTGCAATTGTTTGCAATAGCTCGCGTAGATCCATCAACAAGTCCTAAGTAAGTCGGTGTTTTAGTGGATAAATTGAACTGTAGACTTATTGGACGTTACTAGAGCGTGTGTTCGGCACATTCGTCTCTGTTTCTTTTGTTAAGGAATCACCTGCTGGGGGTAGCGCAAGTTGCAACGATTGAACTTCGGCTTGGTACTGTTCAATTTTCGACTCTAGTTCTTGAATTCGGACATTTTGTTTGCGTTGTGTGCTAGACAATAGTTGTCGCTGCAATTGTGTCCACATACTAAACAACCAAGCAAAAACTGCACCGAAGCCAGTCGCTAATAGCAACTCAACTGCAATAGGTGCTTGTACCTGTACTCCAGGAACAATATAAATTGTTGCAGCTTCGGTGTTCTGTATAGTGAACAAAGCCAAAGCTAAACAAAAGATAAAAATTATTACAAAATTTACTTGTTTCATTTGTCACTGAGTAATACGTAATGAACGATCTGCTAATACTGCCTTGACATTGGCAATAAATACCATTCTCAATTGTCAGTGGCGATTGTGCAACTTTTGATTGCTGGCATTTTTAATAATTGCTTTCGTTGCACGTCTAGAACCACATGAGATGCAAAGAAGTCAGTATAACATGGTATTTTTATACTCTTATTAAGTGTTGTAGCTTAATCAATTCGCTACTTCGTTTCATAAATTTAACAAAACTCGTCCTTCAAAGAGTAAGCCTTTAGGGAGGGTAACTATCAATTTAAAGTATAAAATCTCACTAATGACTGAGATAATGATTATGGGCGATCGCGCTTGCGGTAGAAAAAACTCTACCAAAAGTTAGTAGTTTACGGATCGAAAGTAATGATACCTTTAAGATACATAATACTATGTGTTTTTAATGCTTAGATTGAATGTTAATAATTTTACAAACAATCTTTCAGCCAAAAAACCATTTTCATGGGTAGGGGGTTGGGAACCTCCCCCGTTTGTTGCGACTTACTATTGTATTGTTTGGTTAGAAAAAAAGTGCATGTGGGTGGTATGAATTACTTGCTTGCAATCCCATTGGAAAGTAAACCGCAGTAGGGAGATAAGAGTAAAACAGGAGTAAACTTAATTAAGTGTGTCTTATCTTAAGAATTATAATTTCTAATGTTCTTGGTAACTTTGTAAAAATTTTTAAATAAGACTAATATATAAAGTTTGTGTGTATTTTATGTTTGATTGAGTGTCATAAATTGTATTGGTTTTAAGAATTGAGGTGATTTTGATAGCCAAAATATAATCATGTTAAAATTCTTTACAGATATGAATAAAAGGCTTGTTAGGTAGTTATACCATAATGAATTCATATTAGCTTAATAATTCTCTGATAAATAGGCGGGCTATTTAAAGAGTAAATAAAGAATCTATTTAAACAATGGTGATTTTTACAGTATCTTATATTCTAGATATTGAATCCCCCGAAAAGCTAAAACAAAAGAGTGGAGTTATTTTTTTAGATTTATCTAAAAACGAGCATCGTTACTTTTTTGTACATCTTTTATAAATAGTTTTTAAAGATGTGCATTTGCCTAGAAGGCAAGTTATAGTTTCATGTTTTCCATCTAAATAACTTCACCTTTTTGGAGCGTAAAGTAAGATTTGGCAAGGGTCTTTGGCTTTGAGAGCCTATGATGTCAGGTCGGGAATCTACCACTGTATAAGCCTAAAAATATATGACAATCTCCATAATTCCATCTTTAAAGAATTACTATAATCTGACCCAGCAAGACCAGGATCGTAGTTCATACTGCACACTCCAGTGGCGAAGGGGTCAATTGTTGGTGAAGCCTCCTGGACAAATTTTGCAGCCATATCTGCCTTCACTGGATAAAGAGCAATCCTTAGTAAAGTGCTTAGAACATTCGCCGATAAGTTTAGTTCGCATAGACCCAAAGCTGGGTGAGTATTGGCTAAAAGTTTGGGCAAGTGCGTGTGAACAAGCGTCAAAGCCAATATTTTTACGGATACCCTCTACCGAACAGCCCTTCAAACAAGGTAGTCCCTGGAGATCGTTGCAACGGCTAGTTGAGTGGATTATTGCCTTAGTGTTTTTGCTAGCAGTGAGTCCGGGAATGCTGCTATTAATTTTGTTGATGCGTATTTACTCCCCAGGAACAGTTTTTGAACGTGAGTGGCGCGTAGGAAAACGAGGTAAACTGTTTCGGGCGATGAAGTTTCGCACAACTGCGGTAAACAAAAAAGCGCTACCAGATAAAGCGTCTGACTCAGATCCGCTTTGCGTCTACAATTTTTCTCTCACAGAAGATGAGCAAAAGGTCACACCCTTAGGGCATTGGATGCGTAAATACAATGTAGATAATTTACCGCAGTTATTTAATGTTCTCCAAGGCGAAATGAGTTTAGTCGGACGCCGTTGCTGGACTTTGGAAGAAGCTGTGCGGTTAAGTTTGGAAAAACAACAACAACTCAATAAATTACCAGGAATTACAGGTTCTTGGGAAGTAGAGACAGAATCGAAGCAATTGCATCTGGATAGTCAAATATTGTGATTTTAGCTACTTGCTAAGTCTTTTGAGTTGTTCGTTGTTCTAAGTGAGTATTTGGGGTACTCGTATAATACATTACTTATTGATTCCAGGAGTTATGTACATGCCGTATCCCTGCGATCGCACATAGACTATAGTTATTTCTAGGATATTTTATTTGTGAAAAGGTTATTTTTGGTGGATTTTAAAGTAATTTAGTAGTTTTTTTTGTTATTTCATCAACACTTAATAAAATTTAACATATATGTAACAATATAATACAGTCTCCGAAAAATTTGCATGTAGTAAGATATTCTAGACCGCTAAAACAACAGTTTAAAAATACCAATGCACCTCAAACTGTACCAAGAATTTTCCAAATTGTTTAAGAAGACTAAGTTTTGGGAGAACAACTATTTGTTCTTGCGAGAGTTTAAAACCTTCCGAAAAATTGCCATTTTGGCTTTAGTATTTTCCTTTTTAGGAGCAACTTTTGAAGGGATTAGTATTGGTTTTTTACTTTCGTTTTTGCAAAACATAACAACTGTCAATGCTACACCAATCCATACGGGAGTAGAATGGTTTGATATTTGGATATTAGGAATTAATACATCTGCAATTAGTCGTTTATATCGAATATCTATTCTAATTATATTAACTACTTGGCTACGTGTATTATTCAACTATTTTGGACAGTTATACACTGAAATAGCTCAATTAAAGTTAGGCGATGGGTTACGAAAACAAGTTTTTGAACAATTAGAAAAAGTATCGTTAAGTTACTTTTCTACAACTCGTTCTGGCGATCTTATAAACACGATTACAACAGAAATTGAAAACCTAAAATTTTCTTTTAGTGCTGGGGCATTTTTGTTAACTAGAACATTAAATCTTAGTGTATATTTAATATCGATAATTTTTATATCGTGGCAACTTACCATTTGCTCAGTACTTTTATTTACGCTGTTAGGTGTTGGATTATCAACACTAAATGCAAAAGTGCGAGAAGAAAGTTTCGGTTTGTCAATTGCCAACAGCCAATTTACCTCAACAGCAATAGAATTCATTAATGGTATTCGCACTATCCAAGCATTTGGTACTCAACAATTTGAGCGTCAGCGTTACTACAAAGCTAGTGAGAAAGTAGTAAGCGCTTATACTAAAATTACTTTAATTGCAGCGCTGTTAAAGCCTATCACTGAAGGCATCGGTACTACATTCCTTGTAGGGATGATTATTTTTGCATTTACTGTATTTGTTGCCAATGGAACCCTACAAGTTGCTTCTTTGTTAGGATTTTTCTTTGTACTGTTTCGCATCGTACCAATTGTTCAAGATGTTAATGGTGTTAGAGGAACTATTAGTAGGCTTCAAGGTTCAGTAGATAACGTAAAATCTTTATTGAGAACTGACGATAAAATTTACTTTCACAACGGAAATCTGGAATTTCCGGGTTTAAAGCGGTCAATAGATTTAATATCTGTAGATTTCGGCTACGATGCCAACAATCTAGTTTTACATAATATTACTCTTAGCATTGAACGAGGGAAGACCACAGCACTAGTTGGAGGATCTGGTGCTGGAAAAACAACACTAGCTGATATAGTTGCCCGATTTTACGATCCAACCGAGGGAAATGTTTTTATTGATGGAATTGATTTGCGGCAATTTGAAATCAATACATTACGCCACAAAATGGCTATAGTCAGTCAAGATACTTTTATTTTCAACACTTCTATTTGGAACAATATTAGTTACGGCACATCAGAAGTAGGGGAAGATGAGATTCGAGAAGCTGCCAGATTAGCGAATGCACTGGAATTTATTCTACAAATGCCTGAAGGTTTTGAAACACAGTTAGGAGATCGCGGGGTACGGTTATCTGGAGGGCAACGGCAACGAATCGCTATTGCTCGCGCTTTATTAAGAAACCCAGAGATTTTGATTTTAGATGAAGCGACCAGCGCATTAGATTCTTTATCAGAGCGGTTGATTCAAGAATCATTAGAAAAGCTTTCTGTAGGTCGAACAGTGATTGCGATCGCTCATCGTCTCTCCACAATTGCTAAGGCAGATAAAGTTGTAGTACTAGAACAAGGACGTTTAGTAGAGCAAGGAAGTTATCAAGAGTTACTTAACCAGCGCGGCAAACTTTGGGAATATCATAAAACTCAATATCAAGAATTAGGTCAGACAGAGTAAGAAGGAATTTAAATCTATGACAATGACAATCGAAGAAATGAAAATTGCTGTGATATAAATCAAAAACTAAACTTTAAGAGTATGGAGAAACATTTACCTCGGTTACTTTTTATCAGTGACGTTACATTAAATGCAGAAAGCACAGGTATTAACCGAACCCTAGTTAATCTTCTTGAAAGTTATCCTGCTAATAGCTTCATGCTATATGCTCCTGAGAAAGCTTTAAAAAGTCTTCCAACTTATCCTCCTTTAGCTCACAACGTTGCAGCTTTTCCAAGCTACTTTTTACCCTACATAAATAATCGTTTAGGTTTTTTATTCAATCCCCCACTAGAAAGTCTAAACTGTCAATTGTTCCAGTCTCTACCTCTTGCTAACCATCATCGGATTGCTGATTTTTCTCCAGAAGTAGCAGTTATTTGTCCAAATGGTCCATTAGGTTTAATTGCGGGCTATAAAGTAATTAAAGAATTAGGTATCCCATTCCTCATCTATTTTATGGATGACTGGATGGCATCATGTAAAATTAGTTGGTTAAGTGGAAACATTCAGTCTCTTTGCCGTTTTGTGCTCCAACAAGCAGATGGTTGGCTGATGATTAGTTCCCAATTAGAAAGAGACTTATCGGAGCGATATAAAATTTATCCTAAGCGATCGCTCATTGTTCACAACCCCGTTAATCTATCTAATAGACCTACCCCTAATTTTACACCTCACCTGACAGGAACCTTCCGAGTTGCTTACGCTGGTGCTATTTGGTCAATGCATTATGATGCTATTGCAGTAATCGCAGAAGCAATTTACGAGATGAGAAAAGATGGAGTAGATATTGAGTTAGTTCTTTATACAAACGAAGGCTTTTGGGAATTTCATAGAGCAAACTGGGATTCTTGGCAAGTCAGATACGGTTCTTTTATCCAGTATGAGAAACTTACCGAATATTTACAGCAAGCTAATTTATTACTAGTTGCATCCTCTTTTCTGCCTGAATCTGCCCATATTGTTCGTTCATCTGTCCAAACAAAGCTAACAGACTATATGGCATCTGGACAACCTATTCTCTCCTGTGGTCCTGATTATGCTATTTGCAATGATTTTGTGAAAAATTGGAACTGTGGTTTTGTTTGTGAGACTAATAAACTAACAGAGATTAAGGCTGTTTTATTAAGCATTATACAAAATCCCGAAAAATCGTTATCCTTGGCTGAAAATGCCTATGAAGTAGTCAAGAACAATTTTGAAATGGGCAGAGTGAGATCCAAACTCTACAATTTCATTAATCAAACTCTATCTGATCAAAAAAATAAGGAGTTGCAAAAATGAAGAAATTACTTGTAACCGGCTCCTCAGGACTAATTGGTTCTGAAGTTTGCCTACATTTTGCCGCTCAAGGTTGGGCAATTCATGGTGTTGATAATAACCAGAGGGCTGTTTTTTTTGGACCACAGGGAGACACTCGCTGGAATCAAGAGCGTTTGAAATCTCTAATCAAAAGCTTCGTACATCATGAAGTAGATATTCGCGATCGCCAAAGTGTTCTAGATTTGATTGATAGCCTAAGACCAGATGCGATCGTCCACGCAGCTGCACAACCCAGCCATGATCGGGCAGCAGCAATTCCCTTTGACGACTTTGACACCAATGCTGTCGGGACATTGAATCTTATAGAAGCTACTCGTCGATTTGCAGCAGAAGCTCCTTTCGTACATTTATCTACTAATAAAGTATATGGAGATGCACCTAACGAGATTCCAATGTTGGAGTTGGAAAAACGCTGGGACTATGCTGACCCAATTTATCACTATGGTATTCCCGAATCATTTCGTATTGACCAATCCAAACATTCCCTATTTGGAGCTTCCAAAGTTGCTGCTGACATTATGGTGCAGGAGTACGGTCGATACTTTGGTTTGAAAACTTGTTGCTTGCGTGGTGGTTGTCTTACAGGTCCTAATCACTCCGGAGTGGAATTGCATGGATTTCTAAGTTATCTAGTGAAATGCAACTTGGAACACCGCACCTACAACATTTACGGTTATAAAGGCAAACAGGTACGGGACAATATTCACTCTTATGATGTAGCTCGCTTCATCGAAGCATTTATTCAAGATCCTCGTTGTGGGGAAGTTTACAATCTTGGTGGTGGTAAAGAAAACACATGCTCAATTTTAGAAGCATTTGATATCGTTGCTTCTCTAAGTGGTAAAAAGATGGAGTATGAATATGTAGACAAAAACCGCGAAGGTGATCACATCTGCTACTACAGTGATTTGCGAAAGATGCAGCAACACTATCCTCAATGGTCAATTACGAAATCCCTAATTGACATCTTTAGTGAGATTACTAAAGCTTGGCAGGAGCGATTATAGCAATTTTCAGGTAATTGAACCACAAACTATTGTAATCTGGGTATAGATTGATTGTTTGATTAGATGCCAGCGATCGGTAGTCGATGCTGGTTCTGTAGTTACCAAAAATGTTGCAGAAAAAACAATAGTAGTTGGCAATCCGGCAAAGTTTTTCAGGAATGTATAAATATGATATTAAAAACTAGAAAAAACAGCGATACAGTAACTTTAGATAAAGATCATAAAATCACCAAAATTTTTATCGTATGTTCAGGTCTTGGTCATGTAAAGCGAGGATATGAATCTTTTACTCAAGAATGCTTTAATGCTTTATCCCAAGAACCTACCCTTGACATTACCTTATTTAAAGGTGGTGGAGACTCTTCTGAAAAAGAAATTGTTTTGTGGAACCTAAGACGTGATGATAAATTAGCGATATTCTTAGGTGATATTACAGAAAAATTAATTCGTAGAGGTGAGGGATATTTTATTGAACAAATAACATTTTTTTTGAGCCTTATACCTCACATACAAAGTAAGAAACCAGATGTTATTTTCTTTAGTGATGAAAATTTAGGTAATTTGCTTTGGTACTGGCGTCGCTTGAGTAAGCAAAATTACAAACTTTTATTTTCCAACGGTGGTCCAATACTTCCACCTTTCCCTCGCTGGGATCATGTACAGCAGCTAGCTCCTATTCATCTACAAAATGCATTAGAAGCCGGACAACCATCAGAGAAACAAACTTTGGTTCCCTATGGTATCCAGATGTCTTCTCAACTGCAAATACTTACACCCAATGAACGAGAAGCTTTACGCCATAAACTGGAATTGCCTGAAAAGCGACCTTTGATTGTCTCAGTTGGAGTTATCAGTAAATCTCATAAACGCATGGATTACGTGATTCGTGAGATTGCGAGTTTGCCTGAACCGCGTCCCTATCTTCTCTTACTAGGTCAACAAAATTCAGATTCACCAGAAATTATCAACCTCGGTAATCAGCTCTTAGGTGCTGAAAACTTTCAGGTACGAACTGTCCCTCAAAAAGAAATGGGAGATTACTACAAAACAGCAGATGCTTTTGTTTTAGCTTCTTTAGGTGAAGGGTTTGGGCGTGTATTTTTAGAGGCAATGTCTCATGGTTTGCCTTGTCTTGCTCACGAGCATAAAGTTATCCGTTTTGTATTGGGGAACAATGAGTATTTAGATAATTTTGAGATTCCAGGTAATTTAGCTTCTTTAATACCCCAAGCCCTACAAGAATCTCAGGATGTCTCTAAGCGCCAAAGACGTCATGAGTCTGCCTACAATCGCTTTAGTTGGGACAAATTACGTTTAGATTATGTCAATTTAATTCACAATGTAAACACATAAAAATATATGTTTATAGTTGCATATTTATATAATGATAACGGGATGGCATCATGGTGCTGGGAAGCAGCACATGCTCTTCATGAGCTAGGTCAACCTGTTTTACTAATTTGTGCCAATGAAGTTAAACTTCCAGGCACTCCTGAGGTTGATATTATCCGATTTAACCCGGAGTCAAAAGAGTTTATAAGTAAGAATATTATTGCACGTATTGCCCGCGAGTTTCACGGTCTTTCTTCAAATTCTTCTGGCTTTACTTACGAGTTACACAAATATTTGCAACAACAAAATATTACACCATCTGCTTATTTCTTGAATAAATCTAATTTACAAGATCCACGGGTGAATGTACCTCAGTACGTTGTCGGATGGGCATACCCAACTTCCTTGCAAGGCTACATATCAAAGATTAATAGATTTGCCAAGGGTAGAAGTGTAATAGATTTTGTCAGAGAATTCCTCGGTAGTGTAGGATGGTGGCGGAAAGATTGGCGTTCTTATAGAAGTGCTACTTCAGTTTTGCCAGTATCGCAAAAAATGGGTACTGAGTTAATTTCTCAAGGTGTGAAAGCGCGTGTTATTTATCCAGGAACTTTTATTAGTACAGCAAAGCCTTGCAAGCATGACCAGCACCTCCCCAAATTATTAATCGCGGCACAATCGTTAGAGGAATCAAGAAAAGGAGTTGCCTGGATGATTGATGCGCTCAAATCTGGAGTTCATAAAAAATTTAGCTTGACTTTAGTTGGAAAGGCAAGTGATACTTTCAAGGAATGGGTGTGCGCTGACGGCTTCCCGGCAGAATTCAAAGGATTTGTACCTAGAAGCCAGTTGCAAGAATTGATGGCTGAACACGATATATTTCTATTCGGTTCGTGTCTTGATGACTGGGGCTACGTACTTGTAGAAGCAATGAGTCAGGGCTTGAGTGTTGTTGCGCCAAAAATATCACCCTTTGATGAAATTATTGGCAATTCCGGAGTTTTTTACTCTTTATCTTCAGAAAAAGACTTCAGAGAAAAAGTTTTTGATCTACTTGATAGTGATTTGCTATCTCTAAGAACAGCGGCTTGGGAAAGAGCTAATAAGTTGTTTTCTAGACAAGCATTTGGGCAAAGTCTTTTAACCACTTTTTTGGAGACAAAACGCTAATGAACCAGCTTTTGATAAGTGTTATTATTCCTACCTACCATCGCAATGACTTACTGGCAGAGTGCTTGGATCTTCTAGCACCTGGGGTTCAAACCTTACCAGCAGATCAGTACGAAGTAATCGTGACTGATGACGGCTATAAAACAACCGCACAGGAGATGATTCGTGAGCGTTATCCCTGGGTGAAATGGGTTGCAGGTCCCTCTAAAGGTCCAGCAAGTAACAGAAATAATGGTGCTAAGTATGCTCAAGGTGAGTGGCTGGCTTTTACAGATGATGATTGCTTGCCAAACCAAAATTGGTTAAGTGCCTATGCAGAAGCAATTACAGGTGAGTATCTGGCTTTAGAAGGTGCAATTCATCCCTTAGGTGACTATAACCAGGATTTGTCTGAGTGTCCGATTAATCTTACTGGTGGATGTTTTTGGTCTGCCAATACTGCAGTAAAGCGATCGCTATTTGAAGAAATTGGCGGATTTGATACTAATTATTCTTTAGCTCTGGGTGAAGATGTCGATCTACAACAACGCTTGTCAGCATTTACAAAGATTTCTTTTGTACCGAATGCCCGTGTTGACCACCCAGTAAGGTTTATTTCCTTCAAACAGGCAATAACACGCATTCCTAAGCGGGCTGCTGCTAATGCATATCACATGAACAAACATAAAACAGCTAATGGTCATGAAAATGCGCTCGATATAACCTTGTTTTTTGCGAAATATACCATCGGATTGCTTCTTAATAACTTACTTAAAGGAAGATTCAAAAACGTCTTAATACAGTTCGTGACGTTAGTTATCGGCGTTCCTTTACTTTTTAATCATCTTTCGGGTATTGAATCCACAAATGTTGCTAACTGCGATGCCAGCATCTCTATATAAAAAGCAGCAAGTAAAATTTAATTTTAGTAAGATAAACTGTGAGGACATATTTACATTTGATTGAAAATAATTCCGAAAATTTCAACGAGGCAGAACGGCAGTTGTTGTTACTTCGCACAGCAAGGGAATTAATATCAGAGCCGAAAATTCTCTTGGCTTTAGATGCTGATGAAATACTAGCTGCTAATGCAACCGAAACTCAAAGTTGGCAAACAATTATTAACGCGAAGCCGGGAACAGTATTGTTTTTTGAAAAACCGGATCTATTCATAACTACGCATCAATGTATCAGAACTGGTATAATGACACCGCTTGGCTATGTTGACGATGGAGCCGAACATAAGCCTCTGCCAATCCATAGTATTAGAATTCCAATGCCTGAATATGCTCTTAGGCTGCATGTTCATGATGTAAAAGTGTTGCATTATTCCTTAACTCGAATTGATGCACACGCCGCAAAAACTCGTTTTTATGCTGTTTTAGAGAATGTATTAAAAGTTGGGAATGCAGTTGGTAG
This sequence comes from Hassallia sp., assembly GCA_050997715.1. Lineage (GTDB taxonomy): Bacteria > Cyanobacteriota > Cyanobacteriia > Cyanobacteriales > Nostocaceae > Hassallia. Next base: position 11,847 of record JBPCQW010000179.1, read on the forward strand.
ACGGTATCACTATTACTCTAAACAGGACTATAAAAGTCTTGGTAAAGTAGAATCGGCTCCTCAAGAATGGTTTACTAACTGGGAAAAGATGGGAATTGATATGCATACCATAGTACACCAAAAGTATTATCCCTACGACTTTGAAGTTCTGCGTTATTTTCATAAGTACAAACCGCGACGCTTTTGGATAGAAGATATTTGGAAACACGATTGGGAAACTTGTCGTCAATATGCTAAATCATTAGGAATAAAGAATATTCCTGATTATCAAATACAAAATAGAGCTAAAATTGGGGATTTTTTATTGGATTTACTCAGCAAATTATATGGGAAAACAAGCTTAATTATTAAATATTTTTTCAAAGACGCTTAAAATATTTGTCAATCTACTTAATTAATGAAACTTTAGTTAGGCGGAGAACGAACCCAAAAAGTAAATGTGTTAAAAAAAGTGAATATGCGTTTTCATGAATCAGTTAAATTATAAATTAACTAAAAGGTATATATTATAATGTCAGTCAAATATAATGATAGAGTATTTTTCTACATTCATCCCACAACCTCAGATCCTAACAAGGGATATATTATGCATTTACTAATTTGTTTAGCTGAGGGTTTGAGGGAGATAGGTGTAGAGTTTTATTCTAATGTAAATTATTGGCATGAGTTACCAGATAAAGAAGAGTATCTTTTTCGTCACGATCCAAAAATTACGTCTGATGATTGTTCTATCGTAGTATTACAGACTGATGGTTATCGAGGGGAGAAAATTCTTCCAAAAAATTTATTTCACCCTAAAAGGAAATATATTACAGCTTATCTAGATTGTGAAGACGGCGATAAGACTTATTTAGAAGCTCCAGAATTTAAAAAATTTGATTTTATTTTTAGATGTCATTATAACAGTAAATTAAAGTACGGAAGTAATTTTTACCCTTGGTGCTTTGGATTGTCTAATAGAATTATTCATGTACTAGAAGAAATCCCCAATTTCTTAGATAAAAAAAGACAATTACTTATTAATTTCAGACATTGGAAAAAGGGTCATAGTGTTAGAAATATTAGTTGTAAAGAATTAGTTCCTAAATTAGAAAAAATTATACAAATTAATAACTCTGTTGAAAAAGATGTCCCTCCCATAGAAGATCCTTATCATTATCTCCATTGGTTGCAAACGGGTAAACGGCATTACCCAACTTACTACGAACGCTTAAAAAAATCAGCTGCCTGTGCTGGCTTTGGGGGATTTTTTGTACCACCTTGGCCTAAAAATCCTGGAAACCTAATTAATCGTTTTGTCAAGCAAGTTCTGATCAAGCTGAATTTAAAAACAAACAGAGTTGTGCAATGGGATAGTTGGCGATTCTGGGAATCATTAGCTGCGGGATGTGCTACCTTTCATGTAGATTTTGATAAATATGGAATTGCCCTTCCAGTTATGCCAGAAAATTGGCGACATTACATTGGAATTGACTTAGACAACGTACAAGAAGCAGTAAATAGAATAGCTAAAGATCCAGAAATTATCGAAAGAATCGCTACGCAAGGTAGACTTTGGGCACTTGAACATTATAGCCCTGCACCCACAGCATTAGGTTTTCTAGAGATAATTCATAAAAAGAAAAGAATAGATGATTTAAAACAAGAGAAGTATTTAATAGTTGGAAAATAAGTGATACAGCAAAATATGGTTAGCAGCTAAAATTATGATAGGGAATTATAACTTAAAAAACCCATTAGTTAGCGTCATTATACCAACTTATAATAGACCAGAATATCTTAAAGTGGCGATCGCTAGTGCTGTTAAACAAACTTATCAAAACATTGAAATTCTCATTTCTGATAATTGCAGTACAACAAATACTCAAGCAATAGTTGAATCTTTTGATGATTCACGCATTCGATTTTGGAAACAACCGACAAATGTCGGAATGTTTGGTAATCAAATGCACGCATTCAAAATGGCACGAGGAAAATACGTTGCTAGTCTCCACGACGATGATATGTGGAACGAAGACTTTTTAGAAAAGCTTATTCCGCCGTTAGAAGAAAATCCAGATTTAATTTTAGCTTTTTGCGATCAATATATTATAGATGCAAACGGCGTAATTGATTATGCTGGGACTGAAGGAAATACACGCAGTTATAAACGTGACCAGCTTGCACAAGGAATTCATCAAAATTTAGTCAAAATCGGGTTAGTAGATAAAAGTATACCCACTGCCGCAGCTTGTGTGATTCGCAATGATTTTGTTGATTGGGATAGTATTCCTCCTGAAGTTGGCGGTATGTGGGATGTATATTTGGCATATATGTGTTCTATATCTGGTCATGGAACTTATTATTATCCAGAACGACTAACTTGTTATCGTGCTCATGAGCAAACTGATACTATGCTAAGTGGTAGTCGAGATGCTCAAGTAAAAATCCGGAAAGCAAAAAATGAAATATTTTGTTATGAGCGATTTATGGAAGATAACAGGCTAAAAGAGTTTAAGTCATACTTTAAGCAAAAATGGTTAGAAGCTAATACAACTTTGGCTATTGGTTTGATGCGAACTCAACAAATAGCAGAAGCACGTCCTTATCTTTGGCGTGTGATTAACGAACAAAAGTTTAACTTGCGAACTATAACAGCACTTACAATAAGCTTTACTCCGCAACGTTTAGCCAATCAATTATTAGGAGGAGAAAAACAATTAAGTTGATTAGAGTTGGAGATTTATAAGTTTTTCATCAAAAAATAACTGCACGTTCATCAATTAAATTTAAAAGGAAGGTGGTTTGTGAAACTTTGTATCGTTACGCCATATGTGATTAAAGGTGATGGTCAAGGTCGGGCAAACTATGAGATTGTCTGGGAAGCGATTCGTCGCGGACACCACGTCACTTTAGTAGCAAGAAAAGTAGCTCCAGAACTACAAGAAAATAGCCAGGTTAATTGGGTTTATTTTTCCGTCGAAGGTTATCCAACGCAACTTGTGCGGGAAATGATGTTTTCAAGGGCAAGCGGTTCTTGGTTGCGTCAGCACCGCGATGAATTTGATTTAGTACAAGTGTACGGTGCAATTACCTCGGCTCCGGGGGACGTAAATACATCGCAGTTTGTACACACTTCTTGGTTGCGATCGCCTGTACATACATCACGAGTCAACCGTAATATTTATGGTTTTTACCATTGGCTCTACACAAATTTAAACAGCTATTGGGAAAAAAAGGCATTTCGTGAAGCGAAAGTGTCAGTGGCAGTATCTGAGAAAATCAAAAATGAATTGGTAGAAGACCTAGGAATCGAAAGCGATCGCATTCGCGTGATTTTGAATGGTGTGGATGTGCAAGAGTTTGTTCCAGGTGCTGTAGATCGACAAAAATTAGGTCTACCAGAAGATGTAACTCTAGCGCTTTTCGCAGGGGATATCCGTACCAATCGCAAAAACTTAGATACAGTATTACATGCCTTAGTACAAGTTCCGGAGGTACACTTGGCAGTTGCCGGTGATACTGTCGGTAGTCCTTATCCTGAGCTAGCAGCATCGCTTTGCTTAAGTGAGCGAGTACACTTTTTGGGATTTCGGCGCGACATTGCCCAACTTATGCAAGCGGCAGATTTATTCGTATTTCCGTCGCGTTACGAAGCTTGCACCTTAGTCATGATGGAAGCAATGGCATCAGGACTACCCGTGATTACCGCAACGACAGCAGGGGGTGCAGAAATAGTGACACCAGATTGTGGATTTGTTTTGGCAGACTCTGATGATGCCAAGGGTTTGGCAGAGGCACTGAATATTTTAAAAAGCGATCGCCATCTCCGGGAAAAAATGGGTCAAGCTGCCCGCATCATAGCAGAACAAAATACTTGGACTAGTAAGGCTCAAAGCTATGTCGATTTATTTGAGGAGTTAGTAAATGACCAGTATCACCGTTCTCATACCGACCTATCGCCGACCTCTAGACCTGGTGCGTTGCCTGGAAGCGCTGAAAAAGCAAACTCGGCAAGCCGATGAAGTATTGGTAGTGGTACGTGATACTGATGCTGAAACTTGGACATTTTTGCAAACCTTTAACCTTGATTCGCTGCCACTACGCACCGTAACGGTGAAAGTTCCGGG
>JBPCQW010000185.1:0-4155 GCA_050997715.1 Hassallia sp.
ATGGCTATAAAACAGCACAGAGAAATCAAATTCTGTCCAGTCGGACAACTGTCACTCGATATACTTGCGGTTTGATAGAACCGATGATATTCTTAAATCGTGTGTGAGGAAGAAAGGTTTAACTAAAAAGCGCTTGGGGTGGAAACACGGTAACACTCCCAGGCGCTTTTTAGTGTGCGAATATAAAAGATTGCTATATTCTCACCTCTAAGTGTCCCACGCCTACGAGCCTGAATAACTTTCTCCAATTCCGAATTACCACATTCCCCATTACCAATTACCACCTGTATAATGCCAAGCTATCTGGAGAGAATATGTCCATCCAGTAAGGTGAAGCAATGGTTAATCAGACATACACGGCTGATGTTTTAGTTGTTGGTGGGGGAACCGGCGGAACTGCTGCTGCTATCCAAGCAGCGCGTTCGTTTAGCGTCTCCGACAGGAGAAGAAATGCAAAAACCATCCTGGTGAGCGAATTTCCTTGGTTGGGGGGAATGCTGACCTCAGCCGGGGTGTCTGCATCCGATGGTAATGAATTAGAAGCATTTCAGACAGGTTTATGGGGTGAGTTTTTGCGAGAATTGCGTTCTCGACAGCCAGGAGGATTAGACAATAGTTGGGTAAGCTTTTTTAGTTACGATCCCCGTATTGGAGCGGCAATTTTTGCCGATTGGGTGCGAGAATTACCAAATCTGCATTGGATTGCGGGGAAAGTTCCGTTAGAAGTTTTGCGACAAGGAGATTGTGTTACTGGGGTTCGCTTTGCTGATTTTACTGTCAAGGCAAAGATTATTCTCGACGGCACAGAATTAGGAGATTTATTGGCTTTAGGGGAGATACCTTATCGCTGGGGTTGGGAATTGCAATCTGAGTTGGGAGAACCAAGCGCCCCAGCAGACTATAATCATATCACACAAAGATATCCCGTGCAAGCGCCGACTTGGGTTGTGATAATGCAAGATTTTGGTGAAGAAGTCGCTCCAGAAATTGCCGCTGCACCCAATGAAGATTTATCAATGTTTGCAGGGGCTTGGAATAATTATGGTGCCGAGAAGTTTTTGAATTACGGACGCTTACCTGGGGGTCTGTTGATGATGAATTGGCCCATCTGTGGCAATGACTACGGCAAAGGAGTCGGGCGTTTGATAGAGTCAGAGGCATCAAAAAGTGAGTTTTTACAAGAATGTCGCTGGCACAGCCAAAATTTTGCCCGTTTTATCCAAAATCAGCTAGGTCATCGCTACGGCTTGGCAGAACAAGTTTTTCCCGAATACCGAAATCCCAGCACGGCTTACGCCCTACATCCCTATTACCGGGAAAGCCGTCGCTTGGTGGGACTAACTACTGTGCGAGAACAGGATATTTTGCCAGTAACCGGGGGTAGGGTTGCGTCTTTAAATATCGAAGCGATCGCCATTGGTAATTACGCCAATGACCACCATTATCCCGGAGTCAACTACCAGGTACAACCCAAATCCATCCGCTGGGGGGGACGTTGGACAGGAACTCCCTTTACGATTCCTTACCGTTGTCTAATTCCCGCGCAAACGGATGGTTTATTGGTCTGTGAAAAAAATATCTCTGTATCGCATATAACTAATGGCGCGACAAGATTGCAACCTGTGGTGATGGGCATCGGTCAAGCGGCAGGAATGGCAGCTGCGATGTGCGTTGAGTTGAATACTCAGCCGAGAGATTTATCTGTGAGAATGCTGCAAAATGCTTTGTTGCAAGACTTACAATCACCGGCTACAATCGTTCCATTATTCAATTTACCGCCCGATCATCCGGAATGGCTGGACTGGCAACTGTATTACTTAAACAACCCAGACGCTTATCCAGCCACTGGAAATTGTCCTCTTTCATCTAATATTCAGTACAACTCCTTGAAACAAAAATACGTACAATCACTTAATAATGAATATTTCCGGGGCATCTTCCATCGTCTAGATCAGCAAGATTACAGATTTAGCATCACCACACCAACTCAAAACCAATTGCTTCTACCAATTGTGACCTTGCGATCGCATATAGATGAGCAACTGCAAAATTTTGTTGATAAGCAACCGCTACAAATTTGCGGTCAGTGGAATCGTGCTGGTAATTGGTTATTAGTTGAACATGTTCAGGAATAATCATGGCATTTTTTTTCGTAAAAAACGTTACTTTTGTCAAAATGTCCGGACGCAGTAAAAAAAACTAAGTATCAGTGAAGTGGAGAGTTCCAAAATAGACACTTACTATGCGTGCTACTATTTCACTTCTAATCACTTGCTTAGTATTCGGCTCCTTAGCTTTTAACTACCAAGTAATCACAAATGGCTTATCTAATCTGTTGCTATCCTTTTCTGATTCAGAAGAATTTATATCGGTGGAACCCAAGCCCAAAACCAGAACTAACCAACCACAACAGCCAAAACCTCATCGGGGTAGTGGACGCAGAGAGTTAATGCAATATGTCGGTCAGACATATCCTGCTGTTTAATAACTATAAGGGAAGGTAACTTGTTAAAGCCACAATTTTCTTGTAGCAAGAAAATCTTCATCCAGTTAAACAGGGTGTTATGCCAAACATATTTGATACATCTAACCTGAGTACATATATAACAATATAGATACAAAAACTCAGGCGATCGCTCAGTACTTCGTCAGTAAGCTTATGTATACATACTCAGTCGTAAACCTTGCCTGAAAACGCGAAGTAACCTAGCTTCCTGCATCGACAGCATCAAAAGTTTTTCAATTACAACAACTTTGAAGAAAGAAAATGGAAAAATTCCAAGCTCAACTTCAAGTTATCTAGAAAAAATATTATTAAGGCTATCAGTTAAGCTTTAGTAGTTCGAGCTGCTTTGATATTTGCGATCTCGTTCGCTCAAGTACACAGCCTGAACGCTTCTCTACTCTCGTCCACTCACAGGCTTTCTCATGCGTCGAAGGCAGCTAGCTAGTTATTTAGCGTAAATTATCTGACCGTTAATCTCATATCTTGCATTAACCGTAATGTACAAAACCGATAGCGACGGTGCGTTGCGCTTTGCTAACGCACCCTACAAAATTACTAGCTAGTTATTTAGCGTTGCTCAATTATTGACCTTTAATACCATTTCACGATCGCAATATATATACAGCGATTTTCAGGTAATTGAACCACAAACTACGGTAATATCAAGATGAAGTGGTTGTTTAATTAAATGCCAGTATCTTATTCGGGGGATTTACGTCGTCGCGTGATATCAGCTTGGGAGACGAAGGAAGGCTCTCAACGCCAGTTGGCTCAACGATTCAAAGTCAGCTTATCATTTGTACGAAATTTGTTACGCCGTTATCAGGATTGTGGGGAAATCGAAGCCAAACAACGTGGGGGATACCAAAAGCCAATAATTCAAAATGAACATTTAAGTATTATCAAGTCCTTCGTTGAGGAAAAAAATGATTTGTTACTCTCGGAATTATGCGATCGCTTTGCAGAAAAAACAGAAATTAGGGTGAGTATTACTACAATGCATCGTGCAGTAGAAAAACTAGGTTTGCGTGTAAAAAAAAAGCCTTTACGCAAGTGAGCAAGAGACTCCACGAGTACAAGAATTACGACATGACTACCGTCGCTGGTTAGATAAAATAGATGTACGAAACCTGGTATTCGTTGATGAAGCTGGGCTGAATTTATCAATGTCACGCTTGTTTGCCAGAGCATTTAATGGTGAACGAGCAGTCAGTAGTATTCCTGGAAGCAAGGGCGGAAATATTTCTTTAATTGGTGCCTTGAATATTGATGGAGTTGTCGCTGCAATGACGATACCAGGTAGTACTAATACTGAGGTTTTTCTGACCTATGTGACTCAGGTTTTAATACCCCAGTTGTGGAAAGGAGCAATCGTTGTGATGGATAATCTTAAGGCTCACCATGCCGAAAGTGTGAGAAGTGCAATCGAGTCAGTTGGTGCAAAAGTTAAGTTTCTACCACCCTACTCTCCTGATTTATCCCCCATAGAGCTTTGTTGGTCAAAACTGAAGCAATTTCTCCGTTCTTCTGAGGCACGTACTCTTGAATCACTCGACCAAGCAATGACTGAGGCTGTAAACTATATTACCGAAGAGGATGCCTTCGGTTGGTTCAACCACTGTGGTCTATTTACCTGAAAATTGCTGTAA
>JBPCQW010000247.1:0-8279 GCA_050997715.1 Hassallia sp.
ACATTTTGTTGAACGAGGGTATCCGCGCTTGGATGGCTCCTCAAGATCAACCTCACGAACAATTTATATTCCCTGAAGAGGTACTACCGCGTGGTAACGCTCTCTAAGGATCAATGATGCATTAATCTAATCTGCATTTAGCATTCATCATTTATCCCCCGCCTTTTTTGGTGGGGGTTTTTTATTTATCGTCAATATCCATAATCCATATGTTATATTGATTGAAGGTGTAAAACCCCAGAGTTAAATGCTCTGCCTTTTTGAAAATAAGACCACTTAGGCAACAAGGAGGTGATGCCCATGATAGAAAGTAGTATACGCATGGGTCATCAGGTTGCAGTTAGCCGGCTGTGTGCCGGGGCTGTTCTCTAACAAGTTAGCCTTAGTTCTCTTGAGAGACTAAGTTAGCTCAAGTAGCAAGGCTAGCTCGGAGTTCCATCCGGCAGTCTGGTTGCAACCTGAAGACCCGCTAGACCGCCCTGAATTAGATCAGATGACCTAATTCAGGGCGGATAGTTTTTTAGGGGTCTTTTTTAAGTTTTTTCAGATATAGCTCAGAAAAAATCTAGAATAATCAGGTTTTATATAGCAATGGCGCAACTACTCACTGAAGCAGAAATTAAAAAACGGGCAAGCGTTCTTAATGGCTGGACAGTAGAAGGTTCCAGGTTGGAGTGTACCCGCAAGTTTAAGGATTTTATTCAGGCAATTGAGTTTGTGAATCAATTAGTAGAGCCTGCTGAGTCAGCGGGACATCATCCAGATATAGAGATTTCTTACAACAAAGTCAAGATAGCCCTGACAACACATGATTCAGGTGGATTGACAGAGAAAGACTTTGAACTAGCTGGGGTAATTTCCCAAATTGCGTAGGGGCAGGGTTTGGACACCCACAAAGGGGAAAGAGCGCCTCTAACGACCAATAATGAAAAATTCTTTATTGCCTGGGATGTGTGACAGTTTACGAGGCGATCGCTCCTACCTTGTCAGATGACTTAAATGTTTTATAATAACAGACAAGAAGGGTATGTTTTTGCATTAAGTTAATCACATCAATTTTTATATAAAATTAATCAGTTATTAGCTTGGCAAAAACTAGAATTGTAGTGGTGACAATTAAACCTCATATAAAAGGTTTAAATAAGATGTGGCATTTTCCGGAATAAGTGCAACAAACAAGGTTATCTATACAAGGTGTGAGGAAAAGAGGAAAGATGTCTAATATATTGTGGAAATGCTTGGTGGTTAGTCCAGCGGTATTAGGAGCAACGTTGTTAGTTTCAGCAACAGCGATCGCAGCTCCAACTACAACCACCCAGAAGGCTATTCAGACACAAGCATTACAAGCTGACAAACTAGAAGTTCTACCAACAGTAGATAAACTAGAAGCTTCAAAAAATACTTCTAAAGGTATAGTATTCCCAACTGCCGCTACAGAACTTGCCCAAAAGCCAGAAGTAGCTCAAGTACAAAACAGTACAGTATTTTCAACATCTACCGCCACTACAGTTGCTAGAAAGCCACAAGTATTGGCTCAAGTAGAACAAACTCAAGTTAACACTTTAGATCAAGTTAACAAGTACAGCAACGAAGGTAAGAACGGTAATTCTCAAGCTCAAGTGACATCAGTTTCCCAGTTTTCGGACGTACAACCGACAGACTGGGCATTCCAAGCGTTGCAGTCCTTGGTTGAGCGCTACGGTTGTATCGCAGGTTATCCAAATGGAACCTATCGCGGAAACCGTGCTTTAACCCGTTATGAATTTGCCGCTGGTTTAAACGCTTGTTTGGATCGCGTTAACGAATTGATCGCGACGGCAACAGCTGACTTGGTGACTAAAGAAGATTTAGCTACCTTACAGCGTTTGCAAGAAGAATTTTCCGCAGAACTGGCAACCCTACGCGGACGTGTAGATGCGTTGGAAGCTCGGTCTGCTGAATTAGAGGCAAATCAATTCTCTACTACCACCAAGTTGGTCGGTGAAGCAATATTCGCTCTTTCTGATGTTTTCGGTAATACCGCTGGTGACAGAAACAACACCGTCTTCCAAGAAAGAGTACGCTTAGACTTGCAAACCAGCTTCACAGGTAAAGACATTTTACACACTCGTCTTGCCACTGGTAATGCAGGAAGATTTAACTTAGGTACTAATGTAGACGTTAATCGAAACGGAGTTCTAGACCCCTCCGAGCGTAGTGCTGAAGGTCTTCAAACCTTTAACATAACCGGGAGAGAACAAAACGATAACGGTGTCGTCCTAGACTGGTTAGCGTATTACGTCCCCGTTGGACCTGCGAGACTTTACGTTGCAGCTACCGGTGGTATTCATAGCGATTATGCAGCCACTGTTAACCCTTACTTTGAGGACTATGACGGCGGTAATGGCGCTCTAACTGCATTCGGTTCGGAAAACCCGATCTTCCGAATTGGTGGTGGTGCGGGTGCAGCGCTCAACTTCAACTTTGGTAAAGGCGGCGGTATCCTGAAACCAAGCGCGCTAACTATAGGTTACTTGGGATCTGAACCAAATAACCCTAATGGTGGTTCAGGTATATTCAATGGCAACTATGCTGCTCTAGGACAGTTGAACTTTAACTTGGGCGATCGCATCGCCTTAGCTGCAACCTACGTCCACGGCTACCACGGTGCTGGTAGTGCTTTATTTGATGCAGGTGGATTCCAAGGACAAAACGTTCCTTTAGTAGGTACTTCACAAGCTAACGCTCTGAGCTCTACAAACGCATCTTCCAGTAACTCCTACGGTCTGTCAGCAGCCATTAGACCAAGCGACAAACTGTCTATCAGCGGCTTTGTGTCTTACCACGATGTTGTCGGCTTCGGTAGTAATGATGATTTTGAAGCTTTCAGCTATGGAGCCGGCATAGCCTTACCTGACTTTGGTAAAAAGGGTAACGTTTTGGGTATCTTCGGTGGCGCACAACCTTACGCCTTAGGTCGTACCGGTCGTGGTTCTAGAGATATTCCTTATCAAGTTGAAGGTTTCTACAAGTATCGCGTGTCTGATAACGTTTCCATTACTCCTGGCGTGATTTGGTTGACCTCTCCTGGTCAAAATAGCGATAACGACGATGCGTTTATTGGTACGCTCAGAACAACATTCACCTTCTAGAACATTGACAATCTGACTACAATTTAAAACCCTATTACTCCCCCGCTCTCAAGCGGGGTTTTTTATTCGTAGTCGGCGCTTCACCCTTGAAGCGCTGACTACAAAGTATCAAACCCTAGTGGAGAACCGGAGTATACTAGAGAAAGTTAGGAGTTTTGAATTGTTAAGTTATAAATTATGAGGGTAAGAAAATTTCAGTTCTAAGCTTTTTCAAAGAAATCATGGGGATCAACACTTTCATTACTACTTATTGCCTGCTCTTAAACTCCTAACTTTTAATTCTTAACTCTTAACTTATTACAGCCTGTGGAAATATCGTGTAAATCAGAATACGCAATTCTTGCGTTGCTAGAATTAGCAACTCATTACCAAAGCGGCGAACCGCAGCAAATTCGCACCATTGCGGCACAACAAAATATACCCGATCGCTATTTGGAACAACTGTTAGCAACTTTAAGACGTGGAGGTATAGTCAAAAGCCAACGCGGATCAAAAGGAGGCTATATCCTGTCGCGAGAACCTTGGAAAATAACAATTTTTGAGGTGATGGGATGTTTGGAAGGGTTAGATGTGCGGACGTGTGATGAAGATGTCCAGCCGAAAAGTGTAGATAGTGGTGTTATAGAAGAAATCTGGCTTGAAGCACGTCAAGCAGCAAATGCAGTTTTACAAAATTACACCCTTCAGGATCTCCGTGAGAAACGAGATGCACGGCGGCAGTTAGATATCATGTATTACATTTAGTCAATGGTCAATAGCCAATAGGGAAAAATTTTTGACTGTTGATTGACTAATTACTAAGTAATAGGCATTTCAGCCCTTTCAACCAAATTTCTGAGGGGCTGAAGCCCTGACTACGAATCACAATCAAGACGGACGAAAAAGACAAAGCTCATTAAAACTGACTTAGTACGCTAGTAAATTCGTTATATTGAGAAGATATCTGACAGCACAATCGCGCTGCAAGGCATTCAAGCCACTGATATGCGCCTCTGGGCTTTCTGGTTTCAACACTCTAAAATTAATAGATGACGTGATTACCTTAGCCGACGAAGCGATCGCCTACCCTCGCCGTTTGGCAAGATAACAAAAGCTATTATCTGGCATTTTCAGTGGCGCATTATATCCAGCAATTCCTGTCGCCCCATGATCATAAAATCAAGGGCGCTTAATTGTGATGATTCAACCCTGTTTTGGTTTTGGAGAGAGGTATTTGAATACGCCGTTGTTCCAAGACTTTGATTCTCGCATTAGCAGCTAGCATTAGCTAACAATAAATTGGAGTAATGGCATCTAACTACTACGAAACTCTTAAAGTAAGTCCGAATGCGAGCCAAGCGGAAATTAAGCAGGCTTATCGGCGCTTGGTGAAATTATTTCATCCGGATACTAATCAACAAACAGCAGACCGCGAGCAGATTATACACATTAATGCAGCATACGAGGTTTTAGGCGACGCACAAAGTCGCCTAAATTATGACCAAAAACGGAGCGACAAGTCCCAAAAATCTCAAGGCGATCGCCAACAGCGGACAGCTGCTGCTCAACAGCGTTACAAAACTGCAAGACGAACCGGACGCGATGTTGATGACCAAATTGAAGCATGGCTTCACCTAGTTTATCAACCAGTCAATCGCTTAGTTGATGGCATCCTCAATTCTCTAGAAGACCAAATTGACCAACTAGCCGCCGATCCCTTTGATGATGAACTATTACAAGAATTTCAGGATTACCTAAACACCTGTCGAAATGACCTCAAGCAGGCACAAATTAGTTTTCGTTCTCTACCAAATCCCCCAAGTTTAGCAAGAACTGCGGCTCACCTATACTACAGCCTGAATCGCATCACCGATGGGCTTGACGAGTTAGAATTTTTCCCCCTGAACTACGATGAGCATTATCTGCACACCGGGCACGAAATGTTCCGCATTGCCACAAGATTGCATCGCGAGGCGCAAGAATCTATAGATATATATGTATAGGCTTACTTATTAGTCATTGCTCAAAGACAAAGGACAAAGGAATTAGTTTATCCTGGAAAGAGTGAAAGTTTAAGAAATTTTAAATTCTGCTGACAGGATACTCATGCAATGCATTGTTAATCGCCGCGCTCAGTTTTCCGCAAGTCATCGGTATTGGTTGCCAGAACTAAGTGAAGCAGAGAATATTGATAAATTTGGCGCTTGTTCGCGATTTCCCGGACATGGACATAACTATGTTCTATTTGTCTCTTTAGCTGGGGAATTAGATAAATATGGCATGGTGCTGAATTTGTCTGATGTGAAACAGGTAATTAAGCGCGAAGTTACAAGCCAACTAGACTTTTCTTATCTCAACGATGTGTGGACAGAATTTCAAGAAACTCTGCCCACTACAGAAAATATCGCACGAGTTATCTGGCAGCGGCTAGCACCCCACTTGCCTGTAGTCCGCGTGCAGTTGTTTGAACATCCTGAACTTTGGGCAGATTATATGGGAAACTCAATGGAAGCTTACCTCACTATCAGCACACACTTTAGCGCCGCTCACAGATTGGCTCACCCTAACCTCAGCGACACAGAAAACGCGGAGATTTATGGTAAGTGCGCTCGGACTCACGGTCACGGACACAACTACCATTTAGAAGTTACCGTCAAAGGCGAAATTGACCCACGCACCGGGATGATTGTAGATTTAGGTGCTTTGAATCAAGCGATAGAAGATTACGTTGTCGAGCCATTTGACCACACCTTTTTAAATAAAGATATTGCTTATTTTGCTGAAGTAGTCCCCACTGCTGAGAATATCGCACTTTACATTAGTAATTTGTTGCGATCGCCTATTCAAGAATTGGGAGCAAAGCTTTACAAAATTAAACTCATCGAGAGTCCTAATAACTCCTGCGAAATCTACTGCACTGAGTCCGAATCAAACTCAGCCAGTGCTGTACAAAATCAGCCAGTTTTAATGCGTGTGTAGCTCAGATTACATATAAATATAAAAAGGGCAGACATCTTATCTGCCCTTTTTATATTTGAGGATAAATTAATACTATTTAGATACCCACCATACAATCATTAGGTTAGCAATTAAGAGCGAAACTTATATCAAGCTATTAACATCATCTAAATAAATATCAAAGCTGTCAAAGGATTTTTCATTGCAAATAATCGCTTTTTTTAAAATTATAGACTCTTAGACAGCGATGCGCGAAATGAATGCATCATAGGTGGTCATGAAATTTTTACAGCAAAATCTGCTCTAAAAAATGAAACCTGCTCTTAAATATTTTCGAGCTTTAGCAACAAATTATATTTAAACCAATCTTAACCATATCTTTCTCAATCTCTTTCTACTGATAGATTCTTAAAAAATCATTATATTTATAATGTTATTAAAATGTGGATTAAATCGTTATTTATGTGATTTAAATAACAATTAATCATAACCTCAAGATGTTCATTGTTTTAGTCGCAAAGAAAATTTTGAGGTTATGAATCAATCCTCAACAATAGACAATACAAGGTTTTTGGGTGCTAAAAAGTATTTTTTGTTAGTCATTTACCAATTTAAATGGTCAAAAAAATTGATTGTTATGCAATAAAAATTCTACCAACTTTCAAAGATTTTTTGGTGATATAAAATATTTTTGTATTTTTTCAATCGAAAATCATCAATACAGCAAAAGATTCATCCTGGCAAGTAACTTGAAGTAGCTAATAATATGTCATCCAAAATTGATTCCCCAAATTCTCTAGTGAGCGTCATTATACCTACTTACAATCGTCCGAAATATCTCAAGCAAGCGATTGAAAGTGCTGTCAAGCAAACTTATAAAAACATTGAGATTATTGTCTCTGATGATTGTAGTCCCGAAAGTCCCCAAAAAATCGTTGATTCTTTTAACGACCCAAGAATTAGATTACAGCGTAATGCTAAGAATTTAGGAATATCCCGGAATGTTATTGCTGCATATAAACAAGCACGCGGGAAATATGTTGCTAGTCTTAACGACGATGATATGTGGAACGAGGACTTTTTAGAAAAGCTTGTGCCGCAGCTTGAAGCTAATCCAAATTTGGTTTTAGCTTTTAGCGACCATTACATCATAAATCCCGATAGCAAGATTGATGATACTGCGACCGAGAAAAGTACCCAGTATTGGAAGCGAGACGAGTTAAAAGAGGGAGTTTACCAACCTTTTTATGAAATAGGTTTAGTCCAGCAAGCTATACCATGTGCAGTAGCTACAGTTATCCGCAAAGATGCTATTGAATGGAACGATTTTGTGCCGGAAATGGGACCTTTTTGGGATCTGTATTTAACATACCTTGCTTGCCGCACTGGTGGTGGAGCATATTATTCCCCAGAAAGACTAACTAGATACCGCGTGCATACGGGATCGGTAACGGCATCTAGTGGTCATAAAAACGCCTATGATAAGATTCGGGCGAGTAAAGCTGGTATTTTTTGCAACCGTCAGTTTATGGAAGATGAGCGGTTACAAGATTTGAAGAGTTACTTCCGGGAGAAATGGTTACACGCGCATACAACTCTGGCTATTGGTTTGCTGCGATCTGAACAAGTAGCAGAAGCAAGACCACTACTTTTACAAGCTTTGAGACAACAAAAATTTAACCTGCGAACCATAGTAGCATTGGCGCTCTCGTTTACTCCTCAACCATTAGCACGTAGATTGCTAACTAATTAAAAATATTGCCGTCGCGCTGAACGTCTTAAATAGCGATAAATTAGCCACGCTATTATTGCGAAAATCAGACTTAGCAGGAAGCGGGGAAATATAAACCAGAAAACATCAGGGTAAAAAAGCTGTGACGGACTTAAAGGACTGAGAATCCTTCCCATCAAGAAAAGTCCAAAAATAGCATTTCCACCTATCATCAGAGCAAACAGCACCAAACCCCGTTGCCAGTTACGAAGTTTGGGTGTATAGCCAGAAATCAGAGTAATCGGTGGTTTACTTTGCACTTTTCGCAATAATTGCTCTAATCGCCAAAACATCCATAATAAAAATGGAAACAAAGCATAGCTCAGGAAATTCAACGGTATTGGGTAACGCCAAGCACTAGATAAAAGATTGACTAAGGCATGACAGATTACTGAATTTAGCCAAGCGCTGGGAATATTTTTCTGGTATCGAGATAAACG
>JBPCQW010000116.1:0-5948 GCA_050997715.1 Hassallia sp.
GCTTGTACGCCTAACTTACCTTCGGAGCCTACTTCCCGCGCTACCCGCGTTACTTCACTAGAAAAGGAGTTGAGTTGATCCACCATCGTGTTAACGGTGTTTTTCAACTCTAAAATTTCCCCTTTCACATCCACGGTGATTTTCTTGGATAAGTCACCATTTGCTACAGCGGTTGTGACTTCCGCGATGTTTCGTACTTGGGAAGTTAAACTACCCGCCATGAAGTTTACACTATCGGTTAAGTCTTTCCACGTACCCGCTACACCGGGAACTTGTGCTTGTCCGCCGAGTTTTCCTTCTGAACCGACTTCTCGCGCTACCCGCGTCACTTCCGACGCGAAGGAGTTAAGTTGAATCACCATGATATTGATGGTGTTTTTTAACTCCAAAATTTCCCCTTTGACATCGACGGTGATGTTTTTGGAAAGATCCCCTTTAGCGATCGCTGTAGCAACTTCCGCAATATTACGTACCTGTCCGGTCAAATTGCCTGCCATCAAGTTGACATTATCCGTCAAATCTTTCCAAGTTCCTGCCACACCGGGAACTTGTGCTTGCGCTCCCAATTTCCCTTCAGTTCCCACTTCCCGCGCTACCCGCGTTACTTCCGAGGCAAAGGAATTAAGCTGATCCACCATCGTGTTAATGGTGTTTTTCAACTCCAAAATTTCCCCTTTGACATCAACGGTAATTTTCTTCGATAAGTCACCATTTGCTACCGCTGTTGTCACTTCTGCGATATTACGTACTTGAGCGGTTAAACTTCCTGCCATAAAGTTAACCGACTCTGTTAAGTCTTTCCACGTACCCGCCACACCTCTAACTTCTGCTTGTCCGCCGAGTTTGCCTTCTGCCCCTACTTCCCTTGCTACCCGCGTTACTTCCGACGCGAAGGAGTTTAGTTGATCCACCATCGTATTGACGGTGTTTTTCAAGTCTAAAATTTCCCCTTTGACATTAACGGTGATTTTCTTCGATAAGTCACCATTTGCTACCGCCGTTGTCACTTCCGCAATATTACGTACCTGCGCTGTCAAATTGCCTGCCATTGAATTGACACTATCAGTCAGGTCTTTCCAAGTTCCCGCGACACCGCGCACATCTGCTTGTACGCCCAATTTCCCTTCAGTTCCCACTTCTCGCGCTACTCTGGTTACTTCTGAAGCGAAGGAATTGAGTTGATCCACCATCGTGTTGATGGTGTTTTTCAAGTCTAAAATTTCACCTTTGACATTGACGGTAATTTTCTTCGACAAGTCACCATTAGCGACTGCGGTTGTTACTTCAGCAATATTCCGCACTTGATCGGTCAAGTTGCCTGCCATCAAGTTTACACTGTCGGTTAAGTCTTTCCACGTACCCGCTACACCTGGGACTTGTGCCTGTACGCCTAATTTTCCTTCGGTTCCCACTTCTCGCGCTACCCGCGTTACTTCGGATGCGAAGGAATTGAGTTGATCTACCATTTTATTGACAATTTGGGCAGTTTGCAGAAACTCGCCTTGCAAAGGTCTACCTTGAGTTTCGGTGGCGATCGCTTGCGATAAATCTCCATTTGCCACTGCCCGAATTACCCGCGCTGTCTCGGCTGTCGGTTGCACCAAGTCTGTAACTAACGTATTTACTGACTCAACCGCAGCTTTCCAAGAACCTTTAGCATTTCCCAGCGTTGCCCGCTCGTTAATTTTACCTTCTTTACCGACAACATTGCTCACACGTTCTAACTCAGCCGCCATCCGCTCATTCATATCGATGATATCGTTGAGGGTGTCAGCGATTTTTCCCGCGATCCCAGTATGATCTAGGGGCATCCGTGCAGAAAAATTTCCTTTTTTTACCTCCGCTAAAGTTCTTAAAAGTTGCTTTAAGTCCAGATTGTCTGTATCGATTGCTACTTGTGCAGTTGTCATCGCTTTATTTTTAATATATATTTTTTGTTAGCTTTTCCACTAATCAGTTTCATTCGTTAGATAGCAACTAAATACAGCCCTAATGCCATACTAATGGTTAATATCAAAAGTAATATATTGAGCATTATGCAATCTATAAGGCTATATCCGCTTCTACCTAAGGTAGAGGCAAGTTTATAATTAATCTATCCTAATGTAGATGATAAAATATACATCTAAACAGCTATGTTTAATTTTAGTTCGGGCATTATGGTTTTTCGATAATTTGCCTTGAGACTTAGCCCAGAAACTCAATTTTAATAAATATAAATCCCCTGCCCCCTGCTCCCCTTACGAAGAATAACCTTGCAAGACAAACCCCAGGACGAAGACTTGAAAGGTCTGAAACCTAATTTAAACAATTTAGTCGAGGCTGTAGTCAAAGCTGTGGTGATGGCAAATCAAACACAAGAACTTGATCATGTGCTAATGATTCGAGATGAGTTGCATCGTCTGCCGGACTATTTGATGACAGATGTAATTAACGACGTTATTTTAAATTTGGTAAAAATAGATGCTGATTTGTGTCGTTGGTTTATTATAGATATTTTTCTGCGTGATGCTGAAGCGGAAGGCAAAGCTGATGTTGCCGAGAGAATTAACTTGCTAATCGCTGATTTGCGATCGCGTTAGTTGAAGAATCTTTCATCGCTAAAATCGTGCTTACTTGCTTGAGCAACTCATCAAAGTCAATTGGTTTACAGATAAAACCTTCTACTGCGACATCAAATTGCTCAGATGTATCTAGTTGTTCGCAGCCTGTAATCAGGATAATTGGTATAAAAGGCAAATTACTGTTTTGCCGAATGCATCGAACCACTTCATAACCATGCATTCCTGGCATCATCACATCCAACAGCAGCAAAGCTGGAGGTTCTGCTTCAATCATCGAAAGAGCATCCTGCCCATTATCAGCAACTTCTACTTGATATGCTTCTGCCTCTAAAACTGTCTGAATCAAGAATAAGTTGTCAGGTGTATCATCAACAACTAAAATACGTTCAACTTGTGAATCAGATGGTAGATCCAAACTTTTCATATATAAGCATTTAGTATTCACTTAGCTTTAGTGTGTTGGCTGCAAGTCTTTAATTACTTCCACCCAAGGGGGGATTTATAAGGGATGGGGCATTGGGCATTGGGCATTGGGCATTGGGCATTGGTAATAATTCTTCCCCTTTTCCCTTTCTTGTGTCCCCTAGTCCCTAGTCCCCAGTCCCTAGTACAGGTTGGTGGAAATAAAGCAACCATTTAAGATCGTTAAAAAGCTAGAATTATAAGCTTTATGACTTTTTACTTTTGACTTCCGCGTTGCGGTACTAGTCCCTAGTATCTGATAAAAGTGGTAAATTGACGGTGAAGGTTGCTCCTTGCCCTTCACCGGGACTTTCAGCGGTTACTGTTCCTTTATGCATTTCGACGATATGACGGACGATCGCTAATCCAACACCTAATCCACCAAATTTGCGGTTGATACTGCTATCAGCTTGACGAAAGCGATCAAATACATAAGGTAAAAATTCCTGATTAATTCCTATACCTGTGTCCCTGACTGTAATTTGAGCATAAGCGAAACAGAGATGGGGGGATGGGGGGAAAGAATTATTCTCCCTGTCTTCCCCTCTCCCTGTCTCCCCCTCTCCAAGGAGTCCACCTTGTGCCTCATTCCCCGTTTTCACTGAGAGTGTAATTTCTATGCGTCCTCCTTTTGGTGTGAACCTGATAGCATTCGAGAGGAGGTTATACACTACTTGTTGCAAACGGTTGGAGTCACCGGAAACCCAGAATTTGCGACTTTGAATTTGAGATGCAAGTTTGGCTTTATCTGTTAAATGCAGATTGTCTGCGGAAATCGGCGTTGCGGCTTGTGTTTCTGGTAATTTTAATGTGGGTAGAGATTCTGTCTGATGATGATCGTCATCTGCTTGGGTAAGGTTGCCATCATTTTCTAATGAGTCTGCACTTTCATTGACTGGGGGAAACTGATAATCTGTATTTTCAGAAGAGTGATTGGGAGCGATGCCTATCGGCAAGCTACGCAACGCAAACTCTAAATTAAGTGACTTTTCCTCAGCAAGCGATCGCACGCTTCTGATTGCACCTTCGATTGCGTTCACCAGATTCATCGGACAAACAGTTAAACGCAGTTTACCTTGAAAAATCCGCGATATATCCAGTAAATCTTCAATTAGTTGCTTTTGCAAGCGAGCATTGCGCTCGATTGTTTCCAATCCTACAGCTTTAGTTGTTTCATTCAAGTTGCGATTGCGGGTTAAGAATATCTGCGTCCAGCCTAAAATAGAAGTTAGTGGGGTACGCAATTCGTGAGAAAGAACGGCTAAAAATTGGTCTTTGGCACGATTTGCACTGTCTAATTCTGCCGCTTGTTGCCGAAGTTGATTTTCTAATATTTTGCGATCGCTTATATCGACAATAAAAGAAATCTCACCTTCAGTACCATCATCTAATCTGGCTCCACCAATCAGCACCGGAATTCGCGAACCATCTTTACGTATATACTCGTTTTCGTAAGCCGTACAAGTACCCTTTTGACGAATTTCTGTCCTCGCTTGCTCTTGCAGCGATTGATATTCTGGTGGTGTTATTTCTGACAACTTCAAGCGACCTGCTTGTAAATCTTCTTGGGTGTAACCAATAATATTAAGATATGCTTGATTCGCTAATGTAATTTCGCCATCGCCTGTGCAGAATTTCATGCCAATCATGTTAGACTCAAAGATGCGTCTAAAGTTGGCTTCGGTGCGCTTGCGATCGCTAATATCTAGCACTACCGCATTCCAGAAAACGGTTTTATCTGATTGTTGTTGCGAGCGAGCTGTTCCTTGCAACCATTTTATTTTGCCGGAAGGTGTAATAATTCTCCACTCATGCCGCCATTGTTCTCCTGTGGCAGCATAATCAATCAAGGATTGTGTAAAGTTTTTTAAATCGTGGGGATGAATTAGTTGCCATGCTAATTGAGGATTTTGCCTAATTTTTTCGGAGTCAATTTCATAAAGTTCGTTGCAACCCGAACTAATATAAAGAAATTTGCCTATGCCTTGAGGATCTTGACGATATTGACAAATTACTCCCGGTACATTCTCCGCTAAATTAGCAAATCGCATTTCCGCTTCAATCAAAGCTTCTTCGGTTTGCTTGCGTTCGCTAATGTCAGTCAGCATGATTAATGAGCCGATAAACTCATTTTGCTGATTTAATATAGGATTAATTGAGGCGATCGCCCACAAATCTAATTTATCTTGACGTAAAAAGCGAAAATCAAATTGCTGTTTAATTCCTGGTTGATGCTGTTCGATGTGTTGTTTAGCTTCCGCATGAAGCGACTTATCGATAAAATCAAAGATGGAACGCTGCAACATTTCCTCACGAGTGTAACCAAACATTTGCGCTAAACTTTGATTTACATATTCTATTCGGGCTTCTGCATCAAGAATGCAAATTCCCTCACTTGTAGTATTGAGAATAGAGCGACAACGTTGTTCGCTGTTAGCGAGCGATCGCGTGCTAACATCCGCTTCTGTCTTATACTTATGTAGCGCCCCGCATAATACACTAAAGAGTGTCCCTTCTAAGGAAAATAAGCTCAACGGTGTAATATTCGGCAAATCAAGGTGGAGTGACTCGGTAGCAAAAATAAATAAATAACCGCTAACAACTACACACAAGCAAGTCGCTACCAATCCTGGCATTATACCACCATACCAAGCGCTTACCATCACTGCCCCAAATAATACCAAAAGATAGCTGTGAGTCATTGCCAGCCAACGATCTAACATCAGTATTATCACTAATGCCAAGACTACAGCTAGAATAGCAATCCCATAAAATTTGATTTGGGAGCGAGTAGGGTACATTGTACGACAATTAACATCAAAAATAATAAATTTTGTTAAATTACGTTTACCTTACAATAAGTCAGGCTTTTTATGCATTCATCTATGGTTCAGGTTTTATCCTCCTTCTGGGGGTAGAAGT
>JBPCQW010000384.1:0-3686 GCA_050997715.1 Hassallia sp.
AGATTTCAGCATTTTTTCTAGCCTGTTGGGAAGTTTTAATATGGCGTTTTACAGGACAAATAGATATAGTTATTGCGGCTGGTAGCACTGGTAGAAAATATGCAGAATTAGAGTCTGCACTCGGATTATTTGCCAAGTATTTACCAGTACAATTACATTTAGAAGAAACATCTAGTTTTATTGACATATTGCAGCAGGTTAATGCATCTTTGTGCGAAGCTAATAAATGGGAGGAATGTTTTACTTGGGAACAAGTTTTAGCTTCGGAAGACAATAGTACAAACTTGCCTTTCTGTGCTTTCGGTTTCAATTTTGAAACAGGTTATTCCCGATACGAGAGCGGAGAGATTTCTTTTTCAATTTATCAGCATTACGCTTGCATAGAAAGATTTAAAATTAAACTTGATTGTTTACACGCAGCAGATGTGATAAATGCAGAATTACATTATGATACAAGCTTATTTTTCCATGAAGATATTACATCTTTAGCAGAACATTTTCAACAATTATTGCAAAGCGCGATCGCTAATCCGAAAGCAGCAATTTATGAATTAGAAATTTTAAGCGATCGCCAACGAAAACAACTGTTAATTGAGTTCAACAATACACAAACACATTATCCCCAAACTAAAAGCATTATTCAAGTTTTTGAAGAACAAGTAAGACGCACCCCAAACAACTTTGCTATTGCTTTTGATAATCAAAAAATCACTTACAGCGAACTTAACGAACGTGCCAATCAACTAGCGCATTATCTACAGCAACTAGGGGTAAAACCAAATGACTTGGTGGGGCTTTGCGTAGAGCGGCTCTACACAATTGTTGGTATTTTGGGTATTCTCAAAGCTGGTGGAGCATACGTCCCACTAGATCCCGCATATCCTAGCGAGCGATTAGCTTTTATATTTGCAGATTCCCAAGTAACGGTGCTGTTGACTCAGCAGCATCTGGTGCAAAAGTTGCCCGAACATCAAGCCAAAACTATCTGCCTAGATACAGAATGGGAAACAATTGCCCAACAGAGTCAGGAAAATCCACGAGCTAAAATAACGTCTGAAAATTTAGCTTATGTTATCTATACTTCCGGTTCTACAGGCAAACCTAAAGGAGTACAAATTGACCAGAGCAATTTAGTCCACTCGACTATTGCTCGGATTACTTATTATCAAGAACCTGTTACTAGCTTTTTATTACTTTCTTCCTTTGCTTTTGATAGTTCAGTAGCGGGTATTTTCTGGACATTATGTTGTGGTGGAATGCTTTGTCTTCCCCAAGAAGGTGGACGGGATTTACTATATTTGATTAAGTTAATCGACCAAAATCACATCTCTCATTTATTAGGTCTGCCCTCTCTTTATGCCTTGCTTTTAGAACAAGCAAAACGAGAACAGTTAGTTTCATTACGTACTGTAATAGTTGCAGGAGAGGCTTGTACAAAACAGTTGGTTGAACTTCACCTGCAACAGTTACCAGAAACATCTCTATTCAACGAATATGGACCGACAGAAGCAACCATTTGGAGTAGTGTGTATCATTGCACCTCCAAGCTGACAACGGCAGTTCCTATAGGTCGTCCGATCGCTAATACACAAATATATTTACTCGATTCGCATTTGCAGCCTGTTCCCGTTAGTGTTGCAGGTGAAGTGTATATTAGCGGTGAGGGATTAGCGCGAGGCTACCTGAATCGCCCCGATTTAACCACTGAAAGATTCATACCCAACCCTTTTAGCAATCAACCAGGCTCGCGTCTTTACAAAACCGGTGATTTAGCTCGCTATCTTCCAGATGGCAACATTGAGTTTAAAGGACGCATTGATCAACAAGTAAAGATTCGGGGCTATCGGATTGAATTGGGCGAAGTCGAGGCAGTGCTGAGTCAACACCCACAAGTGCGATCGCTTGTTGTCATCGCTAGAGAAGATGAACCAGGACACAACCGTTTAGTAGCTTATATAGTTCCAGAGGATGGACACTCACCTAGCACCAGCGACTTCCGTCACTTTCTCCAGACTCAGCTACCAGAATACATGGTGCCGTCAGCTTTTGTACGTTTGCAGAGTTTACCTTTTACCGCCAATGGTAAAGTAGACCGTCGAGCGCTACCTGCACCAGATAAGGTTAATGCAGAAATTGATGAGTTTTTTGTAGCTCCCCGCAATTCTCTAGAGCAGCAGTTAGCGGATATCTGGGCAGAATTGCTGAGAGTGCAAAAAGTTGGGATACATAATAACTTTTTTGCTTTGGGTGGACATTCCCTGCTGGTGACTCAATTGATATCTCGAATACGGGATGCTTTGGGTGTGGAATTACTAATACAGGATGTTTTTGCGAATTTTACAGTCGCTGAATTGTCTGTAATTGTGACAAAAAAACTAACCGAGCAAGTAGATGATGAAAGTTTAGCGCGATCGCTCGCCGAACTAGAAGAATTATCCGATGAAGACATGCAATTAATCTTTTCTGACAGTCAATAGTAAAAATTATATGAGTAGCCTGCTGCAAAAAATTGCTGAACTATCTCCCGAAAAGCGTGCCCTGTTGCTGCAACGGCTTAACCAGCAAAAAGGGAAAGTCTCCCCAGCCAAAATTCAACCGCAAAGTCGAGATACTCAAACTTTTCTCCTGTCCTTTGCTCAACAACGGCTGTGGTTCTTTAGTCAATTAGAACCAGAAAGCAGTGCCTATAACATTCCTGCCGTTATCCGCTTAACAGGAAGGCTAAACGTCGCAGCGTTAGAAAACAGCATCAATGAAATAGTCACCCGTCATCAAATCTTACGCACTACATTTACAGTCGTAAACGGGGAACCAGTTCAGGTAATTGGTGCAGCAACAAGGCTACAACTACCAATAATTGATTTACAGACAATTCCTGAAACCGAACGGGAAACAGAAGTCCAGCGTCTAGCCACCCAAGAGGTGCAAACACCCTTCAATCTAGAAACAGACTCACTCCTGCGGGTGAGGCTGTTACGTCTGAACCAGACAGACCATGTAATTTTGTTCACCATACACCATATCGTTTCCGATGGTTGGTCAACAGGCATACTCATCCATGAACTGATGACACTTTACAAAGCTGACGATGGTGGTCAACCGTACAATTTACCAGAATTACCTATTCAGTACGTAGATTTTGCCGTTTGGCAAAGGCAGTGGTTGCAAGGAGAAGTTTTAAACACCCAGTTAAACTACTGGAAGCAAAAGCTAGGTGGTGATTTGCCAGTATTAGAGTTGCCTACAGACCGTCCACGTCCAGCAATTCAAACTTATAGAGGCACAACTCAATCTTTTATACTTTCCCATTCGCTGACAGCTGCATTAAAAAACCTCTCCCAGCAGCAAGAAGTTACTTTATTTATGACACTGCTGGCAGCCTTCAAAACCTTACTGTATCGCTACACTGGTGCTGTTGATATTCTAGTTGGTTCACCCATTGCTAACCGTAACCAATTGGGTCTAGAAGGACTAATCGGCTTTTTTGTCAATACCTTAGTGTTACGGACAGATTTATCTGGTAATCCGACATTTGTGGAGTTATTGCAGCGATCGCGAGAAGTTGCTTTAGAAGCTTATGACCACCAGGATTTACCATTTGAAAAGCTAGTAGATGAGTTACAGTTAGCCCGTGACTTAAGCTACACCCCACTATTTCAGGTGATGTTTACCCTCCAGAACATGTC
>JBPCQW010000399.1:0-4575 GCA_050997715.1 Hassallia sp.
AGATGTTCTCAAAAATATCGGTTTAAGCTTTTTATACCGACCCGGTGTGTTTGCAGATACAGTGTGGGAGGCTGCGAGAATCACAACTAATACTGGGCTTGAGGGCATTCTTAAAGTAACAGGTTCAACTTCTGCTAGCTGGAGTTTTGCTGGTGGTTTAGTTACAAATCTCAGCCCTTCTAAGGGTAATGGTGGTGGTTATTACGATATTGCAAATCCTTTCGGAAATGCCAAATTTGATTTCCTAACCCTCACTCCTGTTACCTATGATTCAGTAGCGAAAACTAGTAATGCTAACAGTGACTTTGCTTTAACTCATGCAGCGGCAAAATCAGTTCCCGAACCTACTACACTTGCTGGTTTAGGTTTAGTTGGTGGATTGTTGCTAGCAACTCGTCGTCGTAAAGCTATCCAATCTTAATTACGAATTGTGTGAATTTGGGTGCGTTGACTGTAGCTGGCATGTTTGACTTGCAGCAAAGCAATAAATCATGCCTTACACCTTTCAATTACCAATTTTAGCTTTTTCATCCTATCTACAAGTGAGGCTCCAACATTAAAATACATTAATTACATGATTTTCTAATTTATTTTATTCAAATAAGTCGTTTTCCAAAGTCTTTTTAATGAGTATAAGAGGTAATTACAGCAATTAATTACTCTCGTATACTCATTTTTTTTGATGATTAAATCAATTTTGGTTAATTCAATTTTACCCGCCAAAGACCTGCGACCAAGTTGTGAATAAGAAAACGGCAACGGCAGCGATCGCTAATATTCCCTGAATCAAATTTCCAATTAACGTTCCTGCTATAATCCCTACACCAGCTTTCACCGAAGAGAGAAAGTTACGTTGATATATATACTCACCGATAATTGCACCCAACAACGGTCCTAATAATATCCCTAACAAGGGACCTCCAAAAGGCAAAGCCGGCAATAATCCAAAAAATCCCAACAATAAACCAACTACCGCTCCAATTTGTCCATATTTACTAGCACCTGCTTGTTTTGCTCCTAAATAACCTCCTAAAAAATCTACTCCAATACTTAAAACTAAAACAATAACTGTCACAATTAGTGGTATTTTAATCGCTGCGAAGGAACCACTCACAAATCCCCAAATAATAATCGAAATTAAAATTAAACTGGTTCCCGGAATTGCCGGAACCACAGCACCAATGATACCGAAAATCATCACCGCAACAAGTAGCCAATAAATAATTTGCATAAGTTTTAATGGAAAATGGTTAATTGGGAATGGCTAATTGGGAGTAATTCTTTTCAAACGTCCCTAATCCCTAGTTTCCTAAAGTAACACCTAACTTATCAGCAATACCGGCAATCCATTTTTCATCTTGTTTGGTATAACTGCGAGGAGCATTTGCTGCTAAAATCAAAACTCCTTGATTGCCGATAGGTTGACAAATTACACCTTGAGTGTTTTCTGGCAAATAATCAAATTCAATTTTTCCTGGGTATACTTCTAAAGCAACTAGATAAATTGCTTTTTGCGTTTCTAGCACCCGTTTTAAAATTGGTCCTGGTGTAACTTCCGATTTAGTAGCGAGAATGCCGCGACGCAATAAAACTTTACCTTGATAAAAAATTAGAAGCGATCGCGTGACTGTATTAGTCAACAATAAATGAGATGCCCAAGCTAATTCCGTTTTTATAGCTTCAGATAAATCGGGCGCAAGTATAAAACCTTCTTCACCAATCAATTCTACAGTCTGTGGCGATCGCGGCTGTACCTGCTGCCAAATTAAACCCGTTAAAATTAAAACCGCACTCAAAATCACACCCAGCACATCCCCACGCGATTGAGACTGAGTTAATTCTGTTGTAAACAAACGGTTAATCAACAAAAGTATAGCGCCTAAACCACCAACAACGATGGGTAGACGCCGCAGAACTCGATTAGGATCGGTAGTCATTGGTCAAAAAGTCAAAAAGTCAACACTCACGCATTCACGCATTTAGCTTCCTTGTCCCCCTTGTCCCCGATCTTACTCCTCCCCTGGTTCAATTATCCGTTGAAACAAATAACCAGTACCGCGTGCGGTGAGAATCAACTCTGGGTTACTGGGGTCATCTTCCAATTTTGCCCGCAAACGGGATATATGCACATCAACTACACGCGTATCTACATGACGTTCTGGTGTGTATCCCCACACTTCCTGTAAAATTTCTGAACGAGAAAAAGCTTCTCCAGAGCGACTGACTAACAACTCTAGTAAGCTAAACTCCATACCTGTCAAGCGAATGCGCTCATCTCCTTTGTATACTTGTCGCTTATTAGTATCGATTCTGATATTGGCAACATGTATCACCCCAGAACTGGGAATTCCCGAAGCACCTGTTTTGTCTACTCGTCGCAGCACTGAGCGAATGCGAGCTTCTAGTTCTTTGGGGGAAAATGGTTTAACTACATAGTCGTCTGCACCCAACTCTAAGCCAGTGATGCGATCGGCGACATCGCCCAAAGCTGTTAGCATAATAATGGGTACATCAGATTCTTTACGTAATTCTTGACATACGCCGTAGCCATCCAGCTTTGGCATCATCACATCCAAAACAACCAAATCAGGTTCTGCTTTGCGAAAAGTCTCCAAAGCTTCTTCCCCGTCCCCTGCTGTCACCACATCGTAGCCAATCATCGAAAGGCGCGTTTCCAAAATCCGGCGGATACTAGCTTCATCGTCTACTACCAGAATTTTTTCTTTATGACTTTCCAAGTTTTTCAAGGCTCCTTAACTAAAATTTTTCAGATTAATTTTTAATACCATAATATTAAGATATCATTCCCTGAATTCATTTGGAAAAAGCTGGAACCACTACTATTATTGAATTTTAATTGTCGTAAAAATTCATAAATAATTAAGATTAATTAATAAGTTTTAAGAATGGCTAAGTCAAAAACCGTTTTCGTTTGTAATGAATGTGGGTCAGAATCACCTCAGTGGTATGGTAAGTGTTCAGCTTGCGGAACTTACAACTCATTAGAAGAGCAGATTACTAAACAATCCTCAATGGATGTGCCTAGTCGCGGGGGGGTCAGTAGTTGGCAAGCCGGTCAGAACAATGGCAAGTCTGGTGTTAAACAACCGAAAGCACGAGCATCTTTGACTTTCGATCAAATTAGCGATCGCCAAGTAGCACGCTGGGAATCCGGTTACGGAGAACTTGACCGAGTGCTTGGTGGTGGAATAGTTCCCGGTTCTATGGTGTTAATTGGTGGCGATCCCGGTATCGGTAAATCTACGCTATTGTTACAAGTATCAAATAAATTAGCGCAGAGATACCGCATTCTCTACATTTCTGGGGAAGAATCAGGACAGCAAATCAAATTAAGAGCTTCTCGTTTAGGTGTATCAAAAGAGCTTAGTGAATTAGGTGAGGAAAATGGCGAAGTCGTAGCCGAGGAAAATGGCAAAGTAGTATTAGTAGAACAAACACCGCAACCAAAAAACTCCGAAAGTATCGGTGCAGATTTATATGTTTTACCAGAAACAGATTTAGAAGAAATTTTGCGAGAGATAGACTCGCTCAAACCAAATGTGGCAGTAATTGATAGTATTCAAACAGTATTTGTTCCCGCGTTAACTTCCGCACCAGGTTCGGTAGCCCAGGTACGGGAATGTACTGCCGCGTTGATGAAAGTGGCGAAACACGAAGATATTACCATGTTAATTGTCGGACACGTCACCAAAGAAGGAGCGATCGCAGGTCCGAAAGTATTAGAACACTTAGTAGATACAGTATTGTACTTTGAAGGCGATCGCTTTGCCTCCCATCGATTGTTAAGAACAGTCAAAAACCGTTTTGGCGCAACCCACGAAATCGGTATCTTTGAAATGGTGGCACAAGGATTACGAGAAGTTGCCAACCCCTCAGAATTATTTTTAGGAAATCGCGACGATCCAGCACCTGGTACAGCAATTGTCGTTGCTTGTGAAGGAACTCGCCCAATTGTGGTAGAATTACAGGCTCTGGTAAGTCCTACTAGCTATTCTTCACCGCGTCGTTCCACCACCGGCATAGATTACAATCGCTTAGTACAAATACTTGCGGTGTTAGAAAAACGGGTGGGGATTCCCATGTCGAAGTTGGATTCTTATGTTGCTTCTGCGGGTGGGTTGAATGTCGAAGAACCGGCGGTAGATTTGGGAGTAGCGATCGCTATTGTTGCCAGTTTCCGCGATCGCATCGTCGATCCAGGTACAGTCTTGATTGGGGAAGTGGGTTTAGGGGGACAAGTGCGATCGGTTTCCCAAATGGAACTGCGTTTGAAAGAAGCTGCGAAATTGGGGTTTAAAAGAGCGATCGTACCCAAAGGGCAAAAATTCCCAGAATTGGATATTGAGATTTTACCAGTTGCTAAAGTAATAGATGCAATTATCGCCGCCATTCCCCAGCAGGGATTGACAGAAGAGGATTTTGAACCGGACGAGGATGAAGAGTAAATTTCCTCATTCTTCACCGTGCGGAAAATTTTACCTTTTGTAATTGCTAAATGAGAAGAAAGCGATCGCAACTTGGTGTAAATACAGCGCATTGCAAGTAACTGAAGTA
>JBPCQW010000400.1:0-12474 GCA_050997715.1 Hassallia sp.
TGTCCTAGCTGAGGATTTTTTACATTTATTTACATTATCGACTTTTTAAAGGAAATAAATGCTGCTTCAGCACGTCTAAACGCGAACAATTCCAATAATCGATGTGAGAAATAATTAAGCTATCAGAGTTGAGGCGTAACTCACTCCAGCCAGGGATAGAGATGTGTGGTTTCCAGGGTAGAGGTGTATTCCAATTGAGTGTCCACTTCATTTTAATTGTGTCTCCTTCTTTTTGAATATCGTGTAAATCCATTTTCGGATTTAAAAAGAAAGTTTCGATGAATTTAATCATCAGTTTGTACAGCTTGACACCACGAAATTTGTTAAGCGGATCTTGAAAATAAACATCTTCAGCGTAGATGCTGTAAGTTTGATTTGCGGGAAATCTTTGATAGTCTTCTTTGAGAATTTCAATAATATCCATTTTAAATGCGTGAATTGTTTATGGTTCTATTTCGTTCCAAAGACGTTCTAACTGACGTTGCCAAGCTGCGATAACTTCTGCTTGCGCTTCTGGGGTTTGTTCTATTTCACCTAACAATCCTTCAGCGTAAAAGCGTTCTAAAGTTTGCATAGTAGCTTGTAGAGATTGTCCTTGCTGTTTTGCTGCGAGGATAATTTGTCGAATGCGGCTTTCAATTAGTTGATTGAAGACATCAT
This sequence comes from Hassallia sp., assembly GCA_050997715.1. Lineage (GTDB taxonomy): Bacteria > Cyanobacteriota > Cyanobacteriia > Cyanobacteriales > Nostocaceae > Hassallia. Next base: position 661 of record JBPCQW010000400.1, read on the forward strand.
CTAAACCAGCTTCATATAAAGATACTAGTCTTTTGATCGCACTCTTCAAATCCGCATTCACCAAAGTGCTACTATTATGCTGAAATACTCCCCACACTACCCCTTCATACACGGCGTAGCGTACTTCTTGAGTCTCGTCAAAATTCGCTTCTAACAACTGTTCTAACAAAGGTTGAGCTTCTTGTACTGGCACAATTGGCAGCAACACTCGCAGCCATGTATTATCTTCGCTAAGTAGCACCAATAGCCGAAAACCAGAGGTTTCTACTTGCCAAGATCCCGGTGCGATCGCGCTTACAGCTGCTTCACCAAATAAGTCTGCCAGCGTTAGCGCTATGTCATCAGATTTCATAGTTTTTTCTCCTCTTTAGCCTCTAGGGTAACGTTTTGCGGTTACATAGGCGATCGCCTACTATCTGTCTAAAGGCTAAAAAACCATCAAAATCTATCCATCAGTCTGCTGTACTACCTGCTGAACTACTTCTAAAGGTAAATCTAACAATTGAGCGATCGCATCCAAACTCAACCCAAAGTCTACCATTCGCGGTATTGTTTCTAACTTGCTTTGCTGCTTGCCTTGTTCTAAACCTTCTTCTAAGCCTTGCTGCTTACCTTGTTCTAAGCCTTCTTCTAAGGCTTCTTGATAAAATTTAGTTTGTTTCAACTCACTTAAACCTAACATTGCTTCAATCTCCTCGCGGCTCTTTTTTGGTAATTTGTAAACAATGCTCGTCTCAATTAAGTTGATGAGGTCACGCTTATTAACTTCATCAGTTAACTGTTCTCTTGCTTGCTCGATTAAACGTCTTGCTAATTGCGGTGCGGTTTCTTCAGCCTCAATAACAAGTTTAACAACACCAACCCCAAGGGAGTTGCCACCCCTTCCTCTGACTCGTTATTCTTCAGATAGGCGTAATGCAGTTAGGGAGAACCTCAAATGTCAACTAATACTTCTCTGGAAGAACGTCTCGCATCTGTCGAAGCGGCAGTGACGGAATTGCAAAAACAAGTAGCGGCTTCTCAACCAACAAATTGGCTCCAACAAATTACAGCTTCCTTCAAAGACGAGCCTGCGTTTGAAGAGGTACTCGCTTATGGACGTGCGATTCGTCAAGTAGACGAGCCAATAATCGATATTCAGAATGAGCCATGAAATATTTGTTGGATACAGATCATCTGAGCGTTATCCAGCGACAAACGGGTCAAGATTACATCAATCTTTCAACCCGCATGGCTCAATATCCGCTATCAGATTTTGCAATTTCAATTGTAACGTTTCACGAACAACTCCTCGGCAGTCATACGTATATTAGTCGCGCCCGTAACGAGAGTGATGAGGTTAAAGGTTATGAGATTATGGTACGCCTTGTGAATGATTTTAAGGTTTTACCAATTGTGTCGTTTGATGCAAGTGCAGCTACTACATTAAGTCAATTACAAGCTCAACGCATTCAAATTGCAAAAATGGATTCGCGGATCGGGGCGATCGCCTTATCTCGTAGATTAATTTTGTTAACGCGCAATCATCGGGATTTCAGCAAGATACCCGAATTGTTAATTGAGGATTGGACGGTTTAAATAGCTTTTTGAGTACCAAGGGCTATCACTTTATAGGTGTCGAAGAGTGCCGATCGCGCTTCGCTCATTCCAGAGCGATCGCTCGTGTACTCCACCAGCACTCTTTGACACACACCAGAAAACGGTTTATTTTTATCGAGCTTCTAAGCCGTCAGGTCACTGATGAAGTATGCCACAATAGCGAAGCAGAAGCGATCGCATACATCGAAGGAGTTTTCATTGTGGAGTTCCGATATAACCCAGCCGAAATTGAGGAAAAATGGCAAAAAACATGGACTGAATTAGGCTTAGACAAAACACCTACAAACAGCGACAAGCCGAAATTCTACGCCTTATCCATGTTCCCCTATCCATCGGGCAGCTTGCACATGGGTCACGTCCGTAATTATACTATTACTGATGTGATTGCCCGCCTCAAACGAATGCAAGGTTATCGGGTACTACATCCGATGGGATGGGATGCATTCGGCTTGCCAGCAGAAAACGCCGCCATTGATCGAGGTGTGCCACCGGCAAAGTGGACGTATCAAAATATCGCTCAGATGCGGCTGCAATTGCAGCGTCTGGGTTTATCTATTGACTGGGAACGCGAAGTAGCTACATGTTCCCCTGATTATTATAAGTGGACGCAGTGGATTTTCTTGCAATTTCTCAAAGCGGGGTTAGCTTACCAAAAAGAAGCTGCTGTTAACTGGGACCCCATAGACCAAACTGTATTGGCAAACGAGCAAGTTGATAGCGAAGGACGTTCTTGGCGTAGCGGTGCGATAGTTGAACGCAAGTTGTTGCGGCAATGGTTTTTGAAGATTACCGACTACGCCGAAGAATTATTAAATGACTTAGATAAATTACCAGGCTGGCCCGATCGCGTCAAGTTGATGCAGGCAAACTGGATTGGTAAATCCACAGGTGCGTACTTAGAATTTCCCATCGCCGGCATGGATGAAAAAATCGGCGTATACACCACCCGTCCAGATACGATTTATGGCGTTACTTACGTAGTGTTGGCACCAGAACATCCTTTAACAAAGCGCGTTACCACACCTCAACAGCAAGCAGCGGTAGAAGCCTTTGTCAAAGAAGTTACCAACCAAAGTGAGTTAGAACGCACCGCTGAAGATAAGCCGAAGCGGGGTATCCCGACGGGTGGTAAAGCAATTAACCCATTCACCGGGGAAGAAATTCCGATTTGGATTGCCGATTATGTACTGTATGAATATGGTACTGGGGCAGTGATGGGTGTACCGGCGCACGATGTGCGGGATTTCAAGTTTGCCAAAGAACAGAATTTACCCATTAAGGTGGTAATTGTACCAGAAAATGGCGAACAAGAAACGTCACAAGCATATACAGAACCGGGAATTATGATTAATTCTGGTGACTTCGATGGTATGGCATCTGGTGAAGGCAAGAGCGCGATCGTTGAATACGCCGAAAAACAAAATCTTGGTAAAGCGCGGGTACAATATCGCTTGCGGGATTGGTTGATTTCGCGGCAACGTTATTGGGGGGCACCTATACCAGTAATTCACTGTCCCAATTGTGGGACGGTGCCTGTTCCCGATGAAGATTTACCAGTGCAGTTGCCGGAAGATGTAGAATTTAGTGGGCGCGGTGGTTCACCATTAGCACAGATGCAAGGTTTTGTCAATGTGCCTTGTCCGAGTTGCGGCACTCCCGCAAAGCGAGAAACTGACACGATGGATACTTTTATTGATTCGTCGTGGTATTTCTTGCGCTATCCTGATGCGAAGAATGAACAGCAGGTTTTTGATTCAACGAAGACCAATGACTGGATGTCGGTTGATCAATATGTGGGTGGAATTGAACACGCGATTTTGCACTTGTTATATTCGCGGTTTTTTACTAAAGTATTGCGCGATCGCGGTTTGTTGAATTTCGATGAACCCTTTCAACGTTTGTTGACTCAAGGTATGGTGCAGGGTTTAACTTACAAAAATCCTGTCACCGGGAAGTATATACCATCGGCACAAGTTGACCCGGTAAATCCAAGAGATCCAGAAACGGGGGAAACGCTACAAATCTTTTATGAAAAGATGTCTAAGTCGAAATATAATGGCATCGATCCTGAGCAAGTTTTGGGTAAGTATGGTGCGGATACTGCACGCATGTTTATCTTGTTCAAAGCACCCCCAGAAAAAGATTTGGAATGGGAAGATGCTGATGTTGAAGGTCAATTTCGCTTTTTGAATCGGGTTTGGCGTTTAGTGACATCTGTTGATAATATAGACGCGATTCATCGCGTCACTACGAAGGAATTAAGTAAGGCTGAGAAGGAGTTACGACGGGCAATTCATACTGCTATTAAGGAAGTTACGGAAGATTTGGAGGGGGATTATCAATTTAATACTGCTATTTCCGAATTGATGAAGTTGAGTAATGCCCTTGCTGATGCTAGCTGTAAAGATTCACGAATTTATGCCGAAGGTATTCAAAGTTTGGTGATGTTGCTGGCACCTTTTGCACCACACATTGCTGAGGAATTATGGCATTTGTTGGGCAATAGTGATTCAGTTCACACTCAACCTTGGCTGAAATTTGACCCTGTAGCTTTGGTTGCTGATGAAATCACTTTGGTGATTCAAATTATGGGCAAAACTCGCGGGTCAATTCAAGTGCCGGCGCAAGCTGATAAAGTAGCTTTGGAAAAATATGCCCGTGAATCGGAAATTGCCCAGCGTTACATTGAGGGTAAGGAAATTAAAAAGGTGATTGTGGTGCCTGGAAAGTTGGTAAACTTTGTCATCGGGTAAATTTAAAATACGACGAAGCCTAGTTTCTCAAAGAAACTAGGCTTCTAACTAAAGCTTTGCATAAGTTCGTAGCGTTTTTAAAGGCAGAGAAACGCAAAGGTAAACGCGGAGGTGAATCAGTCTCAGGAGTCGGTTTCCGTCCCGTCGAACTGATGTTAGCGACGCAGGAGCGTCACCCAAAGCGAACGCGGAGTTTTTCTGATTATTTTATATAAACACGAACAAGCGCTTGAGAGTTTTGCTCACTCAAGCGCTTTCCCGTATAACTGTATACCAACCCACTTTTTTTGTGCAACATTTATAACCAGCAATACCGCTTAATTCAAGAGTATTGCGAAGATAATATGTAGCAAACATATTATGAAGTGGTATCACTCCTTGCACTAATAAGAATATCTCTTCTGCCGTCAAGGAGGGAATCTGGTGAGTGACAGTTTCTTAACTGACACTTGTTTATCTCAGATGACTTATCATTCAGGGTGATAAACAAGACCAAGCAAAACTGTAGATGATTTAGGGTTTAGGTATAAAAACATAGTAAGTATTTTATTTGATGGTTGGCGATCGCACATCAACAATCATCAACAACGTGCAGAACGCGGCAGCATGAATTTCTCGGCTTCTGCGGCAAAGTTACCGCGAACCATCAGCAGAGAATCTCGATCAAAGATGTGAGATAATGCTTGCACATCGGCATTCAAGCGATCTGGGCTGAAATAGATGGCAACTTCCTGAATGCGTATGTTAATTCTTTCAAGAATCTCAGCTAAAGTACAGATTCTCGTCCCAACCACATCAAAAAGCTGAAGTTGTGTATCTTTTATTTCCATGCAAATGATAACATCCAAGTCTTCGGCATAGTATAGGGGGTTTCTTCCTTCATTGACGCAGAATACAGCCTTCTCATTCACTATGCCTACGATGTTGGAGACAGGTTCGCGTGTTTCCAACAGTCGGTGTAGCAATTTCACGTCATTAGTATCAGAAGTATCAATTAAGCGAAAGCCTTGATTCCCTACTGAGTCACATTTGGCGACGAAAATGTGTTCTCCGACAATGCGAAAGCCAAAAGGTTGATATAACTCTGGTTGTGCTGTTGTTAGCACAAGCGTATCGTAACGACTGTTACAATAATCAAGCACTTCTTCCATAATTTCCCGGTAATAACCGCGCCGGCGATATTCAGGATGGGTACATACTGCGTGGATTCCCCCAACTGTGATATTTTGTCCCATCAGTTGCATGGGAATTTCCAACACTCCGACATGGCTAATCGCGACATCATCATGCAAGCGCATGAAGGGAGTAGAAGCAGATTCCCAGGATGCACCAAGCATTCTACCAACTTGCGCTGCATCGCTAATTTGAATTTCTGGGAAGACAATTTCTAATAAGTTGAAAAGGCGATCGCTTATTGCATCTTCAGCAAATGACTTTTGAAAGCGATACTGATTCATAAAGGACTTGCCAATCAATGTGCTACATACACTACACAGCAAATTTTGCATATTCCAGGGTGAAAAGCAATGAAAATTTTTGTTCCGGGACGGCTGTGTTTGTTTGGTGAACACAGTGATTGGGCTGGAGGTTATCGCTGTATCAATCCGCAACTGAAAGCGGGCTGTACGCTGCTTGTAGGCACGAATCAGGGAATTTATGCCGAAGTGAAGCCTCACCCAGATTCGCTAGTGCTACGCACTTGTAATGAGAAAACGCTAATACCGATGTCCAAGCAGGCTTTGCTGACTGAAGCGAAAAAGGGCGGTTTTTTCAGTTATGCTGCTGGGGTTGCCTACCAATTGCTGACACACTTTCATGTGGGTGGAATAGAAATTGACAATTATTTCACAGATTTGCCGATTAAAAAAGGATTATCTTCAAGTGCGGCAATTTGTGTATTGGTAGCGAGGGCGTTTAATCAAGTGTATAACTTAAAAATGACGCAGCGGGGTGAGATGGAGTTTGCTTATCTGGGGGAAATTACGACACCTTCGCGTTGTGGACGGATGGATCAGGCTTGTGCTTATGGCGATCGCCCAATTACCATGATATTTGATGGCACTGATACTGATATCATCGAGCTTAATACTCCCCACGATTTATTTTTTGTCATTGTAGACCTCGGTGCGGCTAAAAATACCCAAGAAATTCTTAGCAAGCTGAATGAGTGTTATCCCTTTGCTACGACCGAAGTACAAGTAAATGTGCAAAAATATCTCGGTGAAATTAGTTATAAAATTACCCAAGCGGCAATTGATGCTTTGCAAAAAGGTGATGCTGAACAAATTGGTTTTTTGATGAAACAAGCACAAGCCGAATTTGACAAGCATCTCATACCCGCTTGTCCCCAACAGTTAACGGCTATTGTCTTGCACCAACTTCTTAATTATCAAGCAATTCAACCTTACATTTTTGGTGGAAAGGGTGTTGGTTCGCAAGGCGATGGTACTGCACAATTTATTGTAAAAGATAAGGAAAGTCAACAAAAAGTTATGGAAATAATTGAGTGTAACTTTCCGCAAATGCAATGTTTGCCACTGACTATTTATGCAAAAAAATAAAGTTAGAAAAGCTGTGATTCCGGCGGCTGGTTTCGGGACTCGTTTATTTCCGGCTACCAAAGTTGTGAAAAAAGAACTTTTCCCGATTATTGATAAAGATGGTAGGGCAAAACCTGTAATTCTGGCGATTATTGAAGAAGCGATTAATGCTGGAATTGAAGAAGTTGCAATTGTGGTGCAACCAGAGGATAAAAAAACTTTTAAAACTTTATTTAAAAGACCACCAAAAGTAGAGCTTTTTGAAAAGCTTTCACCGCTAAATCAGGAATACAGCAAATATTTGGTAGATTTAGGTGATAGAATTACTATTTTAATCCAAGATAAACAAGAAGGATATGGTCATGCAGTATATTCTGCAAAAGATTGGGTTAAAGATGAGCCGTTTCTGTTGATGTTAGGCGACCACATTTATGCATCTGATATTGGCAAATCTTGTGCTAGTCAAGTTTTGGAAGTTTACGAACGAGTCAATCAGAATGTGGTAGGATTGACGACAATGCCAGCAGAATTATTGCATAAACTTGGCTGTGTTACAGGTCTTTGGCAAGAAGAAAATACGATACTTTCAGTTACACAAATATCTGAAAAACCTAGTATTGAGTATGCACGTCAGCATCTGCATGTGAAAGGAATGGCAGGCGATCAGTTTTTATGTATATTTGGTTTGTATGCACTCACACCGACAATTTTTGATTGTTTGGCGGAAGATATTAAAAATAATGTGCGCTTCAAGGGTGAGTTTCAGTTAACAACTTGTTTGGATAAGTTGCGGCAGAAAGAGAGGATGTCGGGTTATGTTGTTAAGGGGAAGTGTTTTGATACTGGCTTGCCAGATGCTTATTTGCAGACGATGATTGATTTTAGGAAGCAGGGGTAGATTTGTCTCACGCAGAGGAGCCAGTGCGGTGGACGGGTTCCCCGGCATAAAGCACCTGGCGTCGCGCAGAGGCGCAGAGAAAGAGCGTAAAATGAGAGTTTAGGAATTATATTAATTAACTCTGAGAACTACTGCGCGAGTGTCTACGTTTAAAACTTGTACTCTTTTGGGTAAGGTGGTCATGGGGACTTTCCAGTGAGAATGACCGCATATTACTAATAAGTCAGTTGCTGTTACTAGTTCGGCACGTATGGATTCGTTGCCCATCAATTTCGCTTCTGCATCATTGGGTCCTTCATGGAGAATTAAAATATTTGGTAATTCTTTGACGATATCTTGGATGGCTTTTCTAAAGTCTTTTTCTAAGCGTCGAAAAGGCTTATTGCTTTTGCCAATAATGCCGGAAATACCAGCGATGCGAATATCATCTACAGAAATAGTATTACCATCTAAATAGTGTATGCCTTGCTCGTTTTGAAATTCCATTATGTTTTCTGGGGTTTTGCCGAAACTGTCGTGATTTCCTCCGACTCCAACTACCCAACGAAAACGACTGCTAAAAGCTTGCCAAACTTCACGCACATCTCCTACACCACCGCGCTTATCTATTTTGGCATAAAAGTCGCCTGCTAAAATAATTCCTGTTGTTTTTGGTGATGGAATTTTTCCCTGTTCAGCTAAACTTTCTAGTTCTTCAGCGACAAGATGACCAAGAAGACGTTGATTATTTGGATCTCTACCTTGTAAATCACTAGTGGCAATTATTGCTTCTAAACCAGGTGGTAGTGAGTCAACTTGTGCTGGTAAAACGGGTATAACTTTATCAACCATCCCGGCACCACTGGACGCAGCGGTAATGAATGGTATTTGATGAATAGGATGGTTGGAAATATAGTTTATCTGCATTTTTTTGATTGATTAAGCTGTCAGCAGTCGAAAATAAAAATGCTTTCATTCAAAATTAAAATTTATGTGATGGCAGACTCTAACATTTTTATTGTCCCAGCATTGGCATCTATTTCAATTTCTATGCCTACTGGCAAGGTAAATTTATTCTTAATATGACCAATCATTGAACCGTACCAAGCAGGAATGCCTAAGGGAAGTATATGATATTGCAATACTTGCATTAAAGTAAATGAAGGTTCATCCCCTAGATTACAATTAGTGCATTGCCCAAAAACAAAGCCAGCTATTTGGTTAAGAATTCCCGCGTTTTTTAATTGAGTTAGCATCCGATCTACACGATAAACATCCTCACCTACTTCTTCAACAAATAAAATACTTTTGTTCCACGAAGGTAAATAAGGCGATCCAACCATTGCGGATAGTACTGATAAGTTACCACCAATTAGTTTACCTCTAGCTTTTCCTGGCGTTATGACGTGCATTTTTCCTTCTTCAGTATCCAAATTTTTCATTGTCACAGCTTCACCGTCAAATAGGATGCGCTTGACGTATAAAAGCGCAAACTCGTTCCAGGTAGATGTAGCAACAGGACCGTGAAATGTCACAATTTTACTGCGGGCATTTATTGCTAACAATAGCGATGTAATATCACTGTAGCCCATCAGGATTTTCGGATTGGATCTGATGCGGATGTAGTCAAGTAGAGGTAAGATTCGATTGCAACCCCAACCACCACGCATGGCAATAATCGCTTTGACAGACTTATCTGCAAACATGGTGTTGACTTCAATTGCGCGATCGCTATCTTTACCTGCCAAATAGCCGTAACGATCTAAAATATGCTTTCCTAACTTGACTTTTAACCCTAATTGTGTGTTTATCGCTTGCTTCGCTGATTCGACATCTTTAAGCTCAACGATACCCGCAGGGCTAATTAATCCTACCGTATCACCCACTTGCAGGCGGGGTGGTTTAATTATGGTGTTTGGTGCGATCTGACCTTGGGCTATAAGCGGTTGCATCTGGGTAGCTAAGGCAGCTAACCCAAAGCTTGTGATAAATTGGCGGCGATTTCTGCTCATGATGGCAGCTATAGTAACATTTGCCACCAATATTTACTTATGAAAATTAAGAATTACGCTTTGTTGTCAATAAGTTCTGACTAGGTTCACCAAAGAACGTTACCAATATTTAATAAGATTATTAAAGCATTCTGTTTGATTTTATTTTGATGAGAGCTATAAATTGACTTGAAAGCTTTGGAAAATAAAAGATTCCAAATTTGAATTTGTAGAAATTGACACCAAGAGCGATCGCACGCAAGTAAATTTTGAATAAAAAAGAGGTAACTGTGGCACGTAAACGCTTGATTATTGAAATGGCGATGGGGATAGATCAGCATGGACAGGAACCGACAATAGCAGCAGCAAGAGCCGTGAGAAATGCGATCGCTCACAATGCTTTGCCTGGTGTTTGGGAAATCGCTGGTTTGAGCGATCCAGATGAAATGATTGTGGAAGTACAAGTAGCAGTCCCTTACCCCGAACAAGTGCGAGAAGAAGAAGTACTAGCTGTACTGCCCTTTGGTCGCAAAACTCTCACCGTGGAGTCTGGGGGTATGGTTGTCCAGGGACGAGCAATTCCTTCACTCAACGATAAAAATGACGAAATGTTGATAGCTGTGGCAGCTGTGACAGTTTTAATTGACACTGAATAATAAATGTATTTACTAAAACATCAAGTAAATAAAATTAGGGCTGAGGCACTCTTTAATCTGTGAAAAGTGCATAAGTTGATGTTGCTGACACCCATCAAGAATGTAGAAGGAAAACTTTCGCAGCTTAACTTCTATGCACAACATACTTTCATGCTTTTGTCAATGCGTCTGTCTGAAAAATTATGAATTTACAAGATAAAAACTGGGAAAATTTATTTGGACATATCACCACTGAAGGTATTTCTTGGCACGGAATATGGACCATGTATTCCCTAGACAAAGAAATCATTACATCGTTTAAAGCCGTGAGAAGATTTCAGGCTAATGAAGATAAAACCGTTATTACCCACATTAATAAATACAGCTATCCCGACGGCAGAGAGGAAGAAAAAATCTGGCATATTGAGAAGCAAACTTGTAACCAGCCTGATGGAATAATTCATCCAGGACTTTTATCTACGAGGGCAGTGTCCTTTGGTGAGGATAAGAATGCCGTAGTATCAAAAAAACTAGAAGCTGGAACAAAATTTGCTGGAGAATTATTTTTTAGATATGAAGATTGGCGAACTAGTGTAGTTACTGTCTATGCTGAGAGTGGCGAATTGGAGAGAATTACCATAATTCGCGAGCATCTAAATACTTTTCCCAATACACCAGCCAAAGCAGAAATAGAACAGTTATCCCGAAAGTGGAGCGGACGAAAAGAGTATCTAAATCATGATCTACAAATATCGGCTTCACCAGAAAATCAAGAGCTTGTGTTAGATCCAACAAAAGGAAAATATAAGACGATATCTCTGCCCGATGGTATTGTTGTCAATGTGCCCGAAAAGGTGAATATTGGAGAAGAATTTGAGATAGTATCTGGTAAGCTGGTTACGGAAAACGAGTATCAAAGGCTGACTGCTAAATATGATAATTCGGGAGCATTCGCGATGTTGATTTCCGAAGTTTTTAGCTAATATTAAGTATTGAGGTAAGAATCTCTGGCAGTAAGTTTTATCAACGACTAATCACCATTAGGCAGAGTGAGTATGTCTCAAAACAATGATGAATTACTCCAGATTCAGAAAATAGCCGAACTTAAACCTAAGCATTTTGCTGATTTAGTAAGAGCGGCACAATTGATTTACGATCCGACAGCGGGACTTTCTGGTAGACATTTAAAAGTTGACTGGCAAGATTTCGGTGTTCCTTTGGATGTTGTGGACAATCTGAAATCACTTGGTCAGCAGTATCAATATGCATCTCCCCATGTACCAGTTGAAATCGTTTGGAGTCAATTAACTCCAGAAACTCGTATTTGGTTCATGCAAAATAAAGATAGATTGTGGCAGTTTGAGGAAGCTTTTCCTGCACTTGATGAAGACTAGGTGTAGGGTGCGTTAGGACGAATGT
>JBPCQW010000502.1:0-19615 GCA_050997715.1 Hassallia sp.
GCTTATGACTAATATCATTATCCCTAATCTTGATGATGACATCAAATCTCGTCTGCAAAAACGAGCCGAAAAACATGGTCGTTCCCTTGAAGAAGAAGTCAAAGAAATTCTCCGCATCGCTCTGTTAGAAAATAACGAACATTCCTTAAACCTAGCGACTATGATTGAGCAGCGTTTTGCGAAGTTGGGAGAATTTGAATTACCGGAAATAAAGAGAGAACCTATCTTCACAGTATCAACCTTTGAAGAATGATTATTTTTGATACTAGCGTGTTGTCAGAAGGGGTTGCTAGATCCCCTCAAAACTTATGAAACAGACTACTTACTTAGAAAACTCAATTTTATATTGAACAAAATTCAAAAAACCTGCTCTAACTTTTGAAAGTCGCGCTGCACCTCTTGGCAAAGAGACTTGTTATTGGGGTCAGTCTTTAAGGCTTTTTTCAGATATATTCTCGCTTTAAGTAGTTGTTTTTCACCAATAAGCGCTCGTCCCCAAATTTGATAGGCGATCGCTTGCCATTGTCGCACTTCGGCATCTTCGGGTAAACGTTCTGCCAAAGCTTCCGCGAGAGCGATCGCTTGCGGAAACCTTCTTTCTTTCAAAAACCGCTGCAACTGCTCATAAGTCTTCCACTTCAGCCGCTGTTCTATTTCCACCAAGTTAGGCGGCTTTGGTGTCGGTTTTGGTGGCGCTTTTGGTGTCGGTTTCTCAATAGTCACCGTGACTACAGGTTCTGGACACGTTGTCTTTGTTGACTTAGCCGCCTTTTCTTGCGACTGAGTTGACCGTTGAGCCATTACCTCTGGCGGTACAACCGTCAAAAGCAACTTGTAAGCCTCTGTCAAAGCAATAAATTTGTCTTGAGCTTTTTTATCACCTGGATTGATATCGGGATGATATTGCTGCGCCAGCCGTCGGTAAGACGTTTTGATGTCAACAAACGAAGCTCCCGACCTTAAACCCAATACACGGTAGCAATCTCCAAAATCCATCTTCAGCCATCAAAAGCAAGAATATCAGCTATCAGCTATTAGCTTAAAGCCTGAAGTATAAATCATAAAGACTAAATTTTTAATTTAAAGTTCATACTTCACAATTTTCGGGGCTAGGGGAGTGGGGGAGGGGAGGAGTGGGGGAGTGGGAGAGTGGGGGATGGGGGGAAAGAATTATTCTTATTGTCCCCCTTGTCCCCTTGTCTCCAAGTTGTCCCCCCTCCCCCCCTCCTCCTCTACAACGGTCGGTCTTCAATCACACGGTCGATTAAACCGTACTCTTTGGCTTCAGCAGCAGACATGAAAAAGTCACGATCCATGTCTTTTTCAATCTTTGCCAAAGTCTGATTCGTGTTATCAGCATAAATATTATTTAGCTGGTGACGAATCCGCAGAATTTCTCTTGCCTCAATTTCGATATCGGATGCTTGTCCGCGAGTACCACCTGAAGGTTGGTGAATCATGATTCGTGAGTGAGGCAATGCCAGCCGTTTACCTTTGGTGCCAGCCGCTAGCAGAAACGAACCCATTGAGGCTGCTAAACCGACACAAATCGTTACCACATCTGATTTGATGTGCTGCATTGTATCGTAAATCGCCAAACCAGATGTCACCATTCCACCTGGGGAATTGATGTAGAGTTGAATATCCTTACCTGGATCTTCGGAATCCAGATACAGCATCACGGCGATGATTTGGTTAGCAATTTCATCATCAATGTCTCGTCCCAAGAAAATAATCCGTTCCCGGTAAAGACGGTTGTAAATATCAACCCACTGTGTATATTGTTCCCCTGGCATCCGGTAGGGAACTTTAGGAACGCCTATAGGCATATTTTTCTCCGTTTGTCAATAGTTAAGAGTTAAGAGTCAAGATTCAATAGTCATTTGTCTAATACCAAGGACAAATAACTAAAGACGAATTAAAGGACGCTAGCTGGTAATGGCGGATTGGCGAGTTCTTCTTTCTCAAAAACTCGGTCAATCAAACCGTATTCCTTCGCTTGATAAGGTGTCATGTATAACAGCCGATCCATGTCTTTGATAATTCTTTCTCGAGGCTGTTCGGTGGTGCTAGACAAAATATCAACCAGCGATGCTTTATTTGCCAGAACTTCTTTTGCCCGAATTTGAATATCGGTTGCTTGACCTTGAGCGAAACTCTTAGGCTGGTGTAGGATAATCGAAGCGTTGGGCAAACTGGCGCGGCAACCTTTTGTTCCAGCACTGAGAAGCATCGCTGCCATACCCATCGCTGAACCGATACAGGTGGTGTGAATGACGGGCTTGATGTATTTCATGGTGTCATAGATGGCGAAGGCTTCGGTTTCAAAGCCGACGGGATCGCCACTGTAACCAGAAGTGCCAGTAGAGTTTATGTAAATTTTAATTGGTTTCTCTGGATCGTCAGACTGTAAATACAGCAATTCAGCTACTATCAGTTCCGTGACAGCAGGCACTAGTGGCATCCCAAGATAGACAATTCGCTCTTTTAACAATAATGAAGGTAAATCTGGCGGGGGTGTCCGGTAGAAGTTATCACCGCCGCCGTATGGGGCTTGAACAGCCTTGATGGGGGATATATCCATAGCAACTGTTGCCTGAAATTATGCCGTTAACTGTAATACATACTAGCGCGATGCTAGGTGTGTTAAAGGTGTGGATTTCTCGCTATGCAAGCTATGGGGGAGATGGGGAGATGGGGAGAGGGGGGGGATGGGAAGAGGGGGGATGGGGAGAAAGAATTGTCACCTTGCCCTCCTTGTCCTCCTTGTCTCCCTTCTCTGCCTGCTCAAAAAAATGTGAATATTGTTAACGTATGCTTGTGGGGTAAGTTTTCCGTAGCGCTATTGTTGGAATTTGAAGTTATTTATAAATATGTATATCTGGATAGGAAACTTGGGTTATGAAGGTTAGCTTGCAGCCGACTCTGAATGATAATAGTTTGGACGCGAATCAACAAAATAGTCAACGTCAGTTGTCAATTTCGATTTCGGCGATCGCGGAAAATCTTGATCGCAATGTCCCTTTGAATTTATGTCTCATTTTAGACCATAGTGGCTCGATGAACGGGCGACCGCTAGAAACTGTCAAAAAAGCGGCAATTGGTTTGGTTGACAAACTCAAAAAAGGCGATCGCCTGAGTGTTGTAGTCTTCGATCACCGTGCTAAGGTTTTAGTCCCGAATCAATTTATCGAAAATCCCGAACAAATCAAAAGGGATATTAATCGGCTTTCGGCAGATGGAGGAACGGCAATTGATGAAGGTTTGCGTTTGGGTATTGAGGAATTAGCAAAGGGTAAAAAAGAAACTATTTCTCAAGCTTTTCTGTTAACTGATGGCGAAAATGAACACGGTGATAATAACCGCTGTTTGAAATTTGCTCAATTGTCTGCTAGCTACAATTTGACTTTGAATACTTTGGGATTTGGCGACAATTGGAATCAGGATGTTTTAGAAAAAATTGCTGATGCTGGTTTGGGTACTTTATCTTACATTCAACAACCAGATCGAGCGGTAGAAGAATTTAGTCGTCTTTTCACCCGAATGCAAACGGTGGGATTGACGAATGCTTATTTACTGTTTTCCCTGATGCCGAAGGTGCGATTAGCAGAACTCAAACCGATCGCTCAAGTTGCGCCTGATACAATTGAATTACCTATACAATACGAAGCTGATGGGCGCTTGGCGGTGCGTTTGGGTGATTTAATGAAAGATGTGGAACGAGTGATTTTAGCGAACATTTATCTGGGACAATTGCCTGAAGGTAAACAAGCGATCGCTAATGTCCAAGTCCGTTACGACGATCCCACCGACAACCAAACTGGATTATTTTCACCAAATATCCCAATTTATGCTAATGTAGTTCGGACTTATCAAGCTGCGAACGATCCGCAAGTGCAGCAACATGTTCTCGCGTTAGCCAAGTATCGGCAAACTCAGTTAGCAGAAGCGAAATTGCAACAAGGCGATCGCGCTGGTGCCGCGACAATGCTACAAACTGCGGCAAAAACCGCTTTGCAAATGGGCGATAAAAGTGCTGCAACGGTGTTACAAACTTCTGCCACTCGCTTGCAAGCTGGGGAAGAATTATCGGAAAGCGATCGAAAGAAAACTAGGATTGTCTCGAAAACAGTTTTGCAAGATCCTTAGTTTTATTTGTTTGTTGTTAGGATAATTTTGCGTAAAATCGTAGCGTTTTTTAAACGCAAAGGAACGCTGAGTAACCGCTGAGTCACGCGGAGTTTTTCCTTGATTTAATTCGTTACGGTTTTGTGCAATTTTTTAATTTTTTATTTTTTATATCAACTCTTAATTTTCATGATTACGCTTATTTTTGGGAAAAAAGGATAACTTTTAGAGATTGATTAGATGCACTAACCCTCCTAAACCTAAACCAAAAATTAAGGTGACTCCCAAAATTGCCAGAGCGTGCAACTGACTAAAAGACAGGAGTAATTTATTTCTTGCTTGGACTAAACTAAAAGCACCAGCCCAAGCGACACTTACTACTACTAACCAAACTACATATAATGTTATTCCTCCAGCAAAAACTAAAAGTAAAACTCCACCTACAGCCTGACTTAATATGTAACACCAGCCTAAATTTTTAGCCCAACTCATAACGCCAAATTTATTCCAGGCAAAGCTGAGAGTCAACGTCAAAGTCAAAATTATTAAAGTAATTCTTGATAAAATAAAGGCAGGGGAGTGGTGCAAAACATCATTATATTGCAAAGCCTCTGCCCAACCTGGGGTCCAAGCAAATAACCAGCCCAGTATTACATAGCAAATAAACGCGCACAATAATCTTCCCCAAACAATAAGGTGACTGCTCATAACTAAGTGTAATGACATTGCTTGACACAAAGTTGTAGTAATCAAATTACATCAGCATAGGAATCAACTCACGTGAGTGAGTATAAGTATGAAGCTTTTCTTGGATCACCGCTAATAATGGTTGATTGTAGTACAAGTTGGTAGCCCCTGCACCTCAGCGCGATCGCCATTATCTAAATAGGAGGTTTAATGGTTGCGTTAGCGGTCATTTTTGGGTTAGTTTCGGTTATGATTAAGCACAAATACGCTGAGGGCTATATCGATTACCGATAATTAAACTCTTTCTGGTCTGATACTAAATTGCACATCAAAAAAGCGAAAGGAAACTATTTGTCAAGGTAATGGAAAAACTGCTGCTAACTTGCTGCCTCAGCATTCTGAGAATATCCTTAATTTAGATAAATAAATTCACATGAAAATTACC
This sequence comes from Hassallia sp., assembly GCA_050997715.1. GTDB lineage: Bacteria > Cyanobacteriota > Cyanobacteriia > Cyanobacteriales > Nostocaceae > Hassallia. Next base: position 5,261 of record JBPCQW010000502.1, read on the forward strand.
CGAATTCATCATGTAGCGATTATTTGTTTAGATTATGAACGCTCGAAAAGATTTTATGTCGAAACTTTAGGTTTTTCTATTATTCAAGAGACTTTTCGCGCTCAGAGAAATTCTTATAAATTAGATTTACGAGTGGGAGAGAGTCAACAAATCGAGTTGTTTTCTTTCCCTAATCCACCGCAACGAATTAATAATCCCGAAGCTTGCGGTTTAAGACATCTGGCTTTTGAAGTCGATGATATAGAAAAAACTGTTTTGGAATTACAATTAAAAGGTGTAAAAGTAGAAAATATTAGGATTGATGAAATTACAGGTAAGCGATTTACTTTTTTTCCAGATCCAGATAATTTGCCGTTAGAAATTTATGAGCGTTAGAAAGCGCAATGCATAAATTTTGTATTACTAAAATTAAAGATGATAATAAGAGAATACAGATTATCTGAAACTCAAGCAATCATGAAACTGTTTTTCGATACAGTTCATGAAATCAATATTCAAGATTACAATCAGGAACAAGTAAATGCTTGGGCACCGGAAAGTATGGATTATGAAGTTTGGCACAAAAGGTTACAAGCCAAGCTTCCCTATATTGCTGAAAATAATAATGAGATAATTGGGTTTGGAGAATTAGAAGCGGATGGTCATATTGATTGTTTTTATTGTCATAGCAAATACCAAAGAATGGGTATTGGTTCAAAACTATTAAGTCATATAGAAAATGCTGCTAAATTACAAGAAATTAAACGACTATATACAGAAGCGAGTATTACTGCAAAGCCATTTTTTATAAGCAAGGGATTTAGCATAGTCAGAGAACAGCAAGTAGAACTGCGAGGAGTTACGTTTCAAAACTATGTAATGGAAAAATATCTGTAAATTTATACAGATAAAATATCAAACTATTTTGATAGCACCACAAATCCGACGTAGAGACGTTCTGCCGTAACGTCTCTACAATATTTAATAAAGAAAACCTTTTTTAGAAAAGAATTCTACAATCCTAAATCCTTCCTATGCTTCATAGTGACCACCAGTGACTTTACCTCGAAAAACGATGTACTGGTAGATGTTGTAAAACAGCATGATGGGAATGAGAAAACCAATGAAGATAATCATGAACACCAATGCACTGGATGAAGCGGCTGCTTGATAAATGGTGATTTGAGTGGGAATGATATAAGGAAAAACGATTAACCCCAGCCCAATAAAACTGAGTAAGAAAATCAGGATAGTCCAAATAAAAGGTGCGCGTTCTTCCTTGCGTTGCAAGCTTCGGAAAAGTTGCCATATTAGCAAAACTCCCAGTATGGGAATTGATGCAAAGATATAAATTTCTGGTTGATGAAATAAACGCGATCGCGTATTCTCATAAAACACAGGAGTCGAAATTGTAATCAAAATCGCTCCTATCAACGTTGTCAAAGTCGCTATTTTCGCAGTTCGGTAATGAGTTGTTTGTAATTCACCATCTGTTTTCATAATTAAATAAGTTGAACCAATCAAAACGTAGCCTTGAATCAAAGTCAAAGCTACTAATATTGACTTCCAATTCAACCAATCCCAAGTAGTACCAATAAAGTGACCTGCATCATCAACCGAAATACCTGATAGTACACTCCCAAGAGCAAATCCTTGACCAAGAGATGCTAAAAAACTTCCTGCACCAAAAGCTAAATTCCAAAAGTATTTTCGGTTTGAATGTTCGCGAAATTCAAACGCTACCGCTCGAAAAATTAGCCCAAAAACCATACCCATAATCGGGATGTATAAAGCACTCAAAATTGTGCCGTAAGCCAGGGGAAATGCCCCAAATAACGCACCTCCCATAAGAACTAGCCAGGTTTCGTTAGCATCCCAAACGTTGCCCAAACTAGTCATTAAAATGCCCCGGCGTTCATCATCGTCGGAAGTTAAAGACAGAATTCCTACCCCTAAGTCAAATCCATCCAGCATGACGTAGAGGAAGAGGAAAAGAGCCAAAATAACAAACCATACTTGGGGAAGAAAATGCTCTAAAGCCTCCATAAAATCTCCTATTGTTGTGCTTCTACGGGACGCTGATCGGGGACAAATTCCCCAGGGGTGGTATCTACTGCGGGTTCGTTTTCAATTCCTGGTATCGGTAAGTTTAAATTGGGACCAATACGGATAATCCGACTGCCAAAATACATGGCAGAAATAAACAAAATAGTATAAACAACAGCAAAGCTAATCAATGAGGTTAAAACGTTGCTAGCTGGTATATGAGAAGCAGCATCAACTGTACGAATCTGTCCGTAAACAGTCCACGGCTGACGCCCAACACAGCGCACAATCCAATCGGCAGCTATATATCCCAAAGGAGCTGCGAACATCCAGGTACGCAATAACCAACGTTGCTTAGTAATATTTTCCGCGCTGAGTTCACCGCGCAGCCACTGAAAAACGCTCCACAACATCAATGCTGCTAAGAAGAAACCGATACCGCTCATGATGCGGAAAGCGTAGTAAATTAAACCTACCATGTGAGGACGATCCTCTGGTTTCCATTCTTTCAATCCGAGTACTGGTTCGGAGAGTTTTGGTTTAAATTCCAGAATGTATCCTAATGCTTTCGGAATCGCGATTTCCCAGTCATTTTTTTGCGCTTTTTCGTTAGGTAACGCTACAACAGTCCAATCCCCAGATTCTCCTGCGGGGATTGTTTCCCAACGAGCTTCCATTGCTGCGAGTTTTGTGGGTTGATAGTGATATACTTGTTCGGCGCTTAAATGCCCCATGTAAATTTGTATCGGTGCGACAGCAACAGCAGCTGCTAAAGCAATTTTCAAAGATTTGCTAAAAAAGGCTTGATGGCGATTTCTAAGAATATACCAAGCACTGATTCCACCAATCACAAACAATGAAGTTTCTAATGTGGCGAAAAACATATGCAAAACACTTTTCGCCATGAACGGGTTGAGAATCGCTTGAAAATAATCATGGACAACAAACTTGCCATTAACCATTTCTCCACCGGCTGGAGTTTGCAACCATGAATTAGCGCTCAAAATCCAGAATATTGATAAATTTGCGCCAAACGAACCGCAGAGGCGCAGAGAAGACTGAGGAAGAGGGAAGAGAGGGTTTTACGTTTTTATTTATAATTGCTATATAGAGTTTGATTTTTCGGAAATTAATATTGCTTAATTTATGAACGCTTTGAATTTTAAAGGCTTAGTTTTAAGTTGAGATTCCCTACATTATTTGAGTAAAAACGAGTTTTGAGGTCAGATATTATGCGTGAGTCAGTCATTTATCAAGAGATTTTACAAGAAGGTAGAACCGAAGGGAGAACTGAAGGGAGAACTGAAGGGAGAACTGAAGCTTTACTTGAAGTGGCAAGAAATCTACTTAATAGTGGGATGCAATTAGAGCAAGTAGCAAGAGTGACAGGATTAACGGTTGAGCAGTTGCAACAATTACAAACGCAAGAAGAAAGTGACAAGCAGGAATAAATTTTTTAGCTAAAAGTTTTTAATTTCATCAAAAAATGGTGCAGTCAATCTGCACCGTTTATTTGACTATTGATGAAATGCGCTATTTACTTTTTTTGAGCTTTCCAAGTTCCTCCATAAACATAAAAGGGGTTATCTTGACTAACTTGATCCCAACATTGATGGCAAATAAAAACCCACTCGCTATTTTCTTCGTACTTGACTCGATATAAAATCGGTGCAGATTGACTACAGCGATCGCACAATTTAACGCGAGTTTTTCGAGCCATTTAACTTACGCTATTGCGGAAGCCTGAGGTTTGGCAAAAATCATCCTTCCGGCTGAAGTTTGCAAAGCACTGGTGACTACCACTCGGATTTCACCACCAACATAACTACTGCCTTCTTCAACGACAACCATTGTACCGTCGTCGAGATAGCCGATACCCTGACTCGGTTCTTTACCTTCTTTGAGAATCTTCAGGTCTATATAGTCACCAGGTAAATACGAGGGACGAACAGCGTTAACTAAATCGTTAACATTCAAAACAGGCACTTTCTGAACACTGGCAACTTTAGACAAATTGTAGTCATTAGTTAGCAGTGTACCGTTGATTTCTTGAGCAAATCGCACTAATTTCGCATCTACCGTCGGAATATCATCATAATCGGCTGGGTTGATTAAAATGCGATCAGGATAAGCTTCTTTAATTCGGTTGAGAATTTCCAGTCCTCGTCTTCCCCGCACCCGCTTTAGGTCTTTGTTAGCATCAGCTACTTGTTGCAATTCTTGCAAGATAAATTGCGGGACGATAATTTGACCTTCGAGAAATCCTGTTTCTAACAGTGTTTCTATACGACCATCGATAATGCAGCTGGTGTCTAAAACCTTAGTATTGGCAGGTTTTAAAGTTCCTTCTACAAGCATCGTATCCACGGTGTTGGGATTAATTAGCCGCAACAAGCCACGTCCGTGAGTATCTGCCAAATTCATGCCTGTATAAGCCAGCACGATGCTACCGACAACTGCAACTAGCGGCTTAACAAAGCCAAAATCTGCCGGAATTGGCAACAAGAACAAAGGTGCCAGCATTAGGTTTGCTATCAATAACCCAATGACTAAGCCAATGGCACGAGTTAAGATAACTTCTAGAGGCAAGTCCCGGACTTGTGCTTCTAGACGGCGATATCCCGTCTGGAATCGCAAGCCGACTGCACCGCCAATGATTGCCGCAAAAACAGCAACAATGAAGCGTAAAGCCTGAAGATTGGTAACGCGGTCTAGTGTCACGTTGGGTATCATATCGGTGCTGTAGTACCCTATACCCGCCGCTAAGAGGATGAATGAGAAAATGATAATTGCATCAAGCATAATTGTGTTGTTTTCCTGCAACTGTGTTAACCGCAAGAGCGCAGTATTTTTTATTTCATCGGTAAGATAAAATTAGAAATATTTACTTACTCTAGGGATTTAAGCAGGCAATATCTGCAATTATTATAACCAAAGAGTTTTGTATTCATATTTTTGATCGTTTTGTTGCAATAAATATAAAAAGTTGTAAAAAGTCTATTAATTTTCATAGTTTGTAATTATATAAATAATAATTTAATTGTCTGTAAAAATGGTTGAAAAAGTTATTATTTTTGGGATTCCCAGTTCTGCTTACGTACATATTCCCTTTTGCAGACGACGGTGTTTTTATTGTGATTTCCCGGTGTCTGTGGTGGGCGATCGCCTGCGGGGTGAAACATCTGTAGGTATATCCCACTACGTTGATGTATTAATTAAAGAAATTGCTGCTACAGCGATTGGTCTACCTTTGAAGACAATTTTCTTTGGTGGTGGGACTCCTTCGCTTTTATCAATCGAGCAGTTACGGCGGATATTGGAGGCGCTAGAACAGCGTTTTGGTATCTGTCCTGGGGCGGAAATTTCTATGGAAATGGACCCAGGAACGTTTGATTTAGAACATCTTCAAGGCTATCGTCGCTGTGGAGTGAATCGGGTAAGTTTGGGTGTGCAAGCATTTGAGTCAGAATTATTGCAAATTGCGGGGCGATCGCACACGGTTGATGATATCTTCGCAACTGTGGATTTAATTCGCTACGTGGGGGTTCCTAAATTTAGCATAGACTTAATTTCAGGTTTACCGCATCAAACTTTAGATAGGTGGCAATATTCTTTAGAAAAAGCGGTGGCTACAGCACCAACGCACATATCTATATATGACCTTACCATTGAGCCTGGGACGGCTTTCGGTCGTTTCTACAAACCTGGGGATCAACCTTTACCCACAGATGAAGTTACAGTTCAGATGTATAGGTTGGCACAGCAAATTTTAACAAGGGCGGGTTACGAACATTATGAAATTTCTAATTACGCCCAGCCGGGACATCAATGCCAGCATAATCGAATTTATTGGGAAAATCGCCCTTATTATGGCTTTGGGATGGGCGCAGCCAGTTATCTTGAGGGGAAACGCTTTACTCGTCCCCGTAAAACTAAGGAATATTACTCTTGGGTGGAAACTGGAAGTGTAATTGATTGTGATGTGACTCCAAGCGAAGAAATATTGTTAGACACTTTAATGCTGGGGTTGCGTTTGGCTGAGGGTGTGGATTTAGATGCGTTGACTTTTCAGTTTGGGGAAGAGAAGGTAAAAGAGATTTACAAGTGTTTGCAACCCTACTTTGAGAAATATTGGGTGGAAGTTGTCGGGGGAAGGTTAAAGTTAAGCGATCCCGATGGTTTTTTGTTTTCTAATGTGGTTTTGGCGAAGTTGTTTGAGAAGTTGGAATAACGAACCACTCCCCTTGCTGTTGTGGAATTATTACGCACTTTAGGTCACGATATTTTCAGACTAAAGATTGATAATATTAAACAAAGTAAACGCAAATAAAATATACAAAATGTCTCAAGAATTACGGAAATTAATGAAGCAAGCAGACGCACTCACACCGGATGAGCAATTGCGTCTAATTGCCTATCTAACACAAAGGCTGCAACGCTGCGAAATCAAGCGCAAACCAAGCCGCAAAATAACTGAATTTATCGGAATAGCGCCTAATATGTTAGGAGGTATGGATGCTCATGAATATGTCACTCGTATGCGACGGGGCGAGTTTCCTGATTTAGAAATTGCAGAAAAGCAATTAACAAAACAAGACTGACTATTGAGATATGTAGGATAAACCCAAATGTCTAAAGAATTAATTGAGTTAATGAGACTAGCCGAAGCACTCACACCTGACGAGCAATTGAGTTTAATCTCATATTTAATACAAAGATTTAGCCTTTATGATATTACACCATTACCACGCCATAATGTAATGGAATTTGCCGGAATCGCTCCCAATCACTTAGGGGGTATGGATGCTCAGGAATATGTCACACGTTTGAGACGTGGGGAATTTCCAGAGTTAGAAATTGAAGAAATAGAATCAAGGAAACAAGAGTGACTATTGAGGAGAGTTTACAGGGTGTAAGACGCTTGTTTATAGACAGCGCACCAGTTATTTACTTTATCGAGCAACACCCACAATACTTTCCATCTGTTAGAGTGGTGTTCGAGCAAATTCAAAATAGTTTAATCTTAGGTGTCACTTCAGCAATCACCTTGGCTGAATGTTTAGTCCGTCCCTATCGTCTGGAACAAACACAGTTACAGCAAAGTTTCATAAACCTCATGCTCGGTGGAAATAACATGATTTTTCAGGCAATTAATAACCCAACTATGGCAATAGAAGCGGCTGAAATCAGAGCTAGATATAATCTACAACTACCGGATGCTTTTCAAATTACTGTCGCTTTAGCAGCAGGGTGTGAAGCTTTTTTAACGAATGATGTCACATTTAAGCGCGTTACACAATTGCGGGTGTTGGTGTTAGATGATTTTAAGACTTTTGAATAAGTTGAAATTGGTGCGTTACTCTGCGTTAACGCACCTGACAAATTTAACTAATTCTTAATTCATAATTCCTCACTCCTAATTCTGTACAGACGCGATTAATCGCGTCTCTCCTAACTTTATTAAGGAACAATCAACACTGGACAAGGTGAAAGATTTGTCACGCGAGTGGTGACGCTATCTGTCGCTCCTTCTTCAGTCAAGCCTAGTCCGCGACAGCCCATGATGATTAAATTGGCATTAATTTCATCGGCAACGTCACAAATTGTAAAGGCAGGGTTGCCTTTTCTTTCGATGGTTTCGGCTTGAATGCCTTGTTGAGCAAATAAAGCTTGAGCATTTTGCAGCAGTTTGGCAACCGCTTCCGGTGACATCATGGGATCTGTAGTTGGTGCTTCTGGGTTGGGTTCTTCGACAACAGACAGCAGCACTAAGCGACTACCGTACTTTTGCACGATGTTGGCAACCACGTCAGCGGCTTCCCGCGCTTCCCGGCTTTGATCGAGTGGAAATAAAACTGTTTTGAACATCTGATTCACCTGCGTAGCCCTTACTCCGGTAAAATCTGGAATGGCTCTACTTACAAAAAATAACAAAAAGGCGATCGCAAGGTTTGTACTATGTCCAAAAAAACTTTAGCAAATTTATCCGCTTCTGACTTATCCGGCAAACGCGCTTTGGTGCGGGTTGACTTTAACGTGCCTCTAGACGACAGTGGCAACATCACAGACGATACTCGCATTCGCGCCGCGCTGCCAACTATCCAGGATTTGACGCAGAAGGGAGCTAAGGTAATTCTAGTAAGCCATTTTGGGCGTCCTAAAGGCGTGGATGACAAATTGCGCCTAACTCCAGTTGCAAAGCGCTTGTCTGACTTGCTAGGGCAAGAAGTTGTCAAAACTGATGACTCCATCGGTGATGAAGTTGCGGCAAAAGTGGGAGCATTGCAAAATGGACAAGTTCTGTTGCTAGAAAATGTCCGCTTCTACAAGGAAGAAGAGCAAAACGATCCAGAATTTGCGAAAAAACTCGCTGCAAATGCTGATTTATATGTAAATGATGCTTTTGGCACGGCACACCGCGCTCACGCATCTACCGAAGGTGTGACTAAATATCTCAGTCCTTCGGTTGGGGGATATTTGATTGAGAAGGAATTGCAGTATTTGCAAAGCGCGATCGCTAATCCTCAACGTCCTCTAGCAGCAATTATCGGCGGTTCTAAAGTTTCCAGTAAAATCGGTGTAATTGAAGCCCTACTGGAAAAATGCGACAAGCTAATCATCGGTGGGGGAATGATTTTCACCTTCTACAAAGCCCGTGGTTTGAATGTCGGTAAGTCGTTGGTGGAAGAAGACAAGATAGAGTTAGCGAAGTCTTTGGAAGCTAAAGCAAAAGAACGCGGTGTTGATTTGTTGCTTCCTACAGATGTGGTTGTAGCAGATAAGTTTGCTGCTGATGCCAATTCTCAAACCGTCAGCATTGACAATATCCCCGATGGTTGGATGGGTTTGGATATTGGTCCCGACTCAATAAAGGTGTTTCAAGAAGCGCTCGCAGACTGCAAGACGGTGATTTGGAATGGTCCGATGGGTGTGTTTGAGTTTGATAAGTTTGCCGCAGGTACAGAAGCGATCGCTCACACTTTAGCCGATATCAGCAAAAAAGGTGCCATCACCATTATCGGCGGTGGTGACTCTGTAGCGGCTGTGGAAAAGGTCGGTTTAGCCGATCAAATGAGCCACATCTCCACCGGTGGTGGCGCCAGCTTGGAGTTACTCGAAGGTAAGGAATTACCCGGAATCGTCGCTTTAGATGAAGCGTAATCAAATACCTGAGGACTGAAGTCGCACGCTAGTAGCTACAACCGAGGGAACCTCCGCAACGCACTGGCTCGGCTATACGAACGAAGGAGGCACACGCAGGCTTTACGAAATCCGCGCAGGTGGACTTTGTTTGTGTAGCCCCAGACTTCCAGTCTGAGGGCGATTTTCTAGGAGATAATTATGCAACCAAAATGGCTGGAATGGGCGCAAAAGTTACAAGCGATCGCTCAAAATGGTTTGACTTATTCCGAAAATCCTTTTGATATTCAACGCTTTCAACAAGTGCAAGAAATTGCTGCGGAAATTTTATCGACTTACTCGAACACCGAACAAAGCTATATTCTGGATTTATTCACCCGTGATGTCGGCTATGCTACTCCGAAAGTTGATGTGCGCGGAGTTGTCTTTCAAGGCGATACCATATTATTAGTTAAAGAGCGAGTCGATGGCTGTTGGACTTTACCTGGTGGATGGGCTGATATCGGTGATTCTCCAAGTGAAGTAAGCGTGAGAGAAACTTATGAAGAATCAGGTTATTTAACTCGCGCTGTCAAAGTTTTGGCTGTCTATGACAGAGCTAGACAAGGACATCCACCTTTTTTACATTACGTCTATAAGCTGTTTTTTATGTGTGAATTAGTTGGGGGTTCTCCTTCAGCAAGTATTGAAACTGAGGAAGTAGGATTTTTTGAAGAAGATAATATTCCCCAATTATCTTTGGGACGTGTAACACCAGCGCAAATTACGCGACTTTTTCAACATCACCGCGATCCAAATTTGCCTACGGATTTCGATTAAGGAAAGTACTGTTGAATACAACGCACGAAAGTTGTCAAAATAAAAGCTCACAATTCATCCTAATTCTAGAGTAAACGCGAGCAATTATTTTCTGTTAGTTACAGTTTACAAGCAATAGCTACAAATAAGATTGCAGCCTAGTTTTTTGTTACCTGTCGTGCTAAGTTACGGTAGTATTCCATTTTGGGATCTGGACGACGGCGATTGCTGACACGGGCTGGTGATGAAATTTCTGGTTCAGTTGCTGTTGGTTGCTTGATATAATTTCCCTTTATCCCCTGTGCTTCATCCGATTCTAAGTAATATTCAGACTGGGAAAATCCGAATAGCTTAGTAAAGAAAGCAAACACCTGATTGAAAAGCTTTTTGATGAAGCCAAAAAACTGATAGAGTAACCCTTCTAGACGAAGGAATAAGTTGCGAAAAATTTGAGTTACACGAAACATATGTAACGCCTCCGATTGCGTTACTATCATTGTGAATTATTAACTTAAAAATTGACTTCCTACTTTGGAGCGATCAATATAAAACTATAGGGCAAACTATGGGGTAGTTGTCGTAGTTGGTGTTGATGTTGGTGTAGCTGTTGGTGTAGCTGTTGGTGTTAATGTCGGTATCGGTGTCGCTATCGGTGTAGAAGTTTCTGTGGGTGTCGGTGTAGGTGTCGGGGGTGGTGCGGGATTTTCGGCGGTGATGTTAAGTTGATAATCTACTGGTTTTGATGCGGTGGAAACAACCACAAACTCATAATATCCGTCTTCTGGTAGTTCGGTTGATAAAGAACGTTTTGTAGAGTCTTCTAAAAATTTGATTTTGCCAGAGGGGGAATAAATTGATAGCAAAACTTGGGAATTTGCTTGTAGTTTTATATCCATCAATTGATTCTTGGCAAGTTCGGCAATGAATACTTTGCCATCAGCAGCTTTGAGAGTACCACTAACTGTTTTACTCGTGGCACCTTTATCAAATACAAGTTTCTGAAAAGCCCTACCTGAAACGATCGCCTGAACTTTATCACTAACAAATCCTTGCCAAACTTGTCCGATGGGTGTATTTGTAAAATTTTTACCTTGCTGTTCGGGAAATTGCTGATAAAATGCGGCATCAGCTAAATCATATAAAGAACGGCTACCAACGTTGATTTCATTGACTTCTTCCTTAGCGCGATCGCGTTGTGCCGCTGTATAATTTCCTAATTGCTGACGCGCTTTTTTACTGAGTGGTGTCAGCTTCTCTAACAATTCGGCAGCTGTTTTATCCCATTCAGCCCGCAAACTGTCATCTTCACCATTATCGCTCAGTTTGCGTCCTTTTAAACTGGGATTTTTCTCCCAAAAGACTTGATTTACCAAGTCAACGTAAAAGTTGAAATCTATACCCAACTGTTGACGGCGATCGCTTAATTTTTCTTTACGTGCGCGTTCTTCAGGTGCGTATTTTGCCAGCGGATCGGTTGGCTGGTTATCTGTTGGTGTAAAGCTGGTTGTAGGTTGTGCCGTATTTTCTGAAGAATCTCTGCTGCGAGATAATATCAAGTTTGTTCCCAACCAACCAACACCAACAACACCAGCCAACGCTAATCCTACCAGCAAACTTTTACCTGATGTCCATGAGTTTTGTGGCTGGGGAATATCGGGGGAGAGGGGAGGAGGGGGGAAGGAGGGGAGGGGGAGAGGGGGAGATACGGCTACGGTACCTTGAGTTTGTTGAGTGGGATATTGAGTCGGCGGATACTTGACAGAAGGTGAATTTAATGCATTTAAAACTTGTCGCACTGATTGAAAGCGATCGCTTGGTATGGGTGATAGCATTCTCTCTAAGACCTGTTCTAAATTCGGACTTAAACTAACTTCCCGTCGCCATTGCCAAGTTAAAGTAGAAGTATCAATTAATTCTTGCGGTTGTCTACCTGTCAGTAAAACTAACATGGTTGCGGCTAAAGCATACAAATCGCTGTGAGGAGATACGATCCCGGTTTGCATCTGTTCTGAGGGTGCGTATCCCACTTTACCAAGTAGCGTTGCGGGTGGTGTCGCACCTGCACCCTGTTGATAATATTCTGAAGCTACGGCTGCGACCACTTGTTTCACCCCGCCAAAGTCAATTAAGATTGGCAATTGGTCAACACTGCGAAGAATTAAGTTATCGGGGGAGATATCCCGGTGAATTACTCCCAAAGAATGGATATAATCCAGAACTGGCAGCAGTTGCAGCAATAACTGACGCACTTCCGTTTCACTAAACCGCAAACCCTGTTGTAAGCGAGTATTTAATAAAGCGTTGTAAGGTTGCCCTTCTACATAATCTTGCACCAAAAACAGGTATTCTTTAGCGTTCAAGTTGCTGCGAAACAATTCCCGGAAGCGGGGAATTTGCGGATGTTGCAATTTGTAAAGAACAGTTGCTTCTCGCTGAAACAGTTCTTCGGCTTTTTGTAAAACGTAGGGAGTTTGAACTTGGGGGGAGAATTCCTTTAAAACACAAAGTTCCCGAAAGCGGTTGATATCTTCAGCTAAATGCGTGCGTCCGAACCCTCCTTGACCGAGTAGACGTACAATAACATAGCGATCGCCTAAAGTTTGTCCCGGTTGGATACCCTGACTCACCAGATTTGCATTTAACTTTTCACCACAATGAAGACAAAAGCTACTACCACCAGGATTTTCGTGTCCTTTGGAACAATAAACAAGATTCATAATAATTTAGTTATTCAGTCTTCCCATTCCCCTTAAAGAATAGGGAGTAGGGAGTAGGGAGTAGGGAGTAGGGAATTTTTCTTTCCCCATTCCCGATTACCGATTACTAATTACCCATTCCCCATTCCCCATTCCCCACTCCCCACTCCCCACTCCCCACTATTGTTGTACTTTACTAACTTGATCGGCAGCGATCGCATACCAAATTTGACCCAGAGTCTTTTGATTGAGTTTCCCACGTCGCTGACCGGGAAACAAGCGATCAAATTTTTGATTTGTGTCTCTGTTCAATTGACTAATTGTATAATCACCAAACTCTCCTGCTTGCGCTTTGCGTCTCCAAATGTCGTCATCTTGAGAACCGTAATTTCCCAACTTCCGACGCGATGCGTTACTGAGTTTAGCTTGTTCTAGTTTATCTAGCAAGTTATCAGCTACACCGTACCATTCTTTGCGTAAAGCAGTATCTTCTGAACTAGAAGTTAGAGTGCGTCCTTTTAATTCTGGCTTTTCAGTATAAAATAAATTATCTACAGTTCTAGTAAAAAATCCTTCAGGGATTTCTAATTCTTCACGACGATTAACAATTTGACTTATATTTTTATTATTTGCAGGTTTGTTTTCCGGATTTCCTCCCCCCGGTAATTTCGGTAGAGAAATTGAGGGGACAGATATTGATGATACAGTACGAACAACAGCATTTACTACCGCCCAAGTACCAGCGAAAGTTAAAACAACCGCAGTTGTCCCCACCAAACTAACAGCAAAAGGACGAAGCCAAACAGGTAAAGGTAGCGCACCAGCGATTAATTGCGTTCTTTTGTGGAGACTACTGACAACAGCACCAGCGCGTTGTCGCCCAGGAGCGGCTATCATAGTTTTCAGCTTGGTAATGTGTGGATTTGCGGTTTTGACAGCGATAGAAAACTTTAAATCTTTGAGAACTTCATTCGCTGTTTGATAGCGATCGCTTGGTTTATAAGCAAGCATCTTTTTTAACACAGCTTCTAGTTGCGAACTGACTTGAATTTCCTTTCCCCAACGCCAAACACCTTGATAGCTATCATAAAGATGTTGCGGTTCCTTACCTGTTAATAATACCAATGATGTCACCGCCAAAGAGTACAAATCGCTACTAGGAAAAGCCTTTCCCTGACGTAACTGTTCTTCTGGTGCGTAACCTTTCTTACCCAACAATGTGCGATTCCCACCCAACTGAGTAAACCAAAAACCCTTACTCGCAGGTAATTGCTTCACACCCCCAAAATCAATCAACACCGGCAAATTATCAGAACTCCGCAAAATTAAATTGTCAGGAGAAATATCCCGATGAACGACATCAAGTGAGTGAATATACGACAACACAGGTAAAATTTCTTGTAATAGCTTAATTACTTCTTCCTCACTAAAAGTTTTACGTTCTAACAACTGATAATAATTGTCCCCCTCCACATAATCTTGCACCAAAAAGAAAAAATCTTTATTGCCTAACTTCGCTTGCAACGAAGCGTGAAAACGGGGAATTTGCGGATGCTGAAGTTTCTTTAAAACACTTGCTTCACGTTCAAATAATTCTTTCGCTTTTAATAAATCTTGTTGCGCTTCAACTTGGGGTGCAAATTCCTTCAGCACGCAATTTTCATTCGATTGATTTTTGTCCTCAGCCAAATAAGTG
>JBPCQW010000598.1:0-17452 GCA_050997715.1 Hassallia sp.
TCGGATAAATTCCAGTAACTTGAATTCCTTTCGGTGATAATTCTGCGTGTAGCGATTTGGTCAGCCCCGTTATAGCGTGCTTGCTGGTATTGTAAGGTATTTGGAAAGGAATCGCATCTAAACCAGCAATAGAACTCACATTGACGATTGTTCCCTTACCTCGTTCGAGTAAATGAGGCAAAATAGCATGAATCACATGAATATAACCCAAAAGATTCGTATTTATTACTTGTTGCCAATCACTGAGTTGAAATTCTTCTACTGGTCCTAAAGCAAAAATACCTGCATTATTAACCACCACATCCACATGACCAAAATGCTCTAGTGCCTTTTCCACAAGGTTGTTTACTTGCTGCGGATCTCTCACATCTGTGGGAATGGCAAGCGCTTCTCGACCAAGTTCGCGTATTTGGATTGCAGCAGCTTCTAAACGGTCAGGTTGACGTGCTGCAAGTACAATATCATATCCTTGACGGGCAAATTCAAGTGCCGTAGCTTTGCCGATACCTTGAGATGCACCTGTAATAATTACTGTATTATTCATAATAGTTTTGTTAGTTTGCAGCGCCAAGATTAAGTTGAATTAATATCCAAGTAAGAGAAGTACCAATCGGACCCCAAAGAGCGTAAGGTAGAAACAGCCAAGAGGCTTTTTGAGAAATTGGCTTAACTATAAATGCCAAAATGTAGACGAGGAGCGTTGCTAATCCACCAGCAATCATTCCCCCTGTGAGGCTTTTAAGTTCTACGACAATGGGACTGTATGCTGAAGTTAAAAGAGCGATCGCTGCATACATACCCATCAATAACCAAGGGCGATTTTTAGACTTTTCCCACACCATAATTGCTGAGATTGTGATGCAGACCCAAATGAAGATCCAGATAAACGGAATTAAAAACTCAAAAGTTAACCACGCGGGACGCTGTAAGTTTTGAAACCAGGGGTCACGCAGTGATGTTAGCAGACTACCACCAAAAAATAGTGCTGCGGAAACTGCGGTAATGATCCATCTTGCTTTCACAAGCGTTCCTGTAAAGTTGAGATTACAGTTATTAGTTTAGGGTTGGATGGGCGATCGCTACACCTATCTAGGGGTGAGAAAGCAGCAATACCCTGTAAGGGTATCGCGTTGTGCGTACGACGAAGCCTGCCAACCCAGGCTATGAGTTTTCAAGCCTGGGTCGGCAGGCTTTGTTTGTGTAGCCCCAGGCTTCTAGCCTGCGGGTGTGCGGGTGCGGGTGCGGGCGTTTTTAGGCATTGAATTCCAACTTTGTATTAAGGAGTCCTTCAACGCCGCAAAAACAAATGTGTAATATAGTAGCTATTCCCAACTTTCCACACTCCTACGCCGGTTTCGCTGAAAAACGGACGCAAAATATTCTCTCGATGTCCTGGACTTTTCATCCAACCATCAATCGCTGGTGATACTGGTTGCGAAATATTCTTACTTTTAAACAAATTCTCGCCCACCACCCAATAATAAATTCCTCCGGCACGTACTCGCTTTTCCAGCGTACTGCCATTGGGTCCGGTGTGGCTGAAGAAGTTTTGTTCTGCCATTTGTCGGCTGTAGTTACGGGCAACCTGCGCTAGTTTTTCATTATTCTGTAAAGGTTTGAGTTTGTTTTCCTGACGCACTTGATTGATACCTTTCTGAATTGCTGCCTCAATTTTGGCGTTATTAGCAGATTGGGGTGATTGCTTTTCATCCTCAGATGTCTCAATTCTCGGTAAAGGTGGCAAATATTGCACTGCTTCCTCACAGCCTGTTGCCAAAAGTGCGATCGCTGTCCCTATAATCCAAATTATCGGCGGTAATTTACGTTGGCGCATTTTAATAAATTTAATATTCAAAATAATTGGTTCTATTTTTAGTATTAAAAGTAAATGTGACAGGAAGGTGACAAGAGACTGAAAAAATTATATTAGCTTGGCGCTCGATAAATCTCTAATAAGACTTACGTTTTTAGGATTAAGAAACGAACCGCCAAGTACGCCAAGAATAAGGGTTGAAGAGAGTTTTTGCGAGGTTTTATGAAACAGAGCGATTTTTCGCTACCAAATGGGTGTATACTCCGTAAGGCGACATCTGAGGATATTTGGTCAATTAGATGGTTGGTGCTTTCGGCAAAACTTGACCCCACGCAAATACGCTTTTCGCAATTCTGGGTAATTGAATGCGAAGGGAAGATAGTAGCTTGCGGACAGTTACGCCAATTTTATGATACACAAGAACTTGGTAGTTTGGTAGTTGCACCAGCTTGGAGAAATCGCGGTTTAGGCACTTTACTTACGCGGCATTTGATTGAAGAAGCAACTCAACCGCTTTATTTAGAATGTCTCGGTCAGCGGTTGGCGGAATTTTATACAGGTTTTGGTTTTGTGATAATTTCTTTTGAAGACTTACCGCGATCGCTTAAGGGTAAGTTTGGATTGTCGCAATTAGGCAAAAAGCTGCTGGGAGTTCCTGTAGTGTTTATGCACTACCCCAGCAGCTAAAAGGACAGCTTTATCTTACTTAGTAAACATGCATTACATATGTAATGCGATCGCTAAATCTACAGCGTAATTCTTTAGGTTGCCAGTGATATTGCGGTCAATTATTTGGAAACAGGGTCTAGGAAGGCAGTTCCTGGTTTTCTAATCTGAAATAATACCAATTGAGCTGGCACCGTTGAGCTAGGATTTCTCGCACGTACAACCGCATTAATCGGCTCTTTTATTGCTTTGCCAGCGGGTATCCTAATTGAAGGCTCCCCTGACTTAAAATCAACGATATACTCACCACTAATTGTGTAAGCAAATACAGGTGACGCATGTGTATGCCAGATACTTACCTCTCCTGGTGCCAGAGTCGCTGTCAGCATTTCGCTTTCTAGTACTGCTGCTTTGGGTAAGTCGCTAACCTTTTCGTTAAGAACAACGCTTGGCTCTGGTGTAAATTGCTTTGCAGGAGCTTGTGCAAATGAAATCCCCCAGTACCCAACTACAAGCATGACAACAAGCAATACTACTGGAAGAACTTGTTTAATTTTCATCCCTCACACCTCAACTGAAGATAGGGCATTTTAAGGTGGTTTTTCACCTTGATTTCTATTAAACCATTATCAAACACTTTTACCAAGTCGCGCTCCATACAAACATGTAAGATAACTTAACCATGCTTGATAGCAGTCAAGGCAAAAGCTTTATCACATTAATTTTGTCTAAATTGCATTCATACATATCACCACACCCTGCAAGGAGAAGGAATATTAGTATCAACCCTATACTCAAATAGCGCGAGAGAATTTTCTCTGTTGATTTCTGGTATGAGCATCAAAGATAACGGCAACATTTCTTAAAAGTAGTTTGCCAATTTCTGTGATATTAATATAGTTCGTTGATAACTCAACTAATCCATCAGCTTTTAATGGCTCTAACGCTTTTAGTTCTAAGCTGAAATATTCATCAAAGTTGATGTTATACTTCTTTTCAATGTCTGGCTTATGCAGTTCGTGATGACACATAATAGACATGATGACATCTCGTCTAATAATGTCGTCTTGGCTGAGTTTGATGCCTTTACTAATTGGTAAAACACCCGCTTCAATTCCTCGATAATAATCTTGTAATTGCTTGTGGTTTTGAGCGTAAGCGTCTTCTAACATGCTGATGGATGTGGCACCAAAACCAAAGAGTTCTGTTTCTGCTAGAGTGGTGTAGCCTTGAAAATTGCGTTTTAGGGTGCGATTTTGTTGAGCGATGGCTAATTCATCATCAGCTTTAGCAAAATGATCCATCCCGATAAATAAATACTTGTTAGCTGTTAATTCCTCAATCGTCATCTTGAGAATTTCTAACTTTTCCTCTGGCAGTGGCAATTTATCTTCAGGAATATTTTTTTGTACAGGTTTTACCCACGGCACATAAGCAAAATTAAACACTACAATTCGGTTAGGGTCTAATTGAATTGTCTTTTTAATTGTCTCTTGAAAAGTTTCGCGAGTTTGATGAGGTAAACCATAAATTAAGTCTACATTCACACTTTTGAAGTTAGCTTCTTTAATCCAACTCATCACATCAAAGAGCATTTCTTCAGGTTGAACCCGATTTACAGCTACTTGAACTTGACGATTAAAATCTTGGATACCAAAACTAATTCGGTTAAAGCCAATTTCTCTGAGAAAGAAAATGTAATTTTTATCAACATAGCGGGGATTAATCTCAATTGAGATTTCGGCTTCTGAATCAATGTGGAAATTTTGCCTAATATTTTCCCACAAAAATTCTATTTGTTCGGGATTCAAATAGTTAGGAGTACCCCCACCCCAGTGAACTTGCAGCACTTTTCTATCAGAATCAATTAAGGCTGCTGTATTCCTAATATCTTGAACTAAAGACTGCAAATAAGGTTTAGCAATATTCTTATTGTTGGAAATCACGGTATTACAACCACAGAAGTAACACGCAATTTGACAAAACGGTATATGGAAATACAAAGAAAGCGGAGATTTCCTTTGATTTGAGTTAGCGATCGCTTCTTTAAAATCACTTTCGCTAAATGCTTCTGTTAACTCAGTTGCGGGTGGATAGCTGGTGTATCTGGGTGTAGGAGTATCGTACTTTTGAATCAGATTTGAATCGAATTTCACACCAGGAAGTATAAAAACCATTGATTTATTTCCAATAAATGTATGATTGAGTATTGATGATTGGGAATAAAGTTATTACCCAATCCCCAGTCCCTAGTTTTTAGTCCTTAGTCAGGCTATTAAAAGTATCTTTACCTATCGCTTTAATTAAATTTTCTTCTAACTCTTGAGCAATCTCCATATTCAACTTAAATGCATTATTAGCTTCTACGATAATTCGATTTGCAGTAGCATCATCAATAGGTAATTCATTCAAAGCTTGACGGTACTTATTCTTAAAAGCATTTTTGTCAGGAATTTGCTCAAAATTATAGAAAGAAGTACCTTCGTAACCCGAAAGTTTTAAAGCCATCTGAACAAGTTTTTGGAACATCTGACCACCAGAAAGGTCTCCCATATAGCGTGTATAAGCATGACCTAATAACAAAACTGGTTCAGTAGCTGAAAGCTCACGAATGCGCTTGATATAAGTCTGGGTGACGGGAGAAGGAGTAACTAATGAACACCAATCATTTCCGTAATAAAACACCATATCTTTCTCTAGAAAGGCTTTACGATTTAGTTCGGGGAAGTAAAGCGCACCAATGAAGGGATGTTTTAAATTACTCTCTATTGCGGCTTGTAATTCGCTATACACATAATATAAATTGCCTAGAAACGTGGCAAAAATATCTCTATCAACAATTCCTTTGAGAACACATTTCATCAATCCCACATTTTCTGCCATTGTGTGAGATTGTTGGGTTCCAGCACGAAGCTTGACGGCTAGATTGCTACTCATTGTTACTTCTGTGAATGTTCAAATACAAGGTTTCAAGAATAGTTGATAGTTGTAACTGACATTTTGCTGCATTTTCAATTAGAACCCACACCCACCATAGGTTATAAACCTATGGCTAATAGCGAAAGTCATCTGAAGAAGACTAATAAAAAATTCAGTCCATTTTAATGAACTTATGCTATTAACCTTGGACTTAAGTTCAAAGCGAATGGGAACATGTTCTTGAGAGTGGTGCAGGGTATCAGTTTTCATTAACTACTAACAATTAACAACTTCTTCTAAGGACTTACGTAGAGAAACCCGGTTTTTAGCAAAAAGGAAGGATGTCAGAGCTTGAGAATTGTTATTCTAAGTTGATAAATGATACGTATCACTTTAACCTGCAAACATTAGTATAGATGCAGATGCCAACAATATTAATTATTTCCTTAATTATTTAATTATTAATGTTTGTATAATTAGAAAATAATTAAAAATATTTTATAATTCTTTTAGAAAACACATTCTAAGCGATTGTAAGCAAAAAATATAACATTATAAGCATTATAACCTATTTTTAAGTAATAGGATTTTGTCTAAAAAATGTTACAACTAAATTATGTAACTACCGGATACATCAAGCTATTTGTCGATTAAAAAGTTATTTTTCAATTGATAGACCTGCAAAAAAAAAATATGTTTATATAGCTTTATAAGCATTACATGAAAAGCAGAATTCTCATGGCTAATCTTCACACACCAGAGCCTGAGTTACTGAAACCTGGTATTAAAGCACCAGTTCAGGAAACATTGTTAACACCCCGGTTTTACACCACTGACTTTGAAGCGATCGCGCAGATGGATATATCCGCGCAAGAGCCGGAATTATTGGCAGTTTTAGAGGAGTTAAGAGCCGATTATAATCGGCATCATTTTGTACGTGGAAGCGAATTTGAACAGTGTTGGGATAGCATTGATGGGGAAACGCGACGTTCTTTTATTGACTTTTTAGAGCGCTCTTGTACTTCCGAATTTTCTGGATTTTTGCTTTTTAAAGAACTATCGCGCCGACTAAAAGAGCGAAATCCTATTTTAGCAGAAGCCTTTCAATTAATGTCGCGGGATGAAGCACGCCATGCGGGATTTTTGAATAAGTCAATGGCAGATTTTAATCTTTCCTTAGACTTAAGTTATCTCACCAAAAATCGTACTTATACCTTCTTTCCACCAGAGTGGGTTATTTATACAGTTTACCTATCTGAAAAAATTGGTTATTGGCGCTACATTTTAGTTTATCGGCATCTGGAAGCACATCCAGAACACGAAATATATCCGTTATTTCGCTACTTTGAAAGTTGGTGTCAGGATGAAAATCGACACGGAGATTTTTTCAAAGCGCTGCTGCGATCGCAACCCCAATTATGGAACAATTGGAAATCGCGTTTGTGGGTGCGTTTCTTTTTGCTGACTGTCTTTGCTACCCACACCTTGACAGTATTTGAACGAGCAACATTTTACGAATCTATCGGCATAAATCCCCGCGAATATAATACCAAAGTCATTGAGGAGACAAACAACACAGCTGCAAGAGCATTTCCATTAATATTGGACACAAATCACCCAGAGTTTTTCTCTCGTCTAGAAAAGTGTTCCGAGAATAATCTTAAAATAGCGGAAATTAACGCAAGCGACCGCCCAAAAATTATCAAGTTAGTGCAAAAACTACCTTTGTTACTCTCAATTAGTTGGAATCTGTTGCGAATTTACCTACTCAAACCCATTGATGCGGAATCATCACGAGCAACAGTTAGCTAAAATAACGCTCTTGTTCATTGACGGATAGATTTATTGTAGAAACGGCGATTTATCGCGTCTCTCTAACCGTCAAAATGAGTTTGACAGACTAGTAAAGACGTTCCGAACCGAACGTCTTTACTAGTCTGTGTGATTTGCCGGACATGATCAATAACCTAAAAATCCGAAAACCTGTACAGTAAGTTTGTATATTACTTTATTGCTACTAAATTTACGTGCAAACTTATGGTAGAACCTCTAACGGCAGCAGTGATTGTCTCATTATTTTTCTCTGAGGCAATCAAAGAAGGTGGAAAAACTTTAACTAAAGGTGTTGCTGAGACATTTGCTCAACTAGTAAACACCATCCGGGAAAAGTTTAAGGCAGAGGGAACAGAAGGGTTACTGACAAGAGCGGAAAATCAACCTACAGAAGCGAATAAGACAAAGCTGCAAGATGAACTACAAACCCAAATCGATGCTGATGAAGCGTTTGCTCAGAAACTTAAGAGAACTCTTGCATAAATATTTTGTGGTATAATACTGGGTTATTTTAATTTCAGATTTGGCAATTAAAATAGGAAGAATTTTTTATCAATTTCGATTAGCTATTATCAATAGGCTGAGATGGTTACTATTTCTACTTTGAGGATACACCGATAAACTGATGAACTAGAGGCTAATAGCAGAAACTATCAGTGTGCTTACGCACTCCCAATTTTTCTTCTAAGAAGTTCTAGAGGAGCGATCGCTAAACCGCAGCCCAAATTGGGTTTAAAATCCCAGTAATTGTAGGTCTGACAAAGGAGACGAAGAGCGATCGCACCTCCCCCCTATTCTTTATCCTTAAGTTCGGCTAAAATCTTATCTAGCCTGTCATTTGTGTCCAAGGCATAGCTGGATGCATCGCACACTTACAGCCATTCCCCCGCTGGCAGTAACAGCGCCTTCAGGAGTCTTTCGTGAGAGTCAGTAGCTCACAAAATTTTTCCTCTAGGGCTAGACGCTAGCGGCTTGCCGTCAGGCATCGCTAACGCTTGCAGCCATGACTTTAAACATCTGAACAATGATTAATTTTAGCCTGCACCCACTTGGTGACTCTGCTCTACTAATTCGCTTTGGCAATGTTATCGATCCAAAAATAAATTCTTACGTTCATGCTGCTACCACCTATCTACAGAGTGCCCATCTACCAGGTGTTTATGACTTTGTTGCTGGATATACAAGCCTAACTTTGCACTATGATTCTCTAGCTTGGCTTGAAAAGGAGCAATTGCCCATTGAAGCACTTACCGCTTGCATAGTACCTCTACTTACCAATTTCTCAGTAGCACCCATAACGACAACAGGTCGTTTGATTGAAATTCCTGTTTGTTATGGTGGCGAATATGGACCCGATTTGGAATATGTAGCGCACCACATTGGTCTTTTACCTGAAGAAGTCATTGCCCGTCACAGTGGATCTGAGTATAGGGTAAATTTTCTCGGTTTTTCCCCCTGCTTTCCCTACCTAAGTGGTCTTGATCCACTCCTAGCAACACCCAGGCGCGATACTCCTCGCACAGCTGTAGCTAGCGGTTCAGTTGGTATTGGTGGCACTCAGACTGGAATTTATCCAACACAAACACCAGGTGGCTGGCAAATTATCGGTCGCACACCTCTACGCTTATTCAATCCGGAAGCAACAACGCCCTGTTATCTTGCTTGTTTTGATCGCCTACACTTCAAACCCATTTCTGAAGTTGACTTTACCCACTTTATTAAAACAAAGCAATGAGCTTATTGATAGAACACCCAGGCAGGCTCACCACTATCCAAGATTTAGGACGTTTTGGTATGCAGTATCAGGGCATTTCCCCAAGTGGTGCAATGGATTCCTACTCAGCTCGAATTGCGAATCTTTTAGTTGGTAATCAACCAACAGCAGCGCTATTAGAGATAACGCTAACTGGACTTTGTCTACGTGTTGAAGTTGCTTTGTGGATAGCTATTACTGGTGCTAATCTTGCTCCGACTATTGATGAGATACCGCTACCAACCTGGCGACCAATACGAGTACGGTCTGGAGCAAAAATTTGTTTCAACCAACTTCGCTACGGCTGTCGAGCTTATCTTGCAGTAGCAGGTGGTATAGTTGTTCCAGCTATACTTGGCAGCACTAGCACTGATTGCACTCACCGCTTTGGAGGCTGGATGGGAAGGGCACTTGCTTGTGGGGATAAGCTACCAGTACCTCCTACTAATCATTTGCCAGAGTTGATGCCCAGTATGCCTTTTTGGGCACCAACTTGGTCTGTAGCTTGGCATACTTATCTGCCACTTACATTCCCTGCACTGTTACATCTTATCGTTGGTGAAGATTGGGACAATCTGACACACGAAAGTAAAACAGATCTGCTTAACACCACTTGGACAGTGAATTCAGTTTCAAACCGTATGGGGTTGCGACTTGACGGAGCTAAACTTACACTCACCAGAGTACATGAAAAACTCTCAGGTGGGGTCGCAACTGCTACAGTGCAACTTCCACCTAACGGTTTCCCGATCATACTTGGTGTCGAGCGCCAGACTACTGGAGGTTATCCAGTCCTTGGTACGATCGCATCCATAGATATTCCTCGTCTTGCTCAATTACGCCCCTGCGAAACTTTACGCTTCGTATTATTAGACCTATTGAATGCTCAACGCTTGCTCAAAACTCGTGAACGCAACTTGCGTAATTTAGCTACCATTATAGGACAGCAGTTAATCAATCTTTGCTCACACAGTTGAGCAAGATACGTCCAACTTTTTCTTTCTGAATATCTGTCGGTTCGCAGGCTAAATGAAAAGTTTTCAACGGAACAATCATGTGGGTTCGCACATATTTAATTAGCTGGTTGATACTCCATAATAGCTGTAGCGACCTGCAATACTAATCGCTCAAACCTGCAATCAAGACTTTTTCAAATCAGGATTAACTGCAACTATAATTGCGCTTCAGCCAGGATTAACTGAAATTATAGTTGCAAATAATGCTGGCTGAAAACAACGATGATTGTAGGTTGGGTGATTTATAATTGCAGGTCGCTACAGTTAACCAGTCATCAGAGTTGGGATACATCTCTAAAATCTTACCTCTGATAATAGTTCTATTAATTTCATAACCTTTATCCTTCAATGTCCGGGGTAAAGATAACCAAGAGTATCTGGCACTTGTCCGTTAATGATTTTTTTGTAGTGGGAATTTAAAACTCTTGCAATTGTGTCGGGTCACAATGCGATTGTGTCGGGTCACAATGCGATTGCATCGAGTCACAATGCGATTGTGTCGGGTCACAATGCGATTGTGTCGGGTCACAATGCGATCGCATCAACCTGCAAACATTAAATTACCCTTTTTTTCGCCTTCCTGTTATATTTTTTGTTTGAATGGGTACATTAAATATATAATTTACCACGTATGCAACTATGCCTACCCCAGACATAACACGTCGTTTGTCCCGTCAACTGATTAGTCAAGATATTGACTCGTTGCACGGTTTGCAAACCATCACTACCTATGACACAACCCGTACTGATGCCTCTGGGACAAAGTTACAGCAAGCTTATCAGGCTATGTTGACCCAACAACAAGCCGAAACCGAAAAACTAACTTTATACCGTGCTGCTGCCGATGCTGCACGATTAGCAGAATGGGAATTTCATAATGCTATATTAGCGATGAAAGAAGTTGTGCGCGGGCAATATGGAACAGATAGCGATCAAGCTCAAGCAGTTGGACTAAAGAAAAAATCAGAACGCAAGCGTCCCATCCGCAAAAAGTCGGTTGCGATCGCAAGTTAGCGGGAGCAGGGGGGGATGGGGGGATGGGGGGAGGGGGGGATGGGGGGAGAAAGAGGCATTATTCTCATTGTCCTCCTTGTCCCACTTGTCTCCTTGTCTCTTCATCCCTTCACCCGCATGGTTGCCGCAAACCTTGACCATCTGTATACTTTGAGTAAATCATTTGCGAAACCTTCGGCGGTTTTTCGCCAATATGAAACGATCGCACATGTTCTTCAATTAAGCGATCGCTATTCGTCACTCGTTCAAATTGCCGTTTGTGTTCTGCCCAAGATTCGACAATTTCCGTTTCCACAAAGCGACCTGGGTCAGATAAATCTTGAAACAAACCCCACTGAATCGCTCCATCACGCCGGCGAATTTGACTTAGTGCTTGCATCGCTTTGGTAAACTCCTCTGCGTTAGCTGGGTCAATGCGATACTCTAAAGTAATCATCACAGGTCCATCATTCGGGCATGGTTCAAAAGCGTGTGTCGGTTGATTCCAATGCAACGAAGACCGCAAATCCAACTTTTCCGCACAGCGCAACCGATAGCGTGCAGTTAGCCCCACACCCGCAATTAATCCCACCCCGGCAGTAGTCAAAGCTACAGTAATGCTTGTACGTTGAGCTACCAAACCCCAGAACAAACTTCCCAAGGTCATGCATCCTTGGAATACAAGCAAATGCACAGATAAAGCTCTCGCACGCACCCAGGTAGGCACGGCTGTTTGCGCCGATACACTGAAACTAACCATACAGCTCAGAGAAGCAATTCCTACCAGCAGCATCAACGCACATACTACGTAAAAATTCCGCACTGTTCCTAGTGCCAGCATCATTATACCCATCAATACTGATGAGCCTGCCACCAATT
Organism: Hassallia sp.; assembly: GCA_050997715.1. Classification (GTDB taxonomy): domain Bacteria; phylum Cyanobacteriota; class Cyanobacteriia; order Cyanobacteriales; family Nostocaceae; genus Hassallia. The sequence goes on from JBPCQW010000598.1 coordinate 11,873, forward strand.
TATCTATAGAAAACTGCTCCCGTAACTTCGGTAAAATGAACGCTCCCGCTAATCCACCAATACCCCAAAAGCCAAGAATCACCCCGTATCCGAATGCATCGAGCTTTAATTCTCGTCTTCCTAAAAGCGGTAAAAGGGCAAATAAAGCACTAGCAAATAAAATGTAAGCTGATGTGCGAATTAGCACTGATTGAAAAGTTGGAGCGTAGCGCACGTAACGAATGCCCGCTTGTACGGCTCCGATGAAGCGTTCTGTCGGTAAGCCGCTTTCTTGCGGGGTGCGTCGCCACTGATAAACTACTAATATTACCCCCACAAAGGAAGCCGCATTAAGCAGAAAAACTGCTCCCGTACCAGCTTGAGCGATAATTATCCCCGCTAAAGCTGGACCAATCGAGCGGGAAAGGTTAACCACAATCCCGGTGAGGGTGACAGCTTGAGGAAGTTCTTCTTTTTCTACTAGTTCCGGGGTTACGGCTTGCCATACAGGCATATTCATCGAACTGCCGAGACTCAAAGCAAAGGTGAGAACTAAGAGAATCGACGGAGTTGTAATGTTTGCCAGAGTGAGAAATCCCAACAAAGCAGCCACAATCAGCATCCAACCCTGAGTCCACAAAATCATCTTTCGTCGATCAACGACATCTGCCAGCGCTCCCGCAGGTAACGCTAGCAAAAAAAACGGCAAGCTTGACGCTGCCTGCATCAACGCAATTAAAAACGGTGATGGTGAAAGCGAAGTCATCAACCAGGCTGCACCGACATCATGCATCCAAGTGCCAACACTTGATACCGCTGAGGCTGTCCAAAGGGCACGAAACACAGGCTGACGTAGAGGAGTCCACATCGAAACAGAAGCTGCTGGTGCGGTCATAACCAAACAAGTACGGGAGGGCAAAGGGGGAAGTAACAATTGTAATTATTACTCTCCACTTCCAGAGGATATAAAACTCAAGCGACGAAAAGCAACTTTTTTTAATTGGGGTAGTTGACGGTTGATCTAATTAGCAGCCAGGAAGAGTGTTATTTATTACTAAAAAATTATATACACTTAAAGTAGGCGATCGCTTATTCGCTTATTTTTTTATAGAGGAGCGAATCTCAACATGGATTGGCAATCACTTCTTGTTGTCAGCAGTGTTATTTCATTCGGAACTTTAGAAAATCTGTTTCCCTTTTTCACTTTTAAACAGAGTTTCGATAAAAGAGTTTATTCTAATTTAGTTTTAGGTTTGATAAATCTTTTGGCAATCAATTTTACTGTAGCTTTACTCTTAAATGGCATTTGGGAACAAACTTCATGGCTAGGTATTTTTCATTTCATTCATTCACCTTTCTTAAAAATAATCTTGTCTTTCTTATTGCTCGATGGATATATGTATGCGTGGCACAGATTAATGCATACTCTACCTATTGCATGGCGTTTTCATAAAGTTCATCATACAGAACTCTTAATGAATACCTCTACTGCTTATCGCTTTCATCCAGTTGAAGCAATTTTAGCTAATCTACCTAAGTTATTTTTAATTTGGTTATTTGGTATTACTCTAGAAAACTTATTATTCTATGAAATATTGTTGGCATGTGAACTAATTTTCCATCATAGTAATTGGTCTATACCCTTAAAAATTGATAGATATCTCAGCTACTTGATTGTTACACCTAATTATCATCGCTCTCATCATTCTCAATCGAGAAAAGAAGCAACATCAAATTATGCGAGTTTTTTCAGTATATGGGATATAATTTTCAATTCTTATAATTATCCTCGCAATCCAAAGGCAATTAAATTAGGCTTACCTCAGGAAAAGAAAGAATTAAGTATTATAAATCTCCTAAAATTACCTTTTTAATTTGGTAATAGACTTAGGGGTGATAATTAATTATGTGTTACCTGAAACCTTTGTAGAGACGCGATAAATCGTCATCTCTACATCTTTGAAAACAGATGTCTAATGCCCAATTACCATTATCTACAGAGAAACACTTTTTACAGCGGTTCCCTGTTGACAAATTTGCATCGGTTGAGCCGATAGCAAGACTGCATCCAGCAACCCTGGAAACAGTTCGTCTATATCCTGACGCCGCAGCATGTTAATATGCTGTGTGCCTTCCTTGCGTGTGAAGACTACCCCCGATTCCCGCAAAATCTTAAAATGATTGGACATCGTAGATTTGGCGATCGCAAAATCAAACCCCGCACAAGGTTGCGATCCAATCGTTGCCAACAGTCTCACAATCTCTAGCCTCACCGGGTCGCCTAACGCATATAGCACTCCCCATAAAGTTATGTCTTTTTGGTCTGGGTGATAAAGAAATCTCATACTTGCATTATCTCAAAAAATTGACTATATTTAATTTGTTCGATAAAATCGAATTAACGAATCATACAGGAGGACTATTATGTCATCCGTTACAAACGTAACAGAAGCCAGCTTTAAGCAAGAAGTCCTAGAAAGTGAAATTCCCGTGTTAGTGGACTTCTGGGCACCTTGGTGCGGTCCTTGTCGGATGGTGGCTCCAGTAGTCGAGGAGTACGCTGGGGAACACGTTGGACAGGTGAAAGTAGTGAAGCTGAACACAGATGAAAATCCCACTGTCGCTAGCCATTATGGGATTCGCAGCATTCCCACACTATTGGTGTTTAAAGGCGGTCGGCAAGTAGATACGGTTGTTGGTGCAGTACCAAAAACAACCTTGACTAAAACTTTAGCACAGTATCTGGGTACTAGGGACTAGGGACTGGGCACTGGGGACTGGGTACTAGAAAAAGGATTATTCTCCATTACCCATTCCCCATTTAAAAAAAAAGAGGTAACTCATGAATACTGATATCAACTTACTTTCTCCGTACAAGTTGGGTGAACTTGAATTACCCAACCGAATTGTGATGGCTCCCTTAACGCGACAAAGGGCAGGTGGGGGAAATATTCCACATCAGTTAAACGCCGAATATTACGTTCAACGAGCAACAGCAGGACTGATTATTGCCGAAGCAACTCAGGTTTCTCCTCAAGGGCAAGGGTATCCGCATACACCTGGGATTCATTCACCCGAACAGGTTGCAGGTTGGCGATTGGTGACAGATGCGGTACATCAGCACGGAGGAAGGATTTACCTGCAACTATGGCACGTTGGCAGAATTTCGCACCCTGACTTTCAACCGGATGGGGCTTTGCCTGTAGCACCGAGCGCGATCGCACCCAAAGGACAAACAATGACTTTCGAGGGAATGAAACCCTTTGTTACACCGCGTGCCTTGGAAATTGAGGAAATTCCCGAAATTGTCAAACAGTACCGCCAAGGGGCAGCCAATGCCTTAGAAGCTGGCTTTGATGGCGTAGAAGTTCACGCAGCTAATGGTTATTTAATTGACCAGTTTCTCCGCGATGGTACGAATCAGCGCACAGATAAGTATGGCGGTTCAATTGAGAATCGTGCCCGACTGCTGGTAGAAGTGACTGAAGCGGTAATTGGTGTATGGGGTGCTAGTAGAGTAGGGGTACGGCTTTCCCCCAGCGGCACTTTTAACGATATGCATGATTCTCATCCTTTGGAAACCTTTGGTTATGCGGCTGAAGCGCTGAATAAATTTGGTTTAGCATATCTGCATATTTTTGAAGCGATAGAAGCAGACATCAGACATGGTGGGACGGTGGTGCCAACCAGTCATTTGAAAGAACGTTTTCAAGGTACACTCATCGTTAATGGTGCTTATGATAAAAACAGAGGTGATGCTGTTTTGGCAAGTGGTGCGGCTGATTTAGTTGCATATGGCACTCTCTATATAGCAAATCCCGATTTACCCGAACGCTTTGCCCTGAATGCACCGCTGAATCAGCCAGACCAGACAACTTTTTACGGTGGTGGTGAGAAGGGATACACAGATTATCCCACACTGGCTGCTTAATTTAATCTTGTAATTACCATCTTTAATTGGGGTTAGAACCAATGATTACCTATAATGTACAAGAATTTACGGATAGGTGTAATGGTACAAGAACTGAATTTACAACCCAAAACTCTAGATGTACCGAGCGCGATCGCTCAACGTCGTTCGATCAAAAGTTTCAAATCAGATCCCATATCAAAAGAACTGCTGCATCAACTAGTTGAGTTAACTGTAGCCGCACCCAGCAGCTATAATATTCAAGATTGGCAAATTGTGCTTGTACAAGATGAAGCACAAAAAGCAGCTTTGTGTGCAGCGTCTTGGAATCAACAACAAATCATTCAAGCACCTGTTACCTTTGTCTTTGCTGTCGATCCCTACGCTGGGGAAAAAGACTTAACCCCGGTTTTCGAGCAAGGGTTACAAACTGGTGCTTGGAATGAAGGCACGGTAAACTATTTTAAAACAGCTATTCCTCAGTTTCATGCTGGACTTGGAGACAAGCGACGAGAATACGCTATCAAAGATGCGATGATTGCAGCCACACACTTAGTATTAGCAGCCGAAAGTCTGGGTTTATCTACCTGTTTCATGAATGGCTGGATTGAAGACAAAGTGAAGGAGGTTATCGGTGCAGCGAACGATCCTGATTTAGCGATCGCTATTCTCGTCCCTGTTGGCTATGCAGCAGAACCACGTCTCGATCCCGGTCGTTTGCCATTCTCTTATAACGTCTTTGTAGATAAATTAGCCAATCCCTACGAAGGTTAGCGTTAACAAAATTTTGCAAGAGCGATCGCTAATTTTAATAAGTTTGTAGTGAGCGATTTATCGCTCAATTTTAAAGGCTAGAACCGCTTACTACAAACTTTCACAACCATCAAAACTAATAGTTAGCCACATTTTAATTAGTTCCTACGAAAAAATTCGTGTCTTTGATTTAAGCACTGAAGCGCTTACTACAAAATCATTACCAAATCAGGAGAAATTACAAATGATTGACCTTTACTATTGGACAACTCCCAACGGTCATAAAATCACGATGTTTCTTGAAGAAGTTGGATTGCCTTACAATATTATTCCGGTAAATATCGGTGCAGGCGATCAATTTAAACCTGATTTTCTCAAGATTTCCCCTAATAATCGTATGCCGGCAATAATTGATCGCCAACCTGCAATTAGTGGTGAACCGATTTCGGTGTTTGAATCTGGGGCAATTCTACTATATTTGGCAGAAAAAACTGGTAAGTTGATTTCCACAGATTTGCGCGATCGCGTTGAAACCTTACAATGGTTATTCTGGCAAATGGGCGGTTTGGGACCAATGGCGGGACAAAATCATCACTTTGTTCAATACGCACCCGAAAAGATTGACTATGCTATCAATCGCTATGTAAATGAAACAGGGCGTTTATATGGAGTGCTGAATAAGCGTTTAGCAGATAGAGAATTTGTGGCTGGCGATTATTCTATCGCAGATATTGCCGCTTATCCTTGGATTGTCGGCTATGAACGCCAAAATCAGAAATTAGAAGATTTTGCCAACCTGAAACGCTGGTTTGAAGCAATTAAAGCACGTCCGGCAACAATTCGCGCCTACCAAAAGGCAGAAGAATTTAAAAATCAGGCGCTTGATATTGAGAAATCACGCGAGTTATTATTTAACCAATCGGCGAAGACGATTCAAT
>JBPCQW010000070.1:0-3639 GCA_050997715.1 Hassallia sp.
TGTCCGGTTTGGGGATTTGTCTTATTTTCGGTGACATTGTGGACATATTCAATTTTGAAATCTTCTGTCAAATATAAGGCAGGCTGACCATTTTCTACCTTTAGATAACTTTTCTTACCTTGCTTAACTTCATCATCGGTAAGTCGTGCCATTTGCAGATTTTGCGATTTAAAAGTTGGGGGCGTAGCATTAAATAAAAATAGTGTATATTCCCCATTGCTATCGTCGAATGTAGCTTGTTGCACGTCATATTGACCATCACTCAACTTAGTAGTAGTTGAGGTTTGGCTAGCGTTTTTAGCTTGAGGAGTAGTAGCTTGATTTCCTCCTCCGCAGCCGACAGTTGTCAAGCACAAACTCAGTGTTAAAAGTACGACTGTAAATTTACGCACAATTTTCATTAGCATTTCATTATCATCCCATTTTCGAGCTTAACAACTTCTCAATTTTTCTGTAAGTACGGTCTTCCCAACAAGTTATAGGGGAATTAATTCCGGGTAATGTTGTAATAAATCGTCGTTTGTAACTTCTTCACCTAGCCGAGATGGAGAAAAATGCAGGTAAACTCCTAGCAGTTTATGTTGATAGTGCAATTGAATTAATGCTTTTAAACCTTGTTTCAACGCTGCAATATTAGAAAGGTCTGTTTCTAACTCTGGTACTTCTCCTTTATAGACTACTGTAAGCATCACAACTACATTGCGCGTCACAGGTATAGATAATGGCTGATTATAATCATTATCAGAATTTAATTCGATTCCACTACCGTATCTTTGAGCAGAGTCTGTAAATAACTCATCTACATATTGCGCTGCGTCTGTTTCGTCCCAATATACCTCGCCTTGATTGGTAACCGAAACCCAGTATTCATCGTATCGCAGTAAAGTTTCACAGATTTCTTTGAGTCCTTCTCCCCAGACATCTATTATATCAGGTTCAGAATCTATCGCTTCTTGTCGTGGTGCAGCATGATTTAATACTCCCAAAATAGGTGCGACTTCCGACCCTCCTAGATGTAGTATAATGTGACAAACGACATAGCGAGTCCGACCCATCATTTTATTAAACATTTTTTCTCCTGAAATTTGTTGCTTGTTGGTTGACGGTTAACATTAACCACTAACCACTAACCACTAACCACTAACTAATGTAATGAAACCCTTGAACAAAATCTACAATTGTGTTTACCGAAGGTAGTATAACATTGGCAGTTGTATTAGAGCTTTCATCATATGAAGCGTTAATTGCTCCACGATTAATAAATTTTTTACCAAAGTTTGGGTGGTCATGCACAATCAAAGTGTGAGCGCTGGAATTTGTTAATATAGTTTGGGTAGGTGTTTGAAAGAAGTTTAGTTTTGCTGCTATTTCTAAAATTTTTTGCATTTGTCTAATTGTAACGGCATTACTTCTAGCTTCTTCTATAAAACCAGATAATTGCTTGGTGCGATCGCTCTTATTTTCTCGCTGGGTAGAGATATCTTCACTTTTAATTATTTCTATAACTTCATGAATATTTCTTTGGGTAGTTGCGGCATCTTTAAAAGGAAGAATCGCAATGTAAGCTGTGGGAAATAAAGCTGCGTCGCTATCTACTCGAAAGGTGAAAACAGTCCGACGCCGCCCGATTTCCATGCTGGGGGGTTGCCTGAGTTGCCGATATTGCTGGGATATTTGATAATAAGCGCCAGCTAAGGCAAAATGTGCTTCTGGTTCTAGGGGTGCATCTACGATAATGCGGATTGTCGGGGGAGTTTCGTTAAAAAAGTCTGGTGAGTCAACAGAGGTGAAATTTTGGATAATTGAGCGATCGCCTGTCGGACTCAAGTCAACCCATTCGCAAGTTATACCCTCGGTTTTTAAACCAAATCGTGAGGTAGCGTAAAGTTTTGCCCCTGTTAAAGTCGCTCCGGTTAAATCTGCACCTACCCATTCTGCCCTAATTAATTTAGCTTCTGATAAATCGGCGTGTACCAAACTCGCGTTGCTTAAATTAGCATTACTCAAGTCTGCGCCAATTAAGTTTGCGCCACTCAATTTTGCCTCGCTTAAATCTGCCCATCGCAGATTCGCACCGCTTAAATCTGCCCATCGCAGATTCGCTCCACTCAAGTTGGCTCCTTTGAGGTTAGCTCCTTTCAGATTCGCTTGTCTGAATTCCGCTTCTCGGAAATTTGAACTTTCTAGGTCAGTACGACTGAGGTCACTAACGTTGAAATTAGCTTGCTCACAATTGGCTTGCGTCAAAGAAGCACCTCTAAGGTTCGCTTCACTCAAATTAGCGCGACAAAGTACAGCGTGACGCAGTGTCGCTTCTCGTAAATCGGCGCTGCTGAGGTTTGCTTCCAAAAGGTCAGCGTGACTAAGATTAGCGCGAATTAACTCAGCGCGGATCAGCGTTGCAAACCTAAGTTGGGCACGACTGAGATCGGCGCGAATTAAATTTGCTACATTGAGACTGGCGTTGTTTAAGATAGCATCGCTGAGATTAGCACCACTCAATCTTGCTACATTCAGCTTCGCATAACTTAAATTTGCACCACTGAGATTTGCTCCACTGAGGTTCACTACACTTAAGTTAGCTTCGGTGAAATTCGCTCCACTTAGTTTGATGCCACTCAGATTCGCTTCCGAAAGGTCAACCCCACTAAAGTTTGTGACTCCGAAAGCATATTTTTCCAGTAATTCGTCTACAGTCATGAATGTCACCCCTCGAATGCCAAGGCTAATAGTTGGTATATGTAGAAATTATGTAAAAGCGATGTGAAAATTACAGATGAACATTGGTATTTTAGGATTGGGACTGATCGGTGGCTCTTTGGGTTGGGATTTGCGATCGCAAGGACATCATGTTTTAGGAGTCAGCCGTCGTGAATCGACTTGTGAAAGAGCGATCGCCCTCGGTAGTGTTTCCGAGGCTTCAGTTGACTTGAGCCTGCTGTCAGGGGCAGATGTGGTATTTATTTGCACACCTCTAGGGCTTATTGTTCCCAAATTTGAGGAATTAATTCCTTATTTGTCGCCTTCTACAATCATTACTGATGTAGGTTCGGTGAAAGCACCGATAGTTAAAGCGCTTTCTCCACTTTGGAATAACTTTATCGGCGGTCATCCAATGGCAGGAAGCGCAGATAATGGGATAGAAGCGCGAGAAAGTAATTTATTTGTCAATAAGCCTTATGTGTTGACACCGATATCGACAACACCAACTTATGCGATTAAAGTTGTCGAGGAAATTGTGCGATCGCTTAATGCAAATATCTACCATTGTCAGCCAGAACAACATGACCGCGCTGTTAGTTGGATTTCTCATTTACCAGTAATGGTGAGTGGTTCGTTGATTGCTGCTTGCATGAGTGAAACTGATTCAGAGGTATTAGAATTAGCCCGAAAGTTCGCTAGTTCCGGCTTTAAAGATACAAGTCGCGTTGGTGGCGGAAATCCCGAATTAGGCTTAATGATGGCGCGATATAATCGGCAAGCATTGCTTAATTCTCTTCAACAATATCGCCACAATCTTGACGATTTAATTAACTTAATTGAGCAAGAAAATTGGACGACGCTTGAAGAAAAGCTGAAGTTAAATCACAAAGCCCGACCTGATTTTCTTGAATAATCATACTGTAGTCGGCGCTGAAG
>JBPCQW010000154.1:0-12433 GCA_050997715.1 Hassallia sp.
TGTGAGGAAGCTGAGATTCAACCTCACTTTGAAAACCGGAGGGAGGATTTCAGTCTTCATATGAGGAGAGAGGACCGAAGTCCTCACTACGCAAGCAAATCGTTAAATCTAACATAAACTAGGCAAAATCGAGCAACAAGAGTGCGTTACCATCCTAATAATGTAAAGCAAATTACAAAAGCTTATGGAGCCATCTCTTTCAACCGAGGTGATTCTGACGCATCCGCGCCAATCCCTCGGCAACGTACAATTTGATTGGACACCGCAACCCGGAAACTATCTCGATTTGCAAGGTAAAACTTACGCAGTTTTAGAGCGACGCCACAGATATCAGCTTAAGGCAGGACGTTACTGTTTACAAAATATAGCTCTTTACGTCCAATCCGCCAAATTACCATCAGAGAAAAGTTTGGTAAACGGACGTTGGGTAGTGGGGGATGCCACCTGCTCCTATAATGCTAATTCCGAAATTATTCGCTGTGCAGTTAACCCAGAAGGACCTTGCGACTCTTGCCGATTTTATGAAGAGTTAGAAGTTAGGAGTTAGGAGACAAAAGACAGGAGTCAGGAGACAGGAATTAAAAGTCAAAATTCCCACGTCCCCCTTGTCCCCCCACTCACACCACGCTTCCCCCACTCCTAACTGCCGGCGCAAAACACTTCTCCTACAGCTAGACGGGTACCATTAACAAAATCCCATCCTGATTGGGGACGTTTGCCGGCTTGCTGAATTTCTCGTAGCAATAATAAACCATCGCCGGTTTGAGCCATCGCTCCCATTCCCTTGACGATGCATACCACCTCTCCCGGATTACTTGATATTGTTGACAAATCAGGCATTTTATGCTGCATTTCTTGTAGTTCTGGTGGTAACTCACTCCAAAAAGCAGAACCAAGGGGAGCGGTGGCGGTGATTTTTAGCGGTTGGTTGCGAAAGGTGGTGGTGCAGTTGGGGTAAAAGCCTCTAATTTGATTGTGTAGTGCAAAAGCGCTTTTTGACCAATCCAATGCATAATCGGGTTTTTTAATTAAAGGTGCATAAGTAGCTTGTGAATTGTCTTGAGCAATTGGTTGAATCTCTCCCCCTTCTAGCTTGGATAGGGTTTCCACCAGCAAATCAGCACCTATTATAGATAACCTAATTGCCAAATCTTGAGCATTATCCAGTAATTTAATAGGTGTAGTAGCTTTAAGCAGCATCGCTCCGGTATCCATCCCCGCATCCATTAACATTGTCGTGATCCCGGTTTCCTTCTCACCGTTATACAAACACCACTGAATCGGAGCCGCACCCCGATATTTAGGTAAAATCGAGCCATGTACATTAATACAACCTAATTTGGGCATATCCAAGATTTCTTGAGATAAAATCTGCCCATAGGCAACTACAACAAATACATCTGCCTGTAATTGTTTAAGTTGAGTTAAGGTTTCAGTGTCTTTTTTTATGCGTTGGGGTTGCCATATTGGTAGGTTAGCAGAAGTAGCAACGATTTTTATCGCTGACGGTGTAAGTTTGTTTCCGCGTTCCCGACGTTTATCTGGCTGAGTAACTACTGCCAAAACTTCAAATTCCGCATGATTCAGCAACTTTTTTAGAGTAGGTACAGCAAATTCGGGAGTACCAAAAAATACGACTTTCATAAGGGACTGGGGAATGGGGACTGGAGACTGGGGACTGGGGACTGGGGTATTACCCATTCCCTAATAATTTTGCTTTTTTACAATCACAGTAACTAAAAAATTGCTCATTTAGCTGTAGAATGATTTCGTGCTTGTAAAAGACAGCATCGCTAACCAGGGTTATAATAAATCATCTGGCAGACAAGCCAGTATGAAACGCATCTGCTTTTGGCTTTAATTCCCTTGCGATGTCTAAGAACAAAACGTTCTGAGTTTACGCACTCAATATCGTTCCTAAAAGTTCCCAAAGACTTCGGCTTTCGTATTCGGTTGATATCAATTAAATAGTAGTAGTAGTTTGCTTTCGCAAGTATTGCAACTAAAATTGTAATTTATGTTTTTTGGTAGATGCCAGCAGTACTTTTTGAATAGTACTGGTTGTACGTTTGCCAAATTTTCCGGTAAGGTGATACTTTTACAGTTATCGGGGTCTGGTGTGTGGCACAAAACAAAAATAGGTTCGCCTATAATAGGTTAGCTTTTATTGATGCCACAATAAACAAACACGTCATATGAGCGCAGGTTGCCAGTAAAAGTAGTAAGTACAATTGATGCGTTCAAGACCTCTTAGCGATACCTATATTTTGGTGTAGTTGGGTTTTAGCAGCGGCGGATTTCTGTATCTCAGTAATTCCTCTGTACTTAGTGTCAGTACATTGCTAGCATATTCAAAGTAAAAACTCAGTACTTTTTTAAGGTATAGGGCGTGTTATGTGGCTTATGTAAAACTGTGCAAAATTTCAATAGAATATCTGGTTCAATTAATTGGTTTGTTGTTATACATATAATGTAGCTTGCCCCATTGCTGTCTAGGCAATTGCTCCTCACACAGCAACCGCCCTCTAGAGAGTTAAAACATGCTTAAAACCCTTTTGCTGTCAGGATGGTTCCGCGTGAAACCATTCACCAAGTATGTTGTCGTTGTGCTTTTGATCGCACCTTTAGTGGCTGCATCGGGTCACTCTAGTTCAGCGAAACAATCACAGGTAGCTAAAATCACTCCTGCGTCAGAAAACTCGGACTCAGAATCAGTGGAAATAGCTGCTGTTGACCCGCAATTATCACAAGTAGATAAAATGCAGCCTTTGACAGCAGAAGATGATTCTCTGTCAAGTGAGAAATTTACTGTTGACCCTTTGGCAGCGGTTGAACTCGCACCATTAATCAAGGAAGAGGCATCTACTCCCGATCCCTTGGCAGCGGTTGAACTTGCACCATCCACCAGTGTATCTGCCAGTCAAAATAATTTAGTGCAAAGATTGAAAGCTGCTAGAATCAAGTCTTTGACAAGCGAAGATACTGTTATAGCGATAGATAAGCCTGCTGATGAATCATTAGACGCAGCGACAATCTCGCCGGCAACAGGGCGATCGCAATCAAATACAACAAACATAAATGTAACTCCCAAGCCTGATGAGTCTCAAGCAGCACAGACAGATCCGATAGGAAGTCCTTATCCTATTCCTTGGGAATGGATACAGTCTACTCAAGAGGCTATGAGTTCCAAGGGTGGTGGAGTGCGCTATTACCGCAGTGTACCTGTAGTTTCTCCGGATGGTAAGTATGCTGTTTATAGCCGCGTACAATTAGAAGTCAAACCCCAAATGCACAATAGCCGGGTTAGCAGTGTTCTGTTTATCGAAGATAGGCAAACCAAGAATTTACGGGTAGTGTCTTCAACTTCTTATAATAGAGATGCGCTATTGAAAGTTAAGGTATCATCACCAGATCCTAACGGTGAAGGGACTATTGGGGTTTTAGTTCCTGTCAGCTGGTCTCAAAAAGGCGATCGCTTTTTAGCACGTAGATTTGAAGCGGTATTTAATACATCCGATGCTTCCGATAGCGCGGTGATTTGGGATCGACAAAAAAATAATACTAACACAGTTGCTCCTAGCGATGGTAACGAACAAGAACACGATAAAATTTCCGTCTTGTTAGGTTGGAGCAAAAATCAACCTGATAATGTGATGTTCCGTACTGGTGAATTAGGAGATGAAAACTGGCCTTTAGTAACAGTTTCTAGCGATGGTAAAACTGGCGCCGCAACTGAGGTAGATCAGCCTACTACTTATGGTGAACAAGTCACACAAGTTTGGGCAGGTCCACAAGTCGCTTATCGATAGTTTATACAAAATCTTCTTATTATTCTCCCGTTATAGCGATCGGCTATGACGGGAATTTTTTGGGAATTGTTGCGGAACGCAAAAACGCCCTCAGGCTGGAAGCCTGGGGCTATACAAACAAAGCCCACCTGCGTGGGCTAAAAGATTCTAGTCTGCGCTCGTCTGGCTTTGTACGTGTAGCCACACCCTTCTAGGGTGTTTGGCATTAAGAATTCGTTATTTGTCTAATTACTATGCCAAAGGTAAAGTTATTTTAAACGTGTTTGGAAAGCAAGATGGAAGAATATCTCAAAGCAAGTCAACTTATTGATTGGCAACATCCGACAATTGTGGAACTTGCGAAAAGAATTGCATTAAGATATGAAACATCCGAAGCGATCGCTAAAGCTTCTTTTGAATGGGTAAGGGATGAAATTTATCATAGTTACGATTATCAAATGAATCCTTTAACCTGTCGAGCTTCAGATGTACTCAAATACAAAACAGGTTATTGCTTTGCCAAGAGTCATTTGCTAGCAGCACTACTCAGAGCTAATAGCATTCCCGCAGGATTTTGCTATCAAAGATTGAGCATTAATCATAACGGTGAACCTTATAGCTTGCATGGTTTCAATGCAGTGTACTTAGCTGAAATAGGTTGGTATCGTGTTGATGCAAGAGGAAATCGTAATAATGTTGATGCTCAATTTGTTCCCCCAAAAGAGCAATTAGCTTATAAAATTAAACTTCCACAAGAAGCAGAATTTGAGAATATTTTCTCTGAACCATTTTCGCTAGTTGTGGAGGCTTTACAAGCTCATAGTCAATGGAATGACATACTTCTTAATCTTCCAGATGTTCCTTTGGAATTGTTAGAAAACTATGGTTTGGTTTTGAAAACTGATGTTAATTAACAATTGTAGAGACGTTCCGGACCGAACGTCTCTACGACGGTTTATGATATAACTCATCTTTTTAGTCCGATTAATGATTAGTAATTGCTTAAATTATAAGCAGTAAAATTACTGAGATTTATCGGTGCTTTCTAAGTTTGGAACAGTTTCTTTTATTCTGCGGATGGGTAAATTAGCAATTAAGGCTGTCGTTCGTTCGTTGCTTTCGAGGGAAAACTCTAAACCGTCCATTTCAACTTCTACGTAGCGACAAACTATTGCTAAGATTTCTTGCCGCATTTTTTCCAAAGTCTGAGGATCTAAATCAGCGCGATCGTGAGCAATCACCAGTTGCAAGCGACGTTTAACTTGAGTGCGACTGGTGTCAGGAGTGCGAGAAAAAAGTCTTTCGAGAAATTCAAGAATCATTGCGGCTAGGTGTGCGAAGACTGGAAATTAAACAATCTTTGTCCATAACAATTTTCTCAAACGAGTGAAGATATTATCTGGGGATGAGTCCATCTGAAGAAATTCAACTGTTTCCCCTTCCAATCTCCGAGCAATGTTTTCAAAGGCTGTGGCAGCTAAAGAGGGAGTTTCGCTTAATACCAAAGGTTCACCGCGATTGGTTGATACAATAACGCGCTCGTCGTCGGGTATTACCCCAATCAAGGGAATTGCCAGAAGTTCCTGAACATCTTGAACAGACATCATATCATTTGCCCGAACCATTGCGGGTCTGATGCGGTTAATTATTAGATGAATCCGCTTGATGCCTTGTGCTTCTAGTAACCCAACGACGCGATCAGCATCACGCACGGAAGCAATTTCCGGGGTGGTGACAATTAAGGCTTCTTTGGCTGGAGCGATCGCATTCTTAAACCCCATTTCAATTCCGGCTGGACTATCAATTAGTACATATTGATATTTTTGTGCTAGTGCATTCACTAATAACTTCATTTGGTCGGGAGTAACGGCATCTTTAGTGCGGTTTTGTGCCGCTGGCAAAAGTACCAGATTTGGTTGCCGTTTATCTTTAACTAAAGCTTGTTCTAAACGACACTCTCTTGCTAGGACTTCCACCGCCGTATAAACGATGCGATTTTCTAGACCTAGCAACAAATCTAAATTTCTCAAACCAAAATCCGCATCAACCAAAGCTACTTGACGCCCCATTTTGGCTAAAGTCATACCCAAATTTGCGGAAACTGTGGTTTTACCCACGCCTCCTTTACCGGAGGTAGTTACAATAATGCGAGTCATGATCGAAACGCGCTCAATTAAGAATCAGGAAAATATACAAACAAAGAAATTATGGCTCTTGATTAATCCTACTTAATTGCGAGCGGGAAAAATCACTTGCTTTAGAGATGCGAATTCCTTCAGGAGTGATATGTGCCACTTCTGGGTAAAATTGCAACGGGGATTTTTCGGGTGCCCTAGCGACAGCATCGGCAATCCGCAATTGGGTAGGTTCCATTTGTACAGCCATAATTAAACACTCGCGATTGCCGCCGGCACCGGCGTGAGCAATTCCACGTAGACGACCCCAAACTAGAATATCTCCATCTGCGACTACAATACCACCTGGATTTAAATCTCCCAAGATAATTACACTGCCTGGGTGACGAATTTCTAATCCAGAGCGGACGGTCATTTGCAGATAAAGGGCATCTGCTAGGGGTTGTGCGGCTGTTGCCGAGGCTAAATTCAGAGTAGATTCAGGTTGTACTTGTTCTACAGAATAGCCAGATGATACGGCAGCGATCGCTGTTTGCCGACGGCTGGTAGAAACTGATTTTAACTGAAGTTGAACTTCATTTAAAGATTCGGCGAGTTCTTGCAGTTGTCTAGTATCCAACAAGCGATCGCGTGCTACCAAATGCACTGGGGTGTTAGGTAAACGAAAGCGATCGCCACCTTTTAACCGCAGTTTCATTTGTTGCCAAATTTCCGACCAGCTGACTTCTGAGGGAGGCACTTGAGATTCTGTTGGTAAAATTAACAACAGCCTTCCTGGCTCACTTTTCCACTGAACTTGGATATTATTATTTACCGTGTTATCTGACAGCGGCAACTCAGTGAAATCTACATCAGCGTCGGCATTTGATTTTACATCCTCCTGAGAAGCAGAATTTGCTTCCTCCTCGGTAGGTTCAGAATTAGACTTTAAATAGACGATGACAGAATCTACCTCCGGGTCGGGAAGGACAGAATTTGACTCTGCATCACCGGGGGTAGAATTTGCTTCTACATCAGAAAAGTTAGAGATTGACTCTGCGTTATCATCGGCAGAATTTAAATCGGAGATAGCATAATCATGAGTCATGCAACACCAGCCAAAAGACAAGGGACTAGGGACTAGGGACTAGGGACTAGGGACTAGGGATTAGGGAGTGGGGATTTTTAGACTTTGTTTTGAACTCCGCGATATGTAAGAGTGCATTCATTGATTTTTACACTATGAGTGAGCAAAAAAGGGCATGTTTTTCTTATCCCTTTCTTGCTTTTCGCTTTGCCCTTTGCCGAAATAAATGCAAGAAGTCTAATATAGCGGTCAAGAGTTGTGTACAATACATTATCACAGCGAATGTAGGGACAATTCATGAATTGTCCCTACAAATAGGCTCTTATTCATCCTTTAGAATAATTGCTATATTTGAGATTAGTTGTAAGCAACAACATCCTCACCAGTATTTTTAGTTAATCTTAGATATACAGTTGCCAAAGCATCAGCATCACCGACATTACCGGGAAATAGCACCACTGGCAAGTTGGGGAACTGGGGATGATCCGATGCAGTAATCACCATCGAACAACCAGCTAAAATTTGACCGAGTAAACGCGCTTTTGTCAAAGCTAGACCATTACTTAAGACATCGTTTGAGGTAATACCACCCTTACTGATTAAGAATCCTATATCAGATGGTAAACCCCGGACAATATCCATTAATAAGCCGGAAACTTTTTCTCCAAAATCCAACCGTGTTTTTACATCTTTGAAAGAAAGTTCTTGACGACTGGTATAAACTACTGGTGTTTTTCCAGCGTTGTGTGCTGCGTGTGTACTTTCCAAAATCTCCGATAGTAGTGTAGCAGATTGATTTGGCTCATCAAGCAATCTTTGTACATTTACTTCGATTCCCGCTGTACCATCAGCTTGTAATAATTTTTCTAACTGCTGAGTGGTTTTTTTGACATGAGAACCGACGATAACTGCACCTGGTTTGCCTGAGCGTACATAAGAAGCCATATTTTCGGGAGCGATCGCTTGGGGAGGTAATGCCGCCAAAGCTGTTAAAATACTCGCAGCACTGCGAAATAAAAAGCGTTTACCCTTACTCGCAGCACTCAGCACATCTTCAGCAAAGTGATTTAAATCAGCTTGAGTTTCACCGTCAACGACAGCGCACTGATTATCACTCAGTTTCATCAGTTTTTCCAGACTACCAGCACGAATATCGGCAAGTAAAAATCTTTCTACTGCTTCAGCTTTAATACGTCCTTGAGTTTTTTCTTCTACATACTTAGGTAAGTAACTGTAGTGGTAGCCAAAAACCGAATCACGGGCAAATTCAGTTTCATGAACTGGGGTGGGTACACCGTCGATAATTAAGTAATGTATACTATCACGAGTGATGCGTCCTCCTTGAAAAAACGCGGGGACGAGAAAATGAGCATCAAACGGACCGAGTTCAGCGGCAATAACGTCTGTTTCAATGGGGTAATGTCCGCGTAAAGTCGAATCAGAACGACTTACAATCAGAAAATCGTTAATTTCTTCCGCTTTTAACGCTAATTTTAAGTTATGGCAAACTTCTTTAGTTACAGATGCGGCTGATTCTGGAGGTAGTGACCTTGTATTAGTCAGTACAAATAAAATAGGGGAATCATCCTGCAATCCTGTGCATAAAGTTTCCACATCCCAGCGCATAAGCAGCAAGCAACTGTGGACTGTTTGAGAACCTGTAGGGTCATCATCCAAAACAATTATTTTTGGTTTTTTGCTCATTAAAATCAACTAGAAGAATGTAACTTTCTTATCTCGGCTTGTACCTCAACGGCAATCTGCAATGATTCATTGAGAAGTTGAGCGTATTCGCTTGCCTGACTACTAACTTGTAAAGCTTGCAGATTCGCTAAATTATTCACAAATAACTCTTGGTTATTTGCCAGTAATTTTTTATTATCTCGCAAAATTCGCTCTGTTTTCATAGCGCGAACTAAATCTTCTCTAATAAGTTGCAAAGCCGCGATAATATTGTCTCTATCATTGATGTTAGTTTCGTTTCCCGATGTTGCCAGTTGATCGTTAATATCTATTGCTTGAATAACTCCATGATATTTATCAACTTCATCTAAAAGTATTGTTAGTGCCTGGGGACATGTTTTTCGCCGCCACAACCAACGTCCAAGTAGCACGCTAATTGGTACGATAGTTAGTAGGGTGATTCCGATTAAAATCGAAGAACCAATTGTCGGTAAAATGATAAACGCATAAATAAATCCGACAATTATCGGGGTGAGTGCTAAAGCGACAAGCATTTCATTGAGAAAAAATCCCCATCGTTTTTCTTTATCTTTGATAATGGAGGGTCGAAAGACATCATCTGGATCGAATCCAGTTAAGCGTCTAAGTTCCCCTTTAGTAATTTCTAAACCTAACAAATCTGGCTGCACAACTGGATACTCCTGTGGAAGTGCGAGTTGCGTATTTATTTTAGTCGGGTTTGGTACACAAGCAATGCGGATTTTGTGCATTACTGTTAAATCCGCAAATATTATTAATACAGATAGAAGGGTGGAGTTCAAAGCCAAGCTTTAAACTCACAACCCAGATAAAATATTTTGTATCAGATAATGCACCCTTCCCTACTGTACAGACGTGAATAATCCCGTCCGTATAAAGGCTACACAAGTACAGAGACGATTTCCAGACGGAGCGGTATTTTGACAAAACTTGCGATCGCATTAAGTAAAAATAAGAAAATTAGCGATTTGTAGGAAAAGTGAAAGCGATCGCTTGTATTCTAAATCAAGATTGTTGCTTTCATCGCTAGGATAGAGGCTTTTGCATTGGATAAATTGCAAATATTAAATCATAAAAGCTTGATATTTGCCTTTTTTGAGCGATCGCCCTCTCAAGATATACTAGTTGTATGAGAAGCGCGATCGCTTTTTTGTTATACAGTTAGGTCGAACTCACTTACCCTTATGCTTAATAAAAACCGAAATCCCCTAATTACCAAAAACTGGCTCAAAAAGTTGACTTGCTTTGTCGGGATTGCTGGTGTTACTACCCTGATCAGTTTTCCTGTCTTAGCCAAATTCTATCCACGTTACGCTCTTTTTCAACCTTCTGCCTACAGCAGCGTTCCCTATCGCAATTCTAATAAAGACATTGCTCAGACGCTAGTACAGGATAGTAAATTTGCCAATCTTGTGGATGAATTAAAGCAAGCTGGTCTTCTGGATACTCTCAAGCAAGGTAATTACACAATTTTTGCCCCAACCGATAAAGCTTTTAACGCAGTACCGAAAGATGTCTTCAAGCGATATAGTCAGTCGGAAAACCGAATGAAAGTCTTGAAATATCATTTGGTTGCCGGTCAAATCAGTCAAGACAAGGTGAATAGCGGTGCAGTAACCACTATTGAAGGTCAACCTGTCAAGATTGTTGTTGACGATACAGGTACAGTCAAGTTAAACGATGCGATCGGTAAGTATCCTTCTACTGTCGCAAGCAATGGTGTAATCATTGAAGTTAACAAAGTACTTCTACCACCTCATTTTTAAGTTTAGCCTGTGAAGGCAAAAAGCAAGTATTGCAAATTTGAAAAATGTATATAACTATTGCGGGATAGGTGTTTTTCCTATCCCTTTTTAAGTACTACGTTATTGATTTGAAATATGTGGAGGTTGTAACTATGACCAAAGTACAAACCGAACCAAAATTATACACATTTGATGAGTTTATCGAATGGTATCCAGAAAACTCGGAAGTCCGCTATGAATTGCATGATGGGGTAATAATCGAGATGCCTAAACCTAAAGGGAAGCATTCAAAATTAACAGGCTTTCTCATCTTAGAGTTAGGAATAACTATTAGAGAAATAGGTAATCGTGGTAATTGGTTTATTCCCAGAAAATCAATTGTTAAACCGCACCGTGACAAGTCGGGTTACGAACCGGACATTATTATTTTGAATGAAGAAACTATCGGCACCGAAACGCGCTGGGAAACTCAATCAATTATTCAAAACGCGACTTCGGTAAAATTATCGGTAAAATTAATAGTAGAAGTTGTTAGCACCAACTGGCAGGATGATTACTACGACAAACTTCGTGACTATGAAGGTATGGGTATCCCAGAATACTGGATTGTAGATTATGCTGCTTTGGGTGGACGTGATTTTATCGGCTATCCTAAACAACCCACTATCTTTGTATGCGAGCTAATTGATAGGGAATATGTAAAAACAATCTTCCGAAAGAATGACTTAATTAAATCCCCCACCTTCCCACAATTAAACCTCACTGCACAACAAATTTTTGATTCGGTTTCACGGGAGAAGGAAGCTTAACTTTTATCATGTTCGGTTAATCAATTATAAAACAATACAGTTGGTGTTAAGAAATTGGTGATAAAAAATGGTATGCATGAGACGTAGCAATGCTACGTCTCTACGAGGATTTGGGGCTTAATACCAGCGGAACAGGAACAAAACCACGAATTCGCCACATTCGATGCAACTATTGCCAATTCCCCACCAGAACAAAAGGCGCCCAGTAATGGGGATGATTGTATTTCGTATCTTTTAAATCTTTTAACAAACTCAGTTGTGAATTTTGCAGTACTTGCGCTCTATTTATTTTCTTTTCTTTAGCTTGCTCTAACTGGTGATACAATTCACCCATGATTTTGGCAGTACTTTCATCTTCTACTGACCAAAGTGTTGCTAAAGTACTTCTAGCACCAGCTCGCACTGCTACCCCAGCCAACCCTAAAGCAGCGCGTTCGTCTCCACTAGCTGTCTCGCAGGCTGAGAGAACCAATAATTCGATTGGTCTACCCTGATTAAATGTGCTGTTTCTTAATAAGTTACCAAAGTCGATAACATTAATTCGGCTATCCCAGGCAAGAATAAAAGTATCTTCAGCTTTAGAGCTAAACTGACCATGAGTAGCTAGATGGATTATAGGAAAACCAGCACCACCAATCTCTTTTTTGAATTCTTTGGTAGTAAATTGAGCATTGAGAATCGGCTGAGATGGAATTCCAGAGTTTTTAATTTGTTTGAGTTCCTCTTCCACGTATATTAATGGCTTAAATTGTCCTGTAAATTCTTTACCAACTTGGCTTAGTCCCGCTGTTAATGCTCTTAACTTAATATCAGCTAATGCTTTTGGTTCGATTAATTGCAAACCAGAAGCTACAGCAATTGGATATTTTTCTATGAGATAATTCTTCCCATCATGCAGGATAGACATTGGGATATTCCGCAACTTACCATTCAGCACAAAAACTAAGTTACTAACTTTACTTGTTGCTAATTCCTTTTCTACTGGTTGAATCAGCCAGTCATATAACTGTTTGTATTTTGGTAAAAAGCTCTCTGGTATACTGTCAGGAGTTTTCAAAGAACCTTGCACATCTTGTACAGTTTGCTCAAAATCTTGTTGAGAAATCTGTTTTGTATGAAGGCTTAAAGGTTGATTAGGTAGGCTGAGAATAACCTCTAAGCGATCGCC
>JBPCQW010000207.1:0-10185 GCA_050997715.1 Hassallia sp.
CCTAACTCCTAACTCCTAACTCCTAATTATCATTGTCATTGGATTTGGGGCGAGGAAACTGGGATGGTGACTTGAAGTTCTCCGCTGGAACATTCTTCAGCGCTTTGAGCATAAAATCGCGCCAAATCGGTGCTACCATGCCACCACCCGTAGCACCACCTGCTAACTGTCTATTATCGTCTCTACCCACCCAAACAGCAGCTGTTAACTGTGGGACAGTACCAACAAACCAAATATCCTTTTCTGAGGAAGTTGTTCCCGTCTTTCCAGCAGCCGGACGACCGATAGCCGCATTTTTACCAGTACCACCATCAATTACCGACCGCATTACATCGATAATTGCCGCCGATGCCCAAGGATCGAGGACTTGCTGAGGTTTCGGCGTGTTATCTAGCAATACATTACCACTACTATCAGTCACGCGCACAATTATGGTTGTTGGCGATTGCCAGCCATAATTGGCAAAGGTTGCATAGGCACTTGCCATTTCCAGAGGTGTGACACCAATTGCACCTAGAGGCAAAGAACTCACCGGTTCCATCGGACTCATAATTCCTAAAGTGCGGCAAGTTTCGATAACTTTATTCATCCCTACGGCTTTACCAACTTTGATCACAGGGATGTTGCGAGACTGCGATATGGCAGTGCGAATCGACATCGCACCCGAAAAGCCACCATCATAGTTTCTTGGATAGTACCAACCGTTACCATCTCGGTAGCTGACTGGGCTATCGACCACCGTCGAGTCGGGTCCAAACTTACCGCTAGCAAAACCTGTATAGTAAACAAACGGCTTAAATGAAGACCCAGGCTGGCGCAAAGCTTGAGTTGCCCGGTTAAACTCACTGGTTTTAGCATCCACACCCCCCACCAATGCTTTCACAAAATGGGTGCGGGGGTCAATTGCCACCAATGCCATTTGATTCTTATATAAACCTTGTCCCAAAAGTCTCTCATGCCACTTGCCGACAGTTTGCTCTGCCATGCGTTGAAAGTCAGCATCAACAGTTGTTTGTACCCGCATCCCACCTTTAATGAGTGCGTCACGTCCAAACTTCTTTGCCAACTCTTGCGACACTGCATTGGTAACATAAGGTAAAGCACTACCCTGAAACGACCTGATTTTACCAAGTTTGATTTCTTGCTTCAGGGCTTCGTCGTACTCTTCCGGGGTGATCCAGTTCAATTCCCGCAACCGTCCCAGCACTTCTTTTTGTTTTTGCTTTGCCTTAGCCATGCTGATAAACGGGCTGAATTCTTCTGGTGCTTGAATCAAACCCGCCATCATTGCCGATTCACCGATGGTTAATTGTTCGGCGGACTTGTTAAAGTAACTGCGGGCTGCCGTTTGCACACCATAGTTGTTATGACCCCAATACACTTGATTGAGGTACATTTCCAAAATTTGGTCTTTGCTGAGAATTTGCTCTAAGCGAATTGCTAAAACTGCCTCGGCAATTTTACGAGTAAAAGCACGCTTTTGAGACAAAAATAAATTTTTCACCAACTGCATGGTGATAGTGGAACCACCTTCTTTGACTCCACCAGCCGCCCAGTTTGTCACTACGGCACGTCCAACCCCACTGGGATTAATTCCATGATGATCGTAGAAGTGACCATCTTCGCTGGCTAATACCGCCCGTTTTAAATTTGGCGAAATTCTATCTAACGCTACGACTTCCCGGTTAGCTTCACCGTGGACACTGGCTAAAAGTTTACCTTTAACGTCATAAATGTAAGTAGTTTCTGATGGAAAAAAGTTACGTAATTGTCTCACGTCAGGCAAGTTCCGGAAACTAATGGCTAAACCCACTAGTCCTCCCGCGACAATCGAACTTGTTAGCATAGTCAGGGATAAAAGAGTGCCGCCAGTTACCTGACCTACTCCTTTGAAAAAGTTAAAACCTGATGATGCTTGACCTTGCGGTTGTTTTTCTTCAAAAGTCCTAGACGACACGGCGATTCCACTTCCTCACTTGTAAATATAACTGTAATTTATTCGGCGAAGCAAGGCGGTTATTTTTTTGCAATTATAGTAGTTTGGCAGTGAAGTTAGATGACAAATTGCCAGTAAAAATAACTAACTCAACTTCTAGCAATGCAAAGCATAACTAATATTCAGTCTTCTAGTATGGCGCAAAATTTTTCTTGGCTACATCGTGGATTAACTGAAATTTTCCCACAAGCGAGTGATTCTGACAGTGAAAGTTTAGAAAAGCTTTTGGCAACTACAGACCGTCCTTTAAGGGTAAAATTCGGAATTGATGCCACAGGAGCAGAAATTCACCTAGGTCATAGCATACCAATGCGGAAACTGCGAAATTTTCAAGATGCCGGTCACACAGCAGTGCTGATTATTGGCGATTTTACAGCTCGCATTGGTGATCCGACTGGGAAATCTGAGGTAAGACGCCAACTGACAGAGGTAGATGTAGCGCAAAACGCCCAAACTTATCTTAAGCAGGTGCGTCCGATTTTAGATTTTGACACACCAGGGAGATTAGAGGTACGTTATAACTCCGAATGGCTCTCTAAACTTGACTTAGGGAAAATTTTGGAGTTACTTGCCACGATGACGGTGGGGCAGATGCTAGCAAAAGAAGGCTTCGCGGAACGTTATAAGAAAGAGAATCCAATTTTCCTTCATGAGTTCCTTTATCCGTTAATGCAAGGTTATGATTCTGTGGCAGTCCAAGCTGATGTGGAATTAGGCGGTACTGACCAGAAATTTAACTTGGCTGTTGGGCGAGATTTACAACGTCATTTTGGGCAAAAACCGCAATATTGTGTACTGTTGCCTATTTTAAATGGTCTTGACGGTGTACAAAAAATGTCTAAATCTTTGGGTAATTATGTCGGTTTGTCAGAACATCCATCACAGATGTATCAGAAGTTGCAACAAGTTCCGGATAACTTGCTGGAAGATTATTTTCAACTGCTGACGGATTTACATGCCGACAAATTACCAGAAAAGCCACGCGATCGCCAACAACTTCTCGCTTGGGATATTGTCAAACAATATCATGGCGAAACTGCGGCTAATGAAGCAAAAGAAGCGGCAAAAACAGGTGGACAAGGTGGTGCAGTCCCAGAATTTTCATTATCACAGGTGCAGTTTCCTGCTAAATTATTTTCTATCCTCAATGTTAGCGGTTTGTGCAAAAGTGGTGGAGAAGGTAGGCGAAAAATTCAAGAAGGTGGAGTGCGCTTAAATGGCGATCGCATTACCGATATTGATACTACTTTCGATTCGCTGACAGATTTAGAAGGTAAAGTTTTGCAAGTTGGCAAAAACAAGTTTGTCCGCTTAGTGCCGTAAATTAAAGGTGAAACCACATATGAACGCAGATGAGCGGATTATAGTTCCCTTAGATGTGCCCGATGAAGATAGTGCGATCGCTTTGGTAAACAAACTTGAGCAAGTGACTTTCTTCAAGGTTGGTTTGGAGTTGTTCACCAGCACTGGACCGAAAATTTTAGATTTGCTAAAATCCCGCCAAAAGCGTATTTTCCTAGATTTGAAGTTTCACGATATCCCTAATACTGTCGCGGGTGCTTGTCGCAGTGCCGCTCGTTATGGTGTGGATTTGCTGACAATTCATGCTACATGTGGAACAGACGCGCTGAAAGCTGCTTCAGAAGCGGTACAAGAAGAAGCCGCAAAAGTTAATCTAAATCCGCCAAAGTTAATTGCGATTACTTTGTTAACGAGTATTTCTTCTCGGCAATTGGCGTTTGATTTGAAAATTCCCCTAGAATTGCCAGAATACGCGCTTGCAATGGCGCTGATGGCTCAAGAAACTAGTTTGGATGGGGCAGTTTGTTCGCCGCAAGAGGTTGCACAATTACGGCAAACTTGCAAGGATGATTTTTTGTTAGTTTGTCCGGGAGTTAGACCGACTTGGGCAGATAAAGGAGATCAAAAGCGATCGCTCACACCAGCACAAGCGATCGCTTCTGGAGCCAATTATCTCGTAATTGGGCGCCCAATCACCGCCGCAGCCGATCCACAATTAGCTTGGCAGAGAATTTGTGAGGAGTTAATAACTGTATCCGCGTAGTTAAACTAAAAGATGATTCGTTCGTAATTAATTCCTCGTTCCCAGTCTCAGACTGGGGACGCATTCAACGAGGCTCTGCCTCCAAAGTGACAGACAAAATGAGAAAATTAAAGCTGAAGCCGCTAATTCGTGAGACAAAAAAAAGGAATTACAAATGTTAATCAAATTCAAGCAATTAGATGTCCAACCGGGACAACGTATACTGCTTAAAGATGTCAGTTGGCAACAATTTGAAGACATTTTAGAAGAATTAGGCGAAAAACGTGCCGCCAG
Source organism: Hassallia sp. (assembly GCA_050997715.1). Taxonomy (GTDB): domain Bacteria; phylum Cyanobacteriota; class Cyanobacteriia; order Cyanobacteriales; family Nostocaceae; genus Hassallia. Next base: position 4,335 of record JBPCQW010000207.1, read on the forward strand.
AATTGCTTATGATAAAGGAATTCTCGAAATTATGTCACCACTACCCGAACATGAACGCAACAAAGAAGTCCTTGGTGATTTGGTTAAAGTACTTCTCGAAGAGTTAGATATTGAATTTTTACCTTTAGGCTCAACCACTTTTAAAAATCAATTAATGAGCCAAGGAATCGAACCAGATAACTGTTTTTATATTCAAAATGAAGCCGCAATTCGTGGTAAAGATAGACTGGATTTAACAATCGACCCTCCCCCAGATTTAGCTTTAGAGATAGATGTTACGTCTCGCACTCATCCGAATATATATGAAGCGTTGGGAGTACCGGAATTATGGTGTTTTGAAAAAGGAAAGTTGAAAATTAATATTCTACAAAACGGTAAATATATTGATTCATCAAGTCGAATTTTTCCCAATTTTCCTATTCAAGAAGTAATTCCCGAATATCTGCAAAAGTGCAAAATCGAAGGGAGAAACAAAACGATAAAGGCTTTTCGGAATTTGGTAAGGGACTGGAATTTAACTTAGAAAATAGTACTATTGAACTTGTTTAAAGTATGGGAGTCAGCTAAACTCATACAGAGCGATCGCATTCATTATGTTTTTTGTCTCCCTGTCTTTATCGTTACATTTTCTTCTCTCCTCGTTCCCAGTCTCAGAGTGGGAACGCACATCTAGAGGCTCTGCCTCCCTACAGCAGCCCACAGTAGGCATTCCCTGGCAGAGCCAGGGAACGAGAAAGCTCTCTGCCACTGCTTCTCAACCGACACAGAGAAGGGATACAGGCAACGAAAAATCTTTTTGTTCAGAGCAAAATATAGAAAATTTAATTACACCATTACTGCGTGATTTACCTAGTTACACTAATCGCGCCAGTCAACGTGCCCGCCGTCTTAAAAGAAAAACTGACGTTTACAGTTATATGTCTGTGGCAGGAAAACCTGATTTTACTCCACTGCCCCTTAACCCTGGTATAAATACTACAGATGCGCCAAAAAGCTCTGAGGAAAAAGTTGAGCAGGTGTTTTTTACTACTTTAGAGCGACAGTACACAGGTGGGCGATCGCTGCAATTGCAAGAATTCCACTGGCTGTTTTTAACTAAAAGCAACAGTGGCTGGCGGATGGTAACGATGTTTTCGCAAATCGGTTCGTATCCAGTTACCAAAAATCCCCCAACACCCCCACGTAATAGTAGTAATGGTACTGTTGCTCAAGGAATTAATGCTTGGTTGCGAGATTGTCGAGCGGGAAGTATACGTATCAGTTCGGCGAATTAGAGAGCGCGCAATGACAGTCCACAGCTTGACATTAGCAGGAGAAAACAATGGTCAGTAGCCTTAAGGAACTTTTTAACGAAGCAGAACTGGCTGATGCAGACGACCCAGAGGAAAAGTTTATCAGTAGCGGTGTCAGTTGGCAAATGTATGAAGCGCTACTAGTTAAACTAGAGGATAACTTTCACTATCGTGTCACCTATTTAGATGGAATATTAGAAATTGTGTCGCCATCAATCAGACATGAAAGCATCAAAAAACGTTTGGCTATTCTACTAGAGCGCTATCTCTACAAGAGACGAATACAGTTTAAACCTATGGGGAGTTCCACCATCAAAAAACAACTTTTAAAAGCTGGGGCAGAACCGGATGAATGTTACTGTATTGGAGAGGCGAAGAACATTCCAGACTTAGCTATAGAAGTGACTGTTACCAGTGGCAGCATTGACAAGCTAGAAATTTACCGACGCTTGGGAGTGGCGGAGGTTTGGTTTTGGGAAAGCTCAAGGCTTAAACTTTACCAAAAAAGGGAGAAAGAACCTTTAAAGTTCTCAGAAACCAACGGTTACGAACAAATTGACACGAGCGAGTTATTGCCAGAACTTAACATTTCTTTACTGGAAAAATGCACTTTGATTTCAGACGATATCCAAGCAATTGACGAATTTGAGCAAGGTATCGCTTGAAATAAGACTAGGAAAACTGTCGAATTTCATCAAACTTCGCACGCACTGCTTGAATATCTTGCCACATCAACCATTTGGGAGCGCCTACTTCGCGGGAAGGGTTACGCAGTAAGTAAGATGGGTGGAAAATCGGCATACACAAACGCCCTTCCCAGTCAATCCATTTTCCGCGAATTGTTCCCATCGCTCCTTTGTCGCCAATTAAACCTTTGACGGCTGTTGCACCTGTCAATAGAATAATTTTCGGGTCAACTATGCGAAGTTGTTCAAATAAATAGGGTTTGCAAGCCGCCATTTCTTTTGTCGAAGGTGCCCGGTTGTTTGGCGGTCGGCATTTATTTATATTACAGATGTAAACATCTTTTTCTGTATCCAGTTCGACTGATGCCAATATTTTCTCTAGCAACTGTCCGGATCTGCCGACAAAGGGCAATCCAGTTTCGTCTTCATTTTGACCTGGTGCTTCTCCCACAATCATAATGAGTGCTTTAAGGTTGCCGCGTCCGACGACGGCATGAGTTCGATTTTCTCCTAATCCACAACGGTGACACTGATTGCAATGCTGTGCCAATTCAGTAATATTGTCGTAAGTGCCGCTGGGAATGGGAATTTTCGCATCTGTGGGAATCAAATCTTTTTGCTGAAAGTTGGAATTCTCAAAGAGGCTTAATTGATTTTCGCTGCTCATGAAAATGAATATGCTGACATCAGCGTCAGTCTAATAATTAATGTTTATTGGCGAAGGAATAAATGCTACGCGGGAAAATGCATTTCTAATACTTGTATCTGTAAAGATTCTATTGTATCAATCAAATTGCCTGAAAATCCTTCATGATATAAAACAATGCCGTCTTAAAGTGTTGCGGAAATTATGTCATATACCCCACTTTTTACCGATCGCACTGATGCTGGTGAGAAGCTGGCGCAAAAAATTGACTTTGTAATCAAGCAAAGTGCTCGGACAAAGCGACCAATTGTTTATGCTTTACCAAGAGGGGGACTACCTGTGGCAGCACCTGTAGCGCGTCTTTTAGGTTGTCCGCTGACGATTATGGTGGCGAAAAAAATTAGCCATCCACAAAACCCGGAGCTGGCAATTGGTGCGGTGACAGCTTCGGGGAATGTTCTTTGGAGTGAGCATAAGTTATTTCGCAGTAGAAACTATATACGATCGCGTGAATTGGCTTTAAATTCAGCGATCAACAAAGCTAAACTACTTGAAGCGCAATTAATTTCTGGTTGTCCCCAGGTCAATACAGAAAATGCTACGGTTATTTTAATTGATGATGGTATCGCCACGGGCATGACAATTGCCGTGGCGGCAATTGCAGCAAAAGCGCTTGGGTGTGCGGAAGTTTGGTTGTGTACCCCTCTAGCGCCTTTAAAGTTGCTACCTTGGTTAAGTCAGTGGTGCGATCGCCTGATTATATTGGAAACACCGGAACCCTTCCTAAGTGTTAGTAATTTTTATGTGGATTTTCCTCAAGTAGAATCCTCTGAAGCTCTGCTGTATCTCCAACAACAACATCAGCCTTTAACCGATTCATAACTATTCAACTCGATTTAATGAGACTTAACATTACCACAAAACAACCTTTTTTCTTCGTTAATTTAGTAAGTTCTTTCTTTCGGTGCATAACAAGAACTTACAAGTAAAACTCTCGACAGATATACCTTAATTGTTATTTTGCTACACCTATAATTGAGTCCTTGTGATTACTCAATTTTGACGAATCCACTCAGGCTTATATATAACAGCAGTTACTGGTGATCCTAAAAGCGTTTGCCAGAAACATATTCGGCAGTACGTAGTACCACAGGTAAATAATATGTATTTTGATCGTAACTTCCAATCCTATTTAGCAGTAGATAGTAATTCAAATCAGACAAGCCACAGTGAACAGGGAAATATTTATGGGTTAACTGTTCCGGAAATAGCTATCTGTGTGGGTGGTTCTTTTGGCTTTATTGTGGCTTGGGTAGTTTTTTTTCTCATGTTATCCAAACTCCGGACGGTTGTAGACAATAAAATCGTTTTTACGGTCAACAGTTTAAATAAACTTCCCTGTCAAAATTGTGAATTTTTTTGCAGCAATAATTATCTCAAGTGTGCTGTACAACCTTCGATGGTGATGACTGAAGAAGCAAAGAATTGCTCTGATTATTCGCCCAACAATTCTAAATCCAGTCGGAAAAATTTATGAGGTGAGGAGACAAATTATTACATATAACATTAAGATACACTATGACGGGTAAGATATCCTTGCCTGTCATTTTCAATAAAAAGTAAAATACGCGCTTTGTCTCTTGAAAGTTTTATAGCACATTGCAATTAGGTGAACTACAATCCTCTGGTCTAAAAGCCAGACATAGAGTAAATTTTACTCCTGACTTCTGACTCCTGACTTCTGACTCCTGATTTCTGACTTCTGACTCCTGAATTATGCTGTAATGACAAAAAATCCTCAAATAGACCGTCAGCGGGAGCATCAAGCCAATGAGCGCACATTTCTAGCTTGGCTGCGGACTTCGATCGCTTTAATTGGTTTTGGGTTTGCGATCGCTCGATTCAGCTTATTTCTGCGTCAACTTCATTCTACCCTAACTCAACAACAACCTCAGGTTCATCCCATATTTAATTCAGAAAACCTCGGCGTCAGCTTAGTAATTTTTGGCATTATAGTCATAGCTTTGGCAGCTTGGCATTATAACCAAGTTTTTTGGCAGATTGAACAGGGTAATTATCGCCCCAATCGCAGAATGGTTTTGATAATCACCACTATTATGATGATTTTCGGAACACTCAGCATTCCTTTAGTTTTGTGGGCAAAAAAACTGCCTAATCCCGTTAATAATTCTACCCAACGTCGTCATCCTTCTTCAGATGACTTTTAATTAGCGACGTTCTTTCATCCCAAAAACTAGTCGAAACAATGGCTTCATCAAACCAGGAAATAGATGATACATTGATGTCCAAAACTTAGCTGTACCGACAACTACATCAGCACGCTGATTTTTAACACCTTTCCAAATTGCTTTTGCCACATCTTCAGGCTTTTCTAGCAGGGGAGTGTGCAGCATTGTCTTGACTAAATCGTAGCGAGCTTTAGTTGTTTCCTCTTCCTTTCCGCGAAAGATTGTCCGCTCATCGATTTGGGTACGAATAAAACTCGGATAAATTCCAGTAACTTGAATTCCTTTCGGTGATAATTCTGCGTGTAGCGATTTGGTCAGCCCCGTTATAGCGTGCTTGCTGGTATTGTAAGGCATTTGGAAAGGAATCGCATCTAAACCAGCAATAGAACTCACATTGACGATTGTTCCTTTACCTCGTTCGAGTAAATGAGGCAAAATAGCATGAATAACATGGATATAACCCAAAAGATTCGTATTTATTACTTGTTGCCAATCACTGAGTTGAAATTCTTCTACTGGTCCTAAAGCAAAAATACCCGCATTATTAACCACCACATCCACATGACCAAAATGCTCTATTGCCTTTTCCACAAGGTCGTTTACTTGCTGCGGATCTCTCACATCTGTGGGAATTGCAAGCGCTTCTCGACCAAGTTCGCGTACTTCGATTGCAGCAGCTTCTAAACGGTCAACTTGACGTGCTGCGAGTACAATATCATATCCTTGACGGGCAAATTCAAGTGCCGTAGCTTTGCCGATGCCTTGAGATGCACCTGTAATAATTACTGTATTATTCATAATAATTTTGTTAGTTTGCTGCGCCTAGATTAAGTTGAATTAATATCCAAGTAAGATAAGTACCAATCGGACCCCAAAGAGCATAAGGTAGAAACAGCCAAGAGGCTTTTTGAGAAATTGGCTTAACTATAAATGCCAAAATGTAGACGAGGAGCGTTGCTAATCCACCAGCAATCATTC
>JBPCQW010000221.1:0-14593 GCA_050997715.1 Hassallia sp.
TCAAGCATCTTATTTAGAGGCAAAGACAAAACATGGCGCAAGCAATAGACGCATCAAAAAATCGTCCTAGCGATCCGAGAAATAACGAAGTTGTCTTTCCAGAATGGCGCGATCCGCAGCGGGGAAACCTAGAAACGCCGATTAATGCTTCTGGGTTGAGCAAGTGGTTTATTAATAACTTGCCCGCTTATCGCCCAGGTATAACTACCTTCAGACGAGGGTTAGAAATCGGTATGGCTCATGGTTACTGGATATTTGGTCCCTTTGCCAAATTGGGTCCTCTGCGGAATACAGATAATGCCAATTTAGCCGGGTTATTGGCAACCTTAAGCTTTGTTGTTATTCTTACAGGCACTCTCTCCTTGTATGCTAATAGCAATCCTGCCCAACCAGTTGCCACCGTCACTGTACCTAATCCTCCAGATTCTTTTAAAACTAAAGAAGGCTGGAGTAACTTTGGCAGTGCTTTCTTAATTGGTGGTCTTGGTGGTGCTGTAGTTGCCTACCTTTTGACTTCAAATTTCGGACTAATTCAAGGTTTAATCGGCGGTTAGTTTAGTCATTATTCAAATGACAGTGTAAATAAGATAAGGGCACAAAGGAAAGGTTAACTTTTTCTTTGTGTCCTTTATTTGTTGGGGTGATAAAACAATCAGCTGTGGTTCAAATGGTGTTCTGTTAACGAAATAAAGCGGCAGCGATCGCATTCACAGCAGTCTCAAAATCGTCATTCACGATTTGAATATCAAATTCTTCTGCGGCTTTAAGTTCTTTATGGGCACATTGCAGACGACGAGCGATCGCTTCAGATGAATCCTGTCCGCGACCGCGTATCCGTTGCTCTAATTCTTCAAATGAAGGCGGTAGAATAAAGATGCTGAGGGCACTAGGGAAAGAGGCGCGGATTTGTCGTGCCCCTTCCAACTCAATTTCTAGCACAACCGTCTTACCGGCGCGAATTTGGTTAAGTACCCCTTCACGAGGAGTCCCGTAATAGTTACCCGCAAATTCCGCCCACTCTAGGAATTCACCTTCAGCAACCAATTGTTCAAATTTGTTACGGCTAATAAAGTAATAATTTTTGCCGTCGATTTCTCCAGGACGAGGAGAACGAGTCGTCACAGATACTGAATAATATAGTTCCGGATGACGCTCTAGAAGCGATCGCATGAGTGTGCCTTTGCCGACACCACTAGGACCTGTTAAAACAATCAGCCTGCCCAGAGGGGGGCATTCTTGGGTAGTAGCACCATTCTGGATGGATAAAACTTGCATCATCCGCTCAACTTGTGAATTAATCGATAGACATTATTCATTAGTCATTCTCAAAGCGAGTATAGACTAATAAATTGGTAGCATGGGTGACAGAAAACTTGTCTAATTCACATATTACTGCTGATATGGCGCAAATAGGGGTGGGGCTTTCAACCCACCCCCAATCAATTATCTACAACTTGATGCTCGCGGGAAACTACAAAGCGATTTGCTACCGTTTCTGGTTGAATCGCTGAGAGAATCACATGGCTGGAATCTGTGATAATTACGGCTCTAGTCCTGCGACCATAAGTCGCGTCAATCAGTTGACCTCTGTCCCTTGCGTCAGTAATAATCCGCTTAATCGGGGCAGACTCTGGACTGACAATAGCAACTACTCGATTGGCAGACACGATATTGCCAAAACCGATGTTGATTAACTGAATGTCCATAAAAAAAACTTATGCCAAATACAGTGTGAGAAGCTTATTAGTAACTTCTTTACATGTTATCTATAAAAAATGGGAGTTACAACGATTAAATTCAAGCCAATAGGCGTTTTTAAATTCTCACTGCTTTTTTTAGCTATTTATGCCCTAATTTTACCCAAAATACTCCCACAGAGATAGGCGGAGTAACACTAACACAAGCTATTTATACCGAATTTAATTAAAATTTATATATAAGTGATAAGTAAGTTTTTATAAATATGAAATTGCTAAAAATCTTCTCTCTTAAGTCAGACTTTGAAAATATACGGGGTGTTTTTATTACTGTTTATAATCACGTGCGTAATATCAGCAATTAGTCTATAAGCAGATAAACAATTATTAAACATAAAATGCTATTTACTACAGGGGTAGGCATCTGGCACGCCCTATTTTTAGTTTATTTAAGTTGAGCTACTTAGCTCTGACGCGATCGCTTAACTAAGTTTCATTGGAATGAATTGTAACTCTGGATTACGTAAAAGTGCGGAATTAAAAAAATACAAACTAAAAACACCATTTGGCTGTTGCTAAGAGCGATCGCTACATCCGCACACAAGTCATGACGAATATTTACAAGTATTTTAACCACTTGCTAGGATACTTTGTCTTGTAATTCCTAAACCAACTACAGAGGGGATAAAGCAGAATTATCATGATTATCCAAATATTGTAAATCATTGGTAAATCATATCCATAATCGGCTGGCATTAGGGGGGAGACTATAAAGGGCATAATAATTGCCTTTAACCCATATTTAGGTAAAGCCAGCAAGATAGCGGTTAAATGGATGAGCCAAAGGTGAATTATATAAAAAAATAAAGGAACCTGACCGAATACCACTAAAGGTTGAAAAATCCTCCATCTCTGCTTTTCAAACAGGTAAAGCAAGAGCATTGCTAGACCTAGTGTAATTAACAAATAAAGCAATGAAGGTGGATATTTCTGACAGTTAATAAACGATAGTATGGTACGGGAGAAACTGCTTTGCACTGCCCAAGGATACGGGTCGCCATATATATTCAAAGCGCGGAGAACCACGAAGCCAGCAATTAAACCCAGCCCTAACCGTCGTGACAATCGCAGCCGAGAAGTTTTTTCCAGCTTAAATACATTCCCAAACGCATAACCTGTTGCCATCACCCCAATCCAAGGAATCAGGGGATACACAATGACAAAAATTTTATGAGGAAAAGGTGTGAACATTTTTGGCTCATGAAGTACTGCCCACAACCAACCCCATCTTCCTAGTTGTTCAACATGGATATTATCAAATAGATTGTGTCCACCTATGAGCAAAATTCCTAGTGCAGCTATTAAAGGAATTGGCATTCTAATTAATGCTGCTAAAACGACCATTGACCAACCAAGTGCCCATAATACCCCCGCTGCCGAAAAAGAGTAGGTTGGGTCAAATAGCCACCCCATACGTACCACTGTTAACTCTAGAAATACCAACCACAGCCCACGAATTATCAGATAGCGCGAGAGTTCTTGCTTACTTTGTGGTCGGTTTTGAAAATAAAGATAGACTGCAAACCCAGCCAGAAATATAAATGTGGGGGCGCACAAATGAGTCACCCAGCGTGTGAGAAACAGAGGTACGTTTGTCTGGGTCAAGTCTGTAGGACGGAAGCGAACATTAGTGAAAAAATCTCGCACATGATCTAACGGCATTAACACCATTACCAGTCCACGCAATATATCTATTGATATAATTCGCTTAGTTCGTAACTCGTTAGTGGTTGGAGTTTCATTACTTGAAAAACTCATATTTTTATCCAATTTTCAAGTATTACAAAACTTCAATCATTTTATATTCGTTTATAGTCAAATATATCAACTTAGCTGACAATACAGGTTCACAATTATTTTTATGAACCTGATTGATATAAGCATATGTACTGATATCGAATATATAACCAACAGCACGTGCTATAACGTTCGTGACCTCCTTCGGGTTCGCTAGAGTCAGCACGTTCGTGCAGCGTCTCGCAAGCAGAGAGGAACCTTCTCGCAGGGCTGGTCTCACGGCAACGTACTCGCGAAGCTTGACGAACAAAGCCTGCCGACCCAGGCTGAAAACCTTATTTTTACCTGTAATTAAAAAGTTATAAATCGCCCTAACTAATCAACTTTTACTAACCTTTTTCATTTCTTGCCATCTTTGTCGCAGTTGATTCAAATTTGGCGCATGACCGCCATAACGCCAGCTATTATATGCTTGGCAGATTTCATCTATAACCTCAGCCGTTGCTTCTGAATGATGCTGGTATGACACGCTGGCATATTCTAAAGGTGTTTGTGCTGGGTGCTTGCTAAAACCTTTTTCAGCTAGCCATTGCAGCATTTGTTGATAAAGGCTTTCCATTGGTGGCAATTTTCTGAAAGTACGGTGCTTCAACCATTTTCGCCACTGTACCCAACCCAACCAACTCAAAAAAGCCGTTGCAGTTGCCAAAATTAAGCCTGTCAATACACCTAGCCACCCTTGATAAAATAAAGCAAAAACAAGGGCGATCGCTTTACCTATCCAACTAAATATTGCCCCAAATATATTATTTAATAAACCCGTCACGGGCGAGGGCAACCAGCCTGCAACCCAATTCCAAAATTGACGCAGCACACTAAAAGTCTGAGTCTCTTCTATCGATGGGGGAATCAGCGGATGATTGGGAATTGGATCAAAGGTAAACCAACCATGTTTGGGAAAATACACCTCTGTCATTGCGTAAGCATCGGTGTTGCGAACAACGTACATCCCCGTGAATGGGTTAAACTCTCCGGAACTAAATCCTGCCACCAACCGCGCTGGAATGCCAATAGAACGCAGCATCACCGTCAAAACTGTAGAAAAGTGGTCTGGATAGCCTCCTTTTTGCTTAAACAAAAAGGTTTCTACCAAGTCTTCTTTATCAGCTAAATAAGGCAGTTCTAAGGCATTTTCGGGAATAGAATAATTTTGCTTTAGATATTGAGCTAAGTAAAGCGCTTTTTCGTAAGCTGAATCAAGAGATTTTTCTGACTTTCCGACTCGTTCCCGGTTGTAATTAGCTAAAATTTCTTCGGTGCGCTGCCGGACTTTTTCGGCAATTTCTGGGGGAATTTGCAGATAGTAATTTTTAATATTTTGGGGATAGTTAGTTGAAGCCTTTCCTAAAGAAGTGCGATCGCGTAATGGTACATCGGAAATTATCGTATAAGTCAGGTCTTCTGATAATCCCACAGGCGATCGCAAAGAACCTTCTTTATCAACAGCTATCACCGGTGTCGGAAAGTATACTTCTTTCGGATAGCTCATAGCCGGAATCAAGTTAGGCAAATCCGACACCAGAGTGTAAGTTTGGACTATTTCTTTAGTTGGCGTATTTATTGCTGGCGGATTGAGATAAATTTGGTAAGACCAAGGCGATCGCTTGACAGTAAGAACCTGTTCATTGCGCGAAATCTCCCATCCCTTACCCGTATAGCGATCAAACGCCAACACTCGCCAAAAACCTTCGGCTTGCGATCGCACTCGCATCACCACTTTGGGTTTCATCTCTCCCCGCAGGTTTTGGTTAATCTGGCTATTAAAACCGTAATAAAACGTATTATCCAATCCCCCCGCTTTGCCGTTTTTACTTTCCGCCGTCCCGTTGCTATTATTGCCTTGATTATTGGCATTACCTTGGCGCACATAACCGGGATTGATGATACTGCGTCCTGTAAAACCGCCTTTAACTTCGATAGGCGAACTTACGGGGAAACTCCGCAACTGATAGCCCGGAAAACGGGGCATAACAGCAAAAATTACCAATCCTAGCCCGACAATTAAAGTAAAAAGTAAAAAGTAAGAGGATAATTTTCTGACTTTTACCCTCGTTCCTTGGCTCTCTTGAGCAATGCTTTTACTTTTATCCTTTTCTAAGCCGAGGCGAGAACGATAATCTATAACTAAAGTTGGCAGAGCGATCGCTAAAAATAACACCAACATTGGCGCAAACTCAAAAGTTTGACTTAGCGTCGCTGCCACACCCAGCAAAATCAGCCCTATCACAATTGAATACCCTAAGTCCTTGCGCTTCGGCATATCAAAACTGTGAAGGATTTGTAGTTGAATTAGTAACTCAGCTAAACCCAGCCGTGTATCATTCAACTCGCCCAGCAATCGCCCCAAAAAAGCAGCGAGTGCTAGTAACATTCCAATGGCGATACAAAACTTAACTGGGACATTTGGGTTTCGACGACGGTAATAACTCCAAATCGCACCCACTAGGCTTAGAGGAATTGCCCAAAAACTAAATCTGGTTTGAGCCGCAATATCCGTCGCCAAAATTCCCACAATTACCAAAGCTAGCACCAGCACCCGTAAGGTAATTGAATCTTCCACTTCGATTAAAGGCTTATAGTGCAAATGCCGCCAATAACGACTAACAGGTAAACGCCAACTTATCCTGGACAAATTAAACATTTTGATCAAAAAGCAGCTAATGGGTGTACAAGCAGGTGCGATGATGCAAACGCAACGAACACTACTGCCAGAAAGCGGGAACCTACACCAATTTGGAAAAAGAATCTTGAAGACTGATTGTCGAAACGACTATATAGACGAGACTCCACAATCTAAAATCCAAAATCCTGTTAGGTATTACCTCGCCAGTGTTTTCTTCATAGCCGCTTCCTGTAGACGCCCTAACGACCGCTTTTTTTAAAAAAGAATGAGCCTTAAAACCAGGATAATTATCTTATCAATCGGCGTTTATTAACAAGCGTGTGCTAGCAGTGGTAATATGGGCTACATCATCGGCGTAATCACAAACAAAAGTGATTGTTGCTCTAATTCAGGGAACTCAACCTCCAAAGTATAAGTCTGGTTAAGTGGCTGATCGTATAACTCAACACTTACACAACCCGATGTAGAAGACATCGCTCTTGCTTGAGTGCCATTTCCTTTGAGTGTCAAAATCCCCGCCGTGGGTAGATCCCCGATGACGCAAAGTTTTGGCAATCTACCCTGAGACTGATATTCTACTTTGAGGTTGAGAGCGCCCGCGCTAGTTAGCCATTCTCTTTCCACCACTGGATTGCTATCGGAAATTGGCAAAGTCAGATTTTCCAATAGTTGTTTAGCTGCTAACAAAGATAAAGCCATCTGTTGACGTTCTCCTAAATCGGAGTAATCGCTTTCTTGGATCGGCATTTTCTCCAGAGTGCCTACAGAGCGATAGGGACTTCTTAGCACCATTCCTGCTAAATCGTTGAGTGTTTGAGCATCGTTAGGAAACAAGCTCTCGACTACCTGAACTAATTTTGCCCCCACAGGCAGAGAAGATACTAGCATCGCCTGACATTTTTCTAGCAATTGCCGAAAAACTTTTTCAGGTAAAGATACAGGTATATTCAGTTTCGATTGCTGTGCCATCCACCCGTATGCTGGAACTAATGCAACCGAAGGACTGTCTACGTAATCGGGGTAATCTCTTAATTGGGTTTCCCAAGGGAATAAAGGCGGGTGGTCTTGAATTTGGACTAGTAGCCGACGTTTAATGACGGCTTGGAAACGTTCTTGCACAGTAGGAATTTCTCCCAGTTGAAAGGTTTGGGGTATCCCTCCCGACTCAAAATCACCACTTGTGGAAGCGGTGGTTTCAGAGAGCGGATTTTCTACCCCGTCAATTTCCTCACACTCAGCCGAGGGATGCAAGCTTGCTTCGACATCGGATGCCAATAACCAAGCAAGTAACTGGTGTTGTAAGGATTCTGAGTCACTATTCATGAGTAGATGCACCTGATCCGGACACTAACGAGTTACGAATTTCCCAAGCTTGTTCCAGAATTTTAAACCACCGCTTTTGCAGTTGTGCCATTGATAACCCTAAAGTTTTGGCGATTTTTTCATCAGCTTGTCCTTGCTGCTTCAACTCTAATAAAGACCGTTGTTTCTCGTCAAGCTGTGCTGTGTAAGTTTCCCATTGTTGGGGAGTCAAGCCCAAGTTGGTGGGCAAAGAAGCTTCTAACCACTCGTGAACCAATTCCCAGCGATGCAGCAAGGCAAAACGAATCAGGTGATATTTAAAGCGCTGCTGTAAGTAATCGCGCTGCCGAGGAGTTAAACCCAAAATTGACTCAATTTCTTGCGCGGATAAATCTTTAAGGCGAAGGGCGAAGTAATCAGCGCAGTCGGTTTGTTGCCGTTGTTCTAGATAGTTCATTAACTCCGTAACCACAACAGAACGCAACGTGTCTTCTTCGGGTTCAGGTTCGGGTTGCATCGCCATCGCACTTCGCAACTGCTGGACGGCTGGATCTTCCCAAGAACCATCGCCGTCATTAGCGCTACCTTCTGCGGCTTGTTCGATGTCTACAGAGCTTTCGGGGGGCTGTTGTTGAGAGAAAGTTTGTGCCCGCAAAATAATTAACTGCTGCTGTCGTCCTGGTAAAGGAATTCGGCGTTTACCATAGCGTTCGGTAAATGCCATATACTCTGCTAATTCCAGAAGACTCTGAGGGCGATAGCTAGAAGTAAGCTGATTTTCCCGCCGGAAAGCGTTTAACGCCTCCAAATAAAAACTTTGTAAGAAATCTTCAATGATCGTCAGCCGTCCCTGATAGCTCAACTGTCTCTGAGGAGGATTGATGTAACGGTAGATAATCGCACTTAGAGTGCTATGTAATTCCACCCTACCCCGATTTGAACCTAACTGGTAGTATCTGAGACACTGTTGTAGCCTATGTTTGGCTAAGGTCATCGCCGAGCTTTCGACTGCACCGGAAGCTTGGATACGTTTACTTTCATTGCAAATCCGATAAACTTCGGCGGTAATTCGTGTAGCCACATCGTGGCGATTCGGCTCCGAAGCTTTGGTTAATTGACTTAACTCCTTCAATAGGAGTTGAAATAACGCCTCCACTCCGATAGAATTTTCTCCCTGAATAGTTGCGGTTGCGGCTAAATTCATAGTGTCAGTTTAAAAAAACCCTAACATACTTGGTTACAACCTGTATGAACGTAGGTATTGGCTTTTTGGGTTTTGCGTATAAGCTAAACGCAGGCAGATCCGGTGTTTAGGATTAGTATGTTTATCTCTTATTTCCAATTCTGCTGAGATCATTCACACGTAAATATCTTATAGCCATTACCCTAGAGCCATTTGCAGGTCGTTATGGACTTAAAAGCACAAATTCAATTGCTGATTGACAATGCACCCAACGATGGTATAACACCACAACTTGTTACAGCAATCTCCCCAGCCCTGAGCGCGATCGCTCAAAGGTTACGTCACCCCCAGTATTATATTCTCCAAAATTTGGAAAAAGACTGGGTTTTAACTACATTGAGCAACCGTGCAAATCCAGAGTTGGAAAAGCGCGTGATCTACGCTTACCCCACCTTACAGGATGTTCCACTCAGCTCCAATGCTGGGCTTGACCCTCAAGTAATAGCTGCACCAATAGCGCTCGCTGACATTTTGTTTCAACTTGTGGCATTAGAACCCGTAGATAGTATAGTTTTTTTTGAGACTCGTGGCATGAGTACCAACGCTGTGGAAATTAAGCGAACCGAGTTACAGCACTTAATCCAAGAAACTTTGCAACAAAAACATTCTCGCCCTCAAATACCGCCTGATATTGCTTAAACTGGCTGGGGATTAGTGACTATGACCAGGAAATCGGCAAGTATTCCCAATCACCAATCCGCAATCCCCAATCCCCAGTTTTTAATAGAGCCGACTCAGTACATAATCAGCCATATTAGTCAGGGCTTGCCGGCATTCTGAGGGTGGCAGAACCGCAAGATGTTCGATCGCGCTATTGGCATGTTCGGCTGCTAACTTGCGCGATCGCACTATACCCTGACTATCTTCAATCAGCGCCAGCGCTTGGTCTAAATCGCCAACGTGGGCAAACTCTCGTGAAATCAACACTTCTAAGTATGGTTTTTCTTCCAAAGCGAATAAAACTGGTGCAGTCAAATTCCCACTGATCAGATCCGATCCGGCTGGTTTACCTAAGGTATCCGTCGAAGAAGTGAAATCTAAAATATCATCCACAATCTGAAACGCCAAACCAAGATTACGACCGTAGCCGTATAATTGTTCGGCGGTTTCTTGGGAAACGTCGCTTAGTAACCCCGCTGCTTTAGAGCTGTTGGCAATTAACGATGCAGTTTTGTAATAGCTCTTTTTTAAGTAAGTTTCAATCGAGGTGTTAGTATCAAAGCGATTTAGTCCCTGCTGAATCTCTCCTGAAGCCAAATCCATAATCACTTCAGATAGCAGTTTCACTACCTCTAAGTTGTTCAGGTTAGCTAAATACCAGGAAGATTGAGCAAATAGAAAATCTCCAGCTAATACAGCAATACGATTACCAAACAAACTATGAACTGTGGGAACACCACGCCGCATATCTGATTCATCTACCACATCGTCATGCACTAAGCTTGCCGTGTGAATCATTTCTGTAATTTCAGCTAGGCGTCGGTGTCGCGGCGTGATTTCTTGCTCTAGCATTGTTGAGCGCGATACTAGCAGAACAATTGCCGGTCTTATGCGCTTGCCCCCAGCTCCAAATAAATGCTCTGCCGCTGCATAGAGTATGGGGTGGCGATTTCCAACTAGCTGTTTCAGGTTGTCTGCTAGTATTCGCAGGTCTGCTTCCACAGGAGAAAAAAAGGAGGTAGCTGGGGTCATGGATGGGCGGACTCTGGCTTAAGTTAAGAAAGTTTACATATCCTATACTCATTTTAAGATAAGCCTGTGCCGTCGCAAAGTTTTCATGATCGCAATCCTCGTTATTCATCACAGATACCCTTCCTCGTGGCATTATCCAGACTGCCAAGGTCACGACTTACCCATTCTTGTACACTCGTACCCGGTTGTGCGGGTATTTGGTTGCGTCCTTCTTTTCTTTTAAACCGCCAATCCTAATAGGTTGGTAAAATTGCATGAGGGTATGGAAGTAGCCTGTTTTTCAAACACCGCTGTAGTGATCAGCTTGGAAAATAATATATGCTGCCTCATTTGCTGTAGTCTACATGTATATTTAACTAAAATTATTAATAAGTTTTATCAAGCTTAAAAAACCTCCATAGGATAGAAGATGTGACTGTTGCCTTAGGATAGATTTATTTTTGCAAATAAAATATATAACTAACTCCGCAACAACACCTGAAAGTATCTGTTTTGCTAGATCCACTACCTATTTGCTCTATTAAGACTAAATTGTTTGAGCCTTTTGTGTAGGTGTCCTGAAAATTTTGAAATTTAGCACTAAAGTTGGCTTCAAAGTTAGGACTGTTGTGTTACGCTAAAATTAAGAAATTTAAAATTTTTGAGATATTCACCGCAAAAGGATAAATCACCGATAGGTAATTTTACTAATTAAGAGTGGTGAGTCGAAATAAGTCGTCGTAGGTTAAATCAAAAGAATAATTTCTTTGATTCTTGCTGCGATGTGCAAGCCTATACGGGAAGGGATTTGGTAAGGGCATTTTTAGCCGGAACTAATTCTCTGTTGGGAGCTAAAGGTTGCTCTTATGGGAACGCGCTACACTAATTCAGCATAGGTTGAACATAAGTGTTGCTCCTACCATGAGGTAAGCTTTTTAATAACGCAGACTGGGTAGATTGCTGAAGCCGCAGTTGTAATTGCTATATAGCAATTTAACTGTTGTCATAGGTATGGTCTGTGAAAAAAATTAATTTAATAATTAATTCTTTAACCGTAGAGAATAAAAACTCTATGGAGAAGTCAAGTATAGCAAATTATAGCCATTAAGGATTTACCTTGTTGGCTAGGATTCTATTAATTTTATGCAATTTTATATTCGTTTGAGAAAGGTGCAGGTAGAAGAATGATTTACGGAAATATGCCTCTGATGATTTTTATTTTAGCTGCGGGTTATTTATTCACCGTCTATTTATTATTAGCTCTGGCAAAGCGAACAGGACAAAAACCTGTTTATAAAAGTGTCACTTTAGCTTCTAGTAAACATAAGCGGGAGATATCGATAACGCCAAATGTGACGGAAGTGGTTAATAGTCAATAGGAGCGGTAGAGACGTTCCACCGGAACGTCTCTAGTTACGAGTTTAGAATTCTAAACTCATAACTAATCATTCCTAACTCCTAACTTTTTAACTAGTCTTTCTGGATGTGAGAAATTGCGGCATCGCTGAAGCGGACAACTTCAACCATTGGGGTACAGCCTAGCCACGGTAAAGAGGACTGGGCAAACTGTTGTGGACAACCACTGACAGCGAAGCGAGTTGGCTGTGGTGGGTGGGTATTTTTTAAACTGAGAAGGTCTAACTCTTGGGTACAAGCTGCGACGACATGAACAGCTGGGTCAACGAGCTTGACCGAGGAAGGTAGAAGCGATCGCAGTACTGGTTTAAGGTGCGGATAATGGGTACAGCCGTAAACTAAAGTATCAATTTGCTGCTGTATTAAAGGTTCCAAATAAGACCGGGCAACATCAGTAGTGTAAGGGTCTTGAATCCGGTTTTGTTCAATCAGGGGCACAAACTCCGGACAGCCAACTTGCCAAACTTGCACATCTGGATCAATTTCCAGAATAGCTTGCCGATAAGCATTACTTTTGGCAGTTGCTGGGGTGGCAATTACCCCTATTCGCTTTCCTTGTTGCACTGCTGCCCTTGCTCCTGGGAGAATGACTCCAAGAATCGGCAGGTCAAATTCTTCACGCACCGTCTCTAGAGCTAAAGCAGAACTGGTGTTACATGCCATAATTACCATTTTCACTTGTTGCTGTTGCATCCAGGTGAGAATTTCGCGCACGAACTGCAAAATTTCTGCTTGCGAACGAATACCGTAAGGAAGTCGAGCTGTATCCCCAAAGTAAATGATTGATTCATTAGGGAGTTGCCGATAGAGTTGTCGCAGTACCGTCAAACCACCCACACCACTATCAAAGATGCCAATGGGGGCACGTTGGGGTTCAAGCTCGGAAAAATGATTTTGATTGCCTTGAAAAATCGAAGATGGAAGCACAGGCAGATTTTTAGTTAGGTTTTGGATTTAAGATACAAAATGGTTGATGGTTATTCAACTAACCACTATTAACTAATTAGTTTTAACGCTGTAGATACCTGAGGACACCACGAGCGATCGCTTCTGCCATACGATTTTGGTATTCTGTGCTTCCTAACCTGGGATTATCCTCGCGACCGGTCATGTAGCCAGTTTCTACAAGAATTGAGGGCATAGAACTTTTCCTGAGAACATAAAATCTCGCTTTGCGCGTTCCCCGGTCTTTGATAGTACTGATGTTTTGCAAAATACTTCGGCGAACTACTTCAGCCAAACCATAACCGCTGTCGTAATAATAAACTTCTAACCCATTCACATCTGGGCGGTTATCAACTGAGTTGGCGTGAATACTGACAAACAAAGTAGCATTAGATCGGTCGGCTATATCTACAATTCCTTGAAGTGGGACAAAAGTGTCAGAATTCCGCGTTAGAACTGCATTTACGCCATTTTGCTCTAAAATAGCCGCAACTCTTTGACCAATAGGCAAAACGACATCCTTTTCCAAAAGTCCTCCCAAACCGGGCGCACCAGAGTCTTTACCGCCATGTCCTGGGTCAACAACTACGATCGGTCGTCCCATAGGAGATCGGCGTGAGGGTGGCGGTGATGTCGGTCGGTCGTTAGTAAGTGGATCTGGGAATGGAACTCTGTTTACTGGTGGTAGGGGAGGGAAAGGAAGTGAAGATGTTGTTACCCGACGAGAGGGTTGTATTTGTAAAGCGACAAAGCGATCGCCAACTTGGTTGAGTTCGCCAATTTGCGCTCCCTGCGTCGGTTGAACAAAGATGGCAACAGTATTTGAGTCTTGCTGTTGCAAGCGTACTTTCAGAATGGGGCTATTAGGACCAAATACCGGACCTCTGACAGAGGAAGCCAAGCGAGCATTGGGAATAGTGATGCGGTAAAATCCAGTGGATCTATCCCAAGAGCCGTTTGCAGATAAATTGCGATCGCCTCTAACAATCAATTGCGTGCCAGTAGCCGCCAATTCTACAGACTCAATTGTGGCTGGCAAGTTGGCGACAACAGGTGGTGGAATAGGACGTGGGTTGCTGCTTCCGGGAACTGTAATATTACTACTTCCGGGTAATCTAACTACACCAGTATTAGGTAGAACTATGAAACCACCAATACTACTGCTACTTGCCCGCCAGTCAGAACCATTTGTGTCCACCTGCATAGTCATGCGAACAACAGGAGGGCTTGTTTGCAGTTGGGAGAATTGGATGCGGTTGACACCGTAGCGATTAACCGACACATCCCGTTGCAACAAAGTTGGTGATAAAGATGCGCCAGCGATGTCAATATTAATTGCCCTTCTATCGTCGCTGCGATTTACTTGAATCTGAGGATTACCGCCACTGGTGCGGACAAAAAATCCATCGCCTGTAATCCGGAAATTTTCAATTTGAGTCGTTCCTTGTGTGGCGCTGATAACCGATGCCTTCGTCGCTGGGGTTAAGGTACTCGGTTGGGATCTCACCACATTGTAAATATTTATGGGGGGAGCGCTGGTAGTTAAGGGTTGCCTCGTGGCTATGTCTGTAGGTTGTTGTAAAGTTTCTGGTGATGAACCTACTTGTTCAGCTTCTGGCGTTGGTATTTGCACTGTCCAGCGGCTAGCTGTTGTGCCGACAAATTTGACCTGGTTGGGGTCTAGAGTATAACCAGGAGTCAATTCAACGACTATGCGAGTTGTTTGTTCATCAAACTGCCCGACACGAATTGAGGTAATTGCACCACCTACCTGCTGCCTGAGCTGCGGACGCCCAAAGGTTGTTCCCGGCAAGTCAATTACTAAACGAGTGGGGTTAA
>JBPCQW010000234.1:0-9389 GCA_050997715.1 Hassallia sp.
TTATTTTCTGATGTGGAAAAAATGTCCGATCGCCTGACTGGTATAGTTGTATTGCGGGGAATAAGCTTTTTCATTACGCCGCCGATGGTTTCCAAGCCGATAGATAAAGGCGTGACATCCAACAGCAGCACATCCTTAAGTTCTCCTGCGAGAATACCCGCTTGAATTGCCGCACCCACTGCCACAACTTCATCGGGGTTAACGTTTTCGTTGGGTTCGATGCCGATTAAGTCACGCACTAACTGTTTTACCATTGGGATGCGCGTACATCCGCCCACCAGAACAACTTCATCGATATCTTCAGGTGTTAAACCGGCATCTTTCAACGCCCTTTTGACTGGTGTTCTCACACGACTTACCAAGTCAGTGCATAAACCTTCAAATTCCGAGCGAGTTAAACGAGTTTCGATATGTTTGGGACCTTCTTCGGTGGCGGTGATGAAGGGTAAGTTAATATCGGTGACGCTGACGGCGGAAAGTTCGATTTTGGCTTTTTCCGCAGCTTCCATGAGGCGTTGTAAAGCTTGGCGATCGCTTCTTCTTAAGTCTATTCCTTCGGTTTCCAGAAATTGCTCTGCCAACCAATCAACGACTTTTTTATCAAAATCATTACCGCCTAGCTGCGTATCTCCACTAGTGGATTTGACTTCAAACACGCCATCGCCAACTTCTAAAATCGATACGTCAAACGTGCCACCACCCAAATCAAATACTAAGATTGTCTCCGTATCACCGCGATCCAATCCATAAGCCAAAGAAGCGGCGGTAGGTTCATTCAAAATCCGCAACACTTCTAAACCGGCAATTCTGCCTGCATCTCGTGTTGCTTGCCGCTGAGAATCGTTAAAATAAGCAGGTACGGTAATTACTGCCCCGGTAACTGTATCACCTAAATAACGACTCGCATCGTCTGCCAGTTTTTTCAGCACCATTGCGGAAACTTCTTCTGGAGCGAAGTCTTTACTGAGTTTGGGACAGACAATTTGAATGTTGCCTACTTCGCCTTTACGAATCGTGTAGGGTACTCGCTTTGATTCTGGACTCAGTTCGCTATACCTGCGCCCAATGAAGCGTTTCACGGCAAAGAAGGTATTTTGGGGGTTGAGGACGGTTTGACGCCGTGCCATTTGCCCAACGACTCTTTCGCCTTCTTTGCTGAAGCCAACGACGGAGGGGGTTGTTCGCATTCCTTCTGCATTGGCAATCACCACCGGCTTGCCACCCTCCATGACGGCGACTACTGAGTTGGTTGTACCCAAGTCGATGCCGACTACCTTGCCCATGCGTTGCTGTTCTCCTAAAGTGTCTAATAAATTTTATTTGTTTGCAAGCAATGCTTGATTTATTCTATCTTGCAGTTGGGAATTACACTTTAAACAGTGTTCATAGCTATAATGCGTGTGAATTTAAAAAAGCAACTGCAAACTCATCTTACGTTTATAGCTCGCGATCGCGATCCGTATTTGGCGACAGGGGGACATTTTTTTGTCCAACAATACATTCGCGAAGAGTTTGAACAATGGGGAAGTGTGGAAATCCACACCTTTGAGGTAAAGGGCAAAGCTTGTAAAAACCTGATATTGAATTTACCTTCATTGGAGAGATTCTCAAAGAGGGATTTACCACCAATTATAATTGCAGCACACTACGATGCCGTACCGGGAACACCAGGAGCTGATGATAATGCTACAGGTGTAGCCGTGTTGTTGGAATTGGCAAGAATGTTTGCCACCGAACCAATCAAATATCCCTTGCAATTGGTGGCTTTTGATATGGAAGAATACGGTTTACTTGGTAGCGCTGATTATGTAGCCAAGTTAAAGCAAGAAAAGCGATCGCTACGCTTGATGATGTCTTTGGAAATGTTGGGTTATTGCGATGCAACTCCTGGTTCGCAAAATTATCCCCCACCTTTAGAACGTTTTTACCCAAATCATGGCGATTTTATTGCTTTAATTGGCAATTTACGGACATTGCCAGATTTAATTAATCTGAGTCGCACTATTCGTCAATCTGGTACACCTAGCGAATGGCTACCTGTGCCAAATAGAGGTTTAATTGTTAGTGATACCAGACGAAGCGATCATGCACCTTTTTGGGATGCAGGTTATCCGGCAATTATGGTTACAGATACGGCTAATATGCGAAATCCACATTATCACAAACCTAGTGATGCTATTGCCACTTTGAATTTAGATTTTCTTACAGGTGTCTGCCAAGGTTTGGAAAAAGGTATTAGAAGGTTATGAAAAATTTCTAGGGGTAGGGAAACCCCACCCTTTACTTGACGAGAATCCATGTGTCGCAATCATTAATCGGTATATGTAGCTAAAGCCAACAAATACAATTTATTGGGAAAATTGCATTTAATATATAGAAATAAAACATCCTAATAAGTAAAACGATAAACAACTTTATGCAAATCGATTCCTCTTTAATTAATAGAAGTAAGCTTTACAAAAAATTTAGCTCCCAGATTTTTCATAATCCTTATTTAGATAGAACTTTGGTTAGTTTCCAAGGTAATAAGCAAGCTCGATTTTCTTCCTGGTTCAAGTATAGAGAAGGTTTTTCAGAACGGCTAGTTACTTATCTTCTTCAAGAATTAAAGCCACAACCCGGTATTCTACTCGATCCATTTTCTGGATCTGGCTCATCTCTATTCGCTGCAAGTGCATTAGGGTGGCAATCTATAGGAATTGAACTTTTGCCTGTCGGTATTTTTGCCACAAAATCTCGGCTTACGTCTCAAAAAATTAATGTAAACTCATTACATACAGTAATTTCGGATTTGAAAACAATAAATTTTTTAGATTACTACAACCAGACTGATACATTTAATCATATTGCGATTACGCAAGGAGCATTTTCTTCTCTAAATGAAAAAAAGTTAATAGGTTATCTCTTTTATTGTAATACTTGTATCTGTGATGAAGATATACGCTCTCTACTTTTGTATGCTGGTTTTTGTATTCTTGAAGATATTAGCTATACCAGAAAAGATGGGCAATATCTACGCTGGGATACTCGTTCCGGTCGTTCTAAAGCAAAAAATGAATTTAATAAGGGAGAAATTTTAAATTTTGAAAATGCAATTTACCAAAAACTAAAGCAGATTATATCAGATTTAGATGTTAATTCTATCCAATTGGATTTATTTAAAAATAGTTTACCATTGCCAGATGCAGTTGAAAAGCCGGAACCTAAACTTTTCCAAGGTTCTTGTTTAGAAATTCTTCCGACTATCGAAGAAAGCAGTATTGATTTTGTCATTACATCCCCACCTTATGCGAATAGATATGATTACACTCGCACCTATGCTCTTGAACTTGCATTTTTAGGTTGCAGTGAAGAGAAAGTCAAGCATTTACGTCAAACAATGTTGTCATGTACTGTTGAAAACCGAGATAAACGTAATTATTTAGAAAATTATTATACTAATATAGGACGTTATCAGGATTTCTTAAAAATAGATTTAACTTTCCAAAATCAGGCTGCGTTACAAGAAGTATTAATAATTTTGGAAAATTATAGAACAGAAGGTAAGTTGAATAATAAAAATATTACCAGAATGCTACGTAATTACTTTTATGAAATGTGCTTTGTCATTTATGAATTAGCTCGAATTCTCAAAACTGGTGGCATAGTGTCAATGGTAAACGATAACGTTCGATATGCTGGAGAGGAAATTCCTGTAGACTTAATTTTATCTGATATAGCAGAGTCTTTTGGGCTGGTGACGCGACACATTTGGATATTAGGGCAAGGAAAAGGCAATAGTAGTCAGCAAATGGGAAATCACGGTCGCTCAGAATTGCGTAAATGTGTATATATTTGGGAAAAGCAGGACTGTGACAATAAAGGAAACTAATCTTTTAACGGAAGCAAATCGCGTTAACTATCGCTTGCGTTCCACCTTCTTTTATCGCAAATTGAAGGAATACAATACGCTATCTTTCAATGCGAAAATTAATGCATTATTACCAGTCAAAGATTTATACGGTTGGCAAGGTAGAGCAAATTGGGGTATCGGAGAAGATGCATTTATCTACATTAATCAACATCTTAACTTACAGCTTATTCAGGTATTTTGTCATCCCAGGCTAATTCGAGAACACTCTAAGCTATTAGCTTATTATCGTAATATTGCGGCACTTTCTCAAAAAGCCGTTAAGTACTTAGTCGCAGTAGATGTAAAGAAAATTGAAACCGATGAAGAAAATCGGTATTTTTTGACAGAAGATAAAGCGCTAGCACTTTCTCAACTTTTTAATGAACACATATCACTTATTATTGATAGTTCAATAGAAAGTCTTACAGGGGAAGAATTATATGGAATATTATTAGCCTCAACGGGGGCACAAATTGACGGTTCATGGCGTAATGCTATTGGGGAAGAAGCAGAAAAAGTTGTGCAAAGGCTTCTTATCAAAGAAGCGAAGGAACATAATCTTCTTGCTGCTTTTATCCCGCGTGTGAGTACGGCAATCGAACTATACAATCCTGGTAAACTTGACGAACAACTAGGAAATATTGAATCTTATCGAGGTGTTATGTTGGCTAATCACACTTCAATACTCTTTTCTAGTGAGCCAGATATTTCACTTTTAAACAATCAGGGTACAACAGTTGGTGTAATTGAGGTGAAAGGAGGTGCCGATCCTGCTGGAGCACTTGAACGTTATGGTGCTGCTAAAAAATCCTTTGAGTCAGCTTTTCGCAGGAATTCAGAGGTTAGAACTATTCTCGTTGCTAGCTGTATTACTAGTGAAGTGCATACTCGTATTCAGAATGACTCAACAATTTCCGCTTATTTTAACTTAACAGAAATATTGAGTGATAATTCAAGGCAATATGCCCAGTTTATTCAAGAAGTTTTTTCTCTTTTAGAAACATAATTTTATGCACATCATTTAAATTGTAAAATTATCTTAATTGTTGATGTTATCTTGATGCGATCGCACACCTGGAGTAAAGTTAATTAAATCGTTGATATTGCGTTTCATTGTGTTGCAAATCGTCTCTAAAGGCAAGTCATTTGCATCGTAGCCAAAGGGGTTTTCTATCTCTAAACCAATGGCTTCAATGCCGAATAATGTAAAACTAACCAAAGCTGTAATTAAACCTGCCCACCATCCCAGACTCTCCACTAGTTGAAAAGGTAGTAAGAAGCAATACACTAACAACAATTGTTTCAAATGGATGGCATAAGCTAGAGGTATCGGTGTCTTTAAAATTCGTTCGCAAGCTCCTAAATTATTCACAAGATTATTTAATAATTCTTGTATCGCTATTAGTTGATAATTATTGAGGCAATTACGTTTGTATTGCTTTTGTAAATAATCACCAATCCAGAAAGCAATATTTAAGGGGGGATTATTTATAGTTTTTAGTTTGAGATACCGAAAAGGTCCTATAAGTTCTTCTAGCTCACTATTGACAGGCTCTCCCCTCAAATGTAATTTAGTTGCGACAGAAAAACCTACCAATAAGTATAATACTGCAATTTTATTTTCTTTATCCTCTGGCTTGATTTCATCAATCGATACCCAAATTTGTCGCGCTAAATTTCGCGTATCATTCACCATAGAACCCCAACATTTTCTGCCTTCCCAAAATCGATCATAAGCTGTATTGGTGCGAAAAACAAGTAATAAACCTAAAACAATACTGGGAATAACACTTTCAAAAATTGGCTGAGAAACAGGTAACTTTAAATCGTAAAGTAGAGAAACAAAAGTCCCGAAGAACCCATAAGCAATAACTTTTTTATAAATTGCTGAGACAACTGAGCCTTTTATTTGAAAAGCTAGTTTTAACCAGTAAATTTTTTTCATTGCCATGCAGTTCCTGGTACAAAATATTTAATGAACGAGTCAAGTGATACCAATTCTCAATGTAGAGATAAATATGTAACGTCTCCACAAATTTATAACGTCGTAATTCACACAGAATTACAGAGAATTGGTATGAGCATCTGATAACTTTGGAAGCAGTAATAATGACAACAAGGAATCTACCGTTAGGAATTTTCGGTTGACAGAGCGAGTACATTTGCTTATATTGTGGCAAAGCGCCTTAATGGGCAGCTAGGAAATTATCGGCTGTTGTAGAAAAATCCAGAACCTCACCAAAATGTATTACGCGCCGTCAAGCTATTGGTACAAAATGTAAGTATACTAAATGCAGCAACACTTTTTTGGTGAATAACAGGCAGATTTTATGCAACTGTTAACACAGCAGTACTGACTTAATTGATAAAATCATTACTAGAAAAAGGCTAATTTAAGTATAAAGATAGGTGACTCGGTGTCCCCATAAAAAACTAACATTATCTTCAGAAGTACTAAATATTCATTGACAGACTCATGGGTTATTATATTGCTCCCCGCTTTATTGACAAACTTGCGGTTCACATCACCAAAAACTTCCTGAATATTCCCGGTGTGCGAGTACCGGTGATTTTGGGAATTCATGGACGCAAAGGTGAGGGAAAGACTTTTCAATGTGAGTTAGTCTTTGAGAAAATGGGGATCGAGGTGACTCTGATTTCTGGGGGTGAACTGGAAAGTCCAGATGCAGGAGATCCAGCACGTCTGATTCGGCTGCGTTATCGAGAAACCGCAGAACTAATTAAGGTACGTGGCAAAATGTGCGTGCTGATGATTAACGATTTAGATGCGGGTGCGGGACGCTTTGATGAAGGTACGCAATATACTGTAAATACGCAGTTGGTAAATGCCACACTGATGAATATTGCTGATAATCCTACTGATGTGCAACTTCCCGGAAGCTATGATTCAAACCCTTTATGTCGCGTGCCGATTATTGTTACAGGTAACGATTTTTCCACCCTCTACGCACCGTTAATTCGCGATGGTCGGATGGATAAATTTTACTGGGAACCAGACCGCGATGACAAGGTGGGAATTGTTGGGGGGATTTTTGAATCGGATGAACTTTCGCAACGAGATGTGGAAAAATTGGTTGATACTTTTATCAAGCAGTCAATTGACTTTTTTAGCGCTTTGCGATCGCGCATTTATGACGAACAAATCCGCAACTTCATCCATCAAGTCGGTTTTGAGCAGATATCTCGACGTATAGTTAACAGCACCGAGAAAGCACCAGAATTTCAAAAGCCTAATTTTAATTTATCTCACTTAATTGAGATAGGTAACTTTATGGTTGGTGAACAAAAACGGGTGGAAAATTCTCAGTTGGTTGATGAATACAATCGTCTTAATCGAGGTAGAAATAATCAACCTGCACCTACAAGCGTTGTTAAGTCACCTAGTCAACCGTCAAGCGATCGCTCAAACCAGCCGGCAACAGCGAATACATTCAACCAACAGCAAACATCGAGTACGCACTTGACTTTAGAAACACAACAGCAAGTACGTAATATTTTATCTCAAGGTTATAAAATTGGCATTGAACACGTAGACGAAAGAGGCTTTCGCAGCGGTTCTTGGCAAACTTTTGGGGTTCCGCAAATTGATGCTGAATCTGACGCAATTTCAACTTTAGAATTTTTTCTGTCCGAACATGCTAACGAATATGTGCGCTTGGTGGGAATCGATCCTCAGTCAAAACGCCGAGTTGTAGAAACGATTATCCAACGTCCGAATGGTAAAGGCAGCACAAATTATCAACCTGCGCCTAGCTTAAGTATCACACCACTTAATCAGCCTTTTAACAATCCGATAACTCAACCTGTTCCTTTTTCAAATACATTCAACCAACAGCAAACATCAAGTACGCACTTGACCTTAGAAACACAAGGGCAAGTACGTCAGATGTTATCTCAAGGTTATAAAATTGGTCTTGAACACGTAGATGAAAAAGGCTTCCGCACTGATTCTTGGCAAAGTTTTACGGTTCCACAAATTGATGGTCAATCTGATCCAATCTCAACTTTGGAATTTTTTCTTGTCGAACATCCTAACGAATATGTGCGCTTGGTGGGAATTGAACCCAAGGCAAAACGCCGAGTTGTAGAAACGATTATCCAACGTCCCAATGGTACAAGTGGCAGCACAGATTATCAACCTGCGGTTAGCCTCAATATCGCCTCACCGAATCAGCCTTTTAACAATCGTATAACCCAACCTGCACTTTCAGTAAATACATTCAACAAACAACAGGCAGCGAGTACGCATTTGACCTTAGAAACACAACAGGAAGTGCGTAATATTCTATCTCAAGGTTATAAAATCGGCATCGAACACGTAGATGAAAGACGCTTTCGCACTCGTTCTTGGCAAACTTTTGCGGTTCCGCAAATTGATGCTGAATCTGACGCAATTTCAACTTTAGAGTTTTTTCTGTCCGAACATGCTAACGAATATGTACGTTTGGTAGGAATCGATCCCGAAGCTAATCGACGGGTTGTGGAAACGATTATCCAACGTCCGAATGGGAAAGCCAGCTAATTAATTTGGCGTTGCATCCATTGCAAACATTGTAGAGACGTTCCGGCGGAACGTCTCTACAATATGTATAATTCGCGATATATTATATTATCAATTACTACTTCTTCCAAAGCTCAGTAAATCTCTTATACACATCCGGAGATATCTGACTTTGTAAGTAATTGAGCGCTCTATCTTGATGCGTTTTGGCTACATAAGAGTTGCACACATCCGTCAGCTTAACTATCGAAGGGTTGACATCATTAGTTTGTCGCCACTGGTTGGTAAACTCAATTAAAATGTCTGGACTTAGCTGATTTTCTAGATAATTTAGCGCTTCCAGATAACTAGGCTTTTTCGGATTAGCTTTGAATTGGATGCACACATCTATCAGCCTAATATTATTAACTGGTAAAGTTGGTTGATTTAGAATTGTACGCGCTTCCTTGTCAGCAATACCATTCACCGTCAAACCCTGTTTTTGCTCAAATCTCTTCACCGCATCATAAGTATTTGGTCCATAAAACGGCTTATCTGAAGGTATCTGAGCATCAGTGGCGAAACCGAGACGCTTCAAGTTATTCTGAAGCTGGACGATTGTATCATGCAACACCTTCTTGGTTCGATCGCCAGCAATGCCATCAGTTTTCAGGGAGTAATCTTGCTGAAACTTTTTGATTGCGGTGACGGTGCGTTCATCTGTCAAAGGATTATTATTTGTCTTCCAGGGAGGAGTGCTACCAGGATTACTATCAGGAGCTAGGTATCCGAATCCGATTAAGATGTTACGGATAGCTTCATTGCTGTAGTTAGTTGCCATACTTTTTGATTCCTTGATTGCTAAATTACTGATGCTGATAACTGGGTAAACTGTTTTAAAGTTTACATCTAGATAGTTGGTAGCGATCGCACTAATTAACATTTAGATACCTAGATTAAGTTTGATTGACTTTTTTTAATTATGTGGCGATCGCT